>JAFGPE010000150.1 GCA_016926055.1 Candidatus Woesearchaeota archaeon | reverse complement strand
TCCAAACGTCGGAAAAACAACGCTGCTATTTAAGCTCACAGGCGCGAAGGCAGAGATAAACAGCTATCCCTTCACGACAAAATCAATTAACCTTGGCTATTTCTCGAATGGCGAAGAAAAAATCCAGGTGATAGACACCCCTGGAACCCTTAACCGTTTTGACAGGATGAACAGCATAGAGCAACAGGCCCACCTTGCGTTGAAATACCTGGCAGACACAATCGTATATGTCTTTGACCTGACAGGGGAGTATCCCATGGAGCAGCAGCTTAAATTATATGATTCGATTAAAAAGTTCAACAAGAAGGTAATAATCTATTTCTCAAAGGAAGACGTCGTTGGAAAGGAAAAGATAAAAGGGTTTGCAGCGGACAATAAAATAAATGAGAGAATAATTACTGATGCAGAAGAAATAATGAAGGAAATTTAATTCTTTTTTATATATAATGTTCTCGTCGGGAATGGGATGCCTATCTTGTGCTTCCTCAACGCGTTGTAAATTCGTGTAAGCGCTTCATCCTTGCTAGCACTTTTCAGGTCATAATCCCTCACCCAGAAATGCACTTTGAAGTTCAAGGAAAAATCGGCCATCTCTGAAAATCGTATATACGGCTCAGGATCTTTCAGTATCCCTTTCATCTTCTTAATCTCATCAAGAATTATTCTCTTCACCCTGTTGACATCTGAACCGTATTCTACTCCAAATTGAAACCTTATCCTAAGCTTGTTGTCCGGCAGAGAATAATTGGTGAATGTTGCCAGTGCAAGAACGCCGTTCGGGACGATTTTTGTTTCATGGTTTCTTGTAAGAATCTTTGTGCTTCTCAAGCCAATGTCGATTATCTTTCCGATCTCCTCATCAGGCGAGCTTTCATTCACTTTTACTACGTGCCCAACCTTTATGTTCCTATCAAGAATCAAAGAAATGCCGCCAAAAATATTCGCAAGAGTATCCTTTACAGCAAGGCCTATTGCCAGACCAGCAATGCCCAGACTTGCAAGGAATGGACCTATGTCAACACCCCATATGCTCAATATCATGAGAATCGAGATTGCCCAGAGCAGAACGTTTGCAATCTTCTGCAGGAGGGGCAGAACCTCCTTGTCCACTTCTGACATTGTTCTTGCTGCAAACCGTTTGCCCCACTCCGCTATAAGAACCATGAATATGACAATCACAATCATCCTTGCAAAAAAGGTTATTCCTGTATAGGTTATTTTTACCGCAAGGTCATAAAGCCCTGCACCAAGGTCAAGCCTTGTCAGCGCAATCCTCACTCCAAAAAGGAAAATCAACACTGAAACAAAATTATTGGTCTTTTGTATTATCAGATCGTCTGCCGTAGTTTTTGTTTTCATAGCCCATGCCAAAGCGTATTTCGCAAGAAGGATATGGATTAGCTTTGCAATAGCGTAAAAAATTATAAGCGTAAATAGAGCAAAAACCCACTTGTTAGCAAGTAGCTCTTTTATCGCATCAATCATGGTGTTCTGTCATGCCCCGTGATATATAATGATTTATCACTACTTAGAAATGGATTATTTAGCAATCAACTCTTCTTGTTCTCAATGGTCCTAAGAGTTGTCTTGCAGGGAATCTTGTGCTTTATCCTTCTCATGGCTTCCTTCCCTACTCCAAGATGTTCCTTGTTGACGCTAATCTCAAAAAGAATCTGTCCGCTCCTTATCCTTGCTGCTGCACCAATGGGCTTTCCGAACGAAAGCTGCATGCCTGTGCTCATTCTGTCCGCCCCTGCTCCTGAAGCCAATGGATTTTCCCTGAGAATGTGATGAGGATATATCCTGATTCTCATAAAATAACCGTTCTTCCCAGCATCCTCCTCGAGAATCTTATTGGAAGTCTGCCTTGCCGCCTCTATCGCGTTATGCCTTATCTGCATCCCTATTGTCGAAATCAGATGCAACGTGTAATCGAACTTCTTGTTCGGGTCGCCCATGTTAAATCTTACAACCTTGAGAACAGGATTTGCCTTAATATAGCTCTTCTCTCTGAATTTTGACCTTCGAGTATATGCTCTTTCAGGCCGCCTGTAGGATACAAACTTTCTTAGTTTTGCCATAACTTTTCCAGAGATTGCAAACCCTTTATAAAGATTTCTAAATAGGGTCATAACAAAACAAAAAATTTATAAAGAACAAGGTCAATTAGAAAGCTAAAAAGAGGTGCAAGAGTATGCGAAATAAAAGAGGGTCTCTAAATCTTTCAATAGAAGCTATTGTGATTCTAGTAATGGCGATAACCATGCTCGGGCTAGGTTTAGCGTTCATCAAAAGCAAGTTCACAAAAACAGGGGATCTTCTTGACAGCGTGGATGAAAATGTCAGAGAGTCTATTAAGCAGCAGCTTGCAACATCAGGAGAGAAGCTGTATATACCGAAAACGCAGTTTGAGCTGAGGAATGGTGATTCAGAGGTTGCCGTTATCGGGATAAAAAACACAGAGGGCAGTCAGAAAACATTTGAAATGAAGGTGGAATATATTGACACAACTTCCCAATCGCTAACCATATGCGATTACAAAGGCAAAGAGTTTTGTCCTGCCGGCGACCAGAGCACAGGTCAGGCAAAATTCACATTCAGCAGAGAATACAGTGATGTTGGTCCTGGGGAAATCAAACTTATTCCTTTCAAAATATTTGTTGGAAGCAATATAAAGAAATCACAAATGTTTGTCTTTACAATAACAGAAAGTGGTGCTGTAGATCCTTATGCAACGAGCCAGTTCTTTGTAAAAGGGATATAAGGTGAGATTATGAGAAAAAAGAAAGGTTCATTGAATTTATCGATTAATGCAATAGTTGTCCTCGTCATGGCAATAACCCTGCTCGGCTTGGGACTTGCCTTCATCAGGGGAAAGATGGACAAGGCAAGCAACCTCATCGATGATGTTGAAGAAAGCATCAAGACACAAATCTCAACAGATTTTGCAAAGACAGATGCCAAGATTTCGTTCCCAAGGACGACAATCAAGGTAAAGTCTTCAGATGAGTATGTTTTTGCAATGGGCATCAAAAACATCAACAATGGACTGCAGGCATATCGTGTCAGCCTTATATATCAATCGGGTCCGGACGATGTTTCAGGAAGCCCTGCAGAGAACAGCCTTATAACTTCATTTGATTCTATTGAGAGCGGCAAGGCAATGGCATTGCAATTTTTTGGGAATCTTCCAAAGATTTCTGCTGGAGAGTATAAGCTAATCCCTATCAAAGTGATGACTCACAACGCCATAGCGACTTCGACCTATTTCATAAGGGTAGAGGTCTGTGAGTCGGATGACAACGGGGCAACTTGCAACAGTGCAGGGATATACGACCAGAAGGAATTTTTCATTGAAATAGTCTAAAGAGGTGGGATGATGAAAAAAAGACTTACGCAGGCAGAGGAGTTTGAGATAATGAAGCTGGTTCTTGACAAGTTCTTATGGTTAGGAATTGCAATCATGGGCATTGGAGTCTACATCATGGTTGCAGGAAAAATGGCTGATCCTGTTGTAAGAGGACTGGGCTTTATAATAGCAGGGGCAATTGTCCTCATACTGTTCATGATGCTGCTTGTCAAGGAATACGAGATAATCAAATAGCGGTGGTCAGGATAAATCGAAATCCGCAGATTCTGGTAATCTTTTTATTGATTCTTGTTCTTCTTATTTCTGGTTGCGGAAAAAAGGTATGCAAGACAAATGCTGACTGCAGCGATGACAACAAGTGCACTAATGATTACTGCGTAAAAGGAAAGGAGTGTAAACACACTGCAATAAAGGACTGCCATTGTGGAAATGGCGTTTGCGAGAAGATAGAAAACCAATGCACCTGTCCTGAGGACTGCACAAAATGCTTGGGCAAGGAGGGCAAATACCTCAAAAAGGTTTGTGTGGATGATGAATGCGTCACAGATGCTGCAAATGTCACAGAGAAGAGCTTTACCGACATAATAACAGAGCGGGACTTAAAGCTCCAGGCAACATACACATATGATTATCCGTTTAATCTGCAAAAGTCAGTATTCAACATCAAGATAAGGATTCAGCAACTTGGCACTTATGCTCTACGGCCAAGAATAAACAAGGTAGAGGTTTTCAAGAAGCGGGACCGACTTGGAACGGATGTTACAATATTCGGCTCAAAGAGAATAAACAAGGTTTTGTGGAGCGAAGACACTGAAATAAATGAGGACATAGTTCTCGACAATGTGGAGATGAACGGTTCTGAAACAAGTCATATTGCAAACGTCAAGATATACTATGATTACATCACCGGCACAAAGCAGGAAGAGACTCCTATCACCTACTCAAAGGAGTTCAAGGAGCCTATTGTCTTTGTCGCTCCGACAACAAAGCAGAAATGCCCTGAAAATTGCGATGACAGCAATGACTGCACAAAGGATTACTGCTCCCAAAAGACAGGTTATTTCTGCATGCACGATGCGGTTACATCGAGCTGCTGCGGCAATAATGTATGCGACCCTGACGAGGACAAATGCACATGCCCTGAAGACTGCGGCTCTTGCAGCGGAAGATTCGGCAGCTACATGGAATTTGTGTGCCTGGAGCAGGAATGCCATGCAATCCTCAGGAATGATGTTGTCGTGACACCCAGGCCGATAATAGACAACAGGGACATATCGACAGACTTCAGCATAGAGGCCAGAATAGAATACAACGAGCCTTTTGACGTAACACAAGATAATTTCAAAATAACAATTGCAATGACTAAGCTCAATCCTGCAACCAGCGACATCGTGTTTGAGAGGGCCCATGTCCTTGACACAAACAACGTTCTGCTCGGCGAAAAGCAAGACATAAACAGTCCACTCTCGCAGATTGGAGAAAGCTTTGATGTTGAGATCCCAGTGAGCTTTGTGATGAGGGATGTTGAGGAAGAGCACATGCCAAAGATAAAGCTGATTTACAGCTACACCAGACCTCCACGAGGAACTTCTCCAGGTGAACTGCTCACTAACCAGTTTTACGAAAAAGCGATAGGAAAGCTTGTTTTTGTGAACCCAACATGAAAAAGGGAGCAATAGAACTGTCGGCAAACTTTATTGTTGTACTTGCATTATCGGCTGTGCTGATAGTCGGCGGCTTTATTCTGATAAAGAATATTTTTACCAAGACAATCGATATAAAAGAAACTCTCGACGAACAGACAGAATTGGAGATAGAAAATATGCTTTCCTCAGGCGCCAAGGTCGCGATTCCATTCAGCACAAAAGAAGCTGAAAAAGGAAAATTAGTTACATTCGGTATCGGGATACTGAATATATTGAAGGTAGGATCTTCAGACCAGAATCAGTTTAGTGTTTCAATCCTGTTCAAAGAAGCATACAGTGGCAAAAACGAACTTACTCAGACGGTGCTCACTAAATACCCTAACACAAGCTCATGGCTTCAGTATTCAAATGATCATATAATCAAAAAGAATGAAAACAAAAAGGTGGCGGTTGGAATAAAAATCCCGAAGGACGTTCCTTCAGGGGATTATATCTTCAATGTCGAGATAAAATACTCTGACCCGAGTATTCCGCCGCCGAACGGACCATGGATGCGCTACGACGACATCAGAAAGATTATTGTGAAAACCTAGATTTTTCTCGCATACACGTTTATCCAGTCCGTTCCTTCTACGTCTTCCTTTGAAGAATTGAGAATTTCAAAGTTATTCTCCCTAAGCATTGTTTCAAGTTCTATGACATGGTAGAATGCAACAAATACCTGTGCCTTGTTTAAGTTGTGCGACTCGGTAAGCCTCTCTCCCTCGCCTTCCTTGACAGAAATATAAACAATGCCGTCTTTCTTCAGAACCCTATGAAACTCCTTCAGAACAACAGGAACATCTTTTTTCGGAAGATGAATCAATGAAGCGCAGCACCAGATCCCGTCGAAGCTCTCGTCTCCAAGATCGATCTTTCTCATGTCCATCTTCTTTATCTCGACATGCACCTTTTCCTTCGCAGTTTTTATCATCTCTCCTGAGATATCTATGCCAACAGCATCAAGGCCCTCCTCAATGAAATAGGCAACATCCCTGCCCGAGCCTGCCCCTGCATCAAGAACCTTTTTTCCCTTGAGCTTAGAGATGAATTCAGTAAGATGGTACTGCGAAATCTTGTTAAATGTTTGAACATAAAAAAAGCTGGCAAACTCATTATAAGCTTCAACAGTATTCCTGAAATGTTTATCCAGTTCCTTGTAGTCATGCATTTTGGCAAATCCCGATAAAGCTTTTCACGTCGAGGCTCGCACCGCCGACAAGAGCACCGTCTATATTTTTCTGCTGCATGAGGCCTTTTGCGTTCTCTGGTTTCACTGAACCGCCGTAGAGTATTCTTGTCTTTTCAGAGCCAATAAGCCGTCTTATCAGAGCGTGAATCTCTTCTGCCTGCTCAGGTGTCGCGTTTCTTCCAGTACCAATCGCCCACACCGGCTCATACGCCATTATTATTTGAGTGACGTCGATATCCTTCAGGCTTTCAAGTATCTGCCTCTGCACAACCTCGCTTGTTTTTCCAGATTCCCTCTCCTGAAGCGTTTCTCCAATGCAAACAATGGGAGTAATTCCGTGCTTCAACGCGATTTTTGCCTTCTTGTTGACCACCTGGTCGTCCTCTTTGAAGATCTGCCGTCTTTCAGAATGTCCGACTATTACAAACCTGCAGAACTTTTTTATCATCGTAGCGGAAATCTCGCCGGTATAAGCGCCAGCCTCCTCAAAATAGATATTCTGCGCACCCACATGAAACCTTTTGTCAAGCACATTTCTTAACTCGCTCAACGCTACGAACGGAGCGCACAACGCAACATCGCACCTGAAATCCTGATACTTGTTAATTTCATTTGCAAAGGATACTGCCTCGTGAACTGTCTTGTTCATCTTCCAGTTCGCCACAACAATCTTCTTTCTCATAGCTCTCTAAAAAATCCTTCATCTATTAAATATCTTTCGTTATTTCTGCAGATTTACCGTCGCCAAAAAACGAAAAGTATATAAATGACCGACGTATTATCGTCAGAAGTTCAGTCACACTGAACTAATTAACAAAAAATGAGGGGGTAAGAAAATGGCAGAGAAAGTTGCAAAAGTAGGAATTAAGAAGAAGGACGGATGCCTCTATTTTGTAGACAAGCAGGGAGACATCTCATGCGCAACAATGGCAAGAGGCGGCGGCAAGGCAAAGAAAGGTTCAAAGAAGGTCGCCAAAGTTGGAGTTAAAAAGGTAAAGGGCTATCTCTATTTCGTTGACAAGAACGGTGACGTCTCAAGAGCCAAGATGGCAAGAGGCGGCAAGAAGAGAAAGAAGAAGAAGTAAATTCTCTGATTTCTTATTTTTTTATTTTTGTTTTAATTTCTTAAAAAATTGTTCACTCTGCAAGCTTCTTCTTCAGTTCCTCGATTATCTTCACCGGAGTTGGATTTGTTTTGTTCTCTATTGCGAGCCAGTAACTTGTCCAGTCTCCAATGTAAATTGCAGAAAGAATCTTTGAAATCATCGACTCCCCGCGAACCATAATCTCTGTAACCTTGACCCCCTTGCCCTTTATCATCTCCTTGATTATCTGCATCCTCCTCTTTATCCTGAGATATTCCTCATCGTCATGCAGCATTATGGCGTAGAACTGGCCGCTAAGGTTGACATATCCGTTTATCTCGTTGTGGTTAAACTCAGGGAAATAGTTACAGAATGCATGGACCTTGCTGTTCTCGTTGAAGTTGATCTTCCACTTGTAGGCGACGCAGCCAAATCTGTTCGAGGAATAGATTAAAGGTATATGACCTTTTAGTTTTTTTGCAAGCTCTCTTGACATCTCAATGTATTCGGGCTTTGGAAGACTCTTCACTGCCTCAAGATATTCCTTTCTGATTGGCGGAATGATATTCGAATTTTCAAGAACGTTAAGTATCGGTGACAGCATGTAGCCGAGAGCAGACCTTGGCTGAATTCCTGAAGGGATTTTTATATGGGTAACCTCGCTTGCCTTTGATATCTCCTCGAGCTTTCCACCCGCACTAATTGCAATAATCTTTGAGCCGATCCTTTTGGCGTTCCTGAACAGCGAGATTGTCTCCTCGGTATTTCCTGAGTACGAAATTGCAAAAACCAATGATCTTCTTGTCACCGTCGCCGGCAGGAAATACTCCCTGCAGATATGTATCGGAATCTTAAGGTCGAACAAGGTTTGCAGGATTGTTCCGGGCAGAGCACTGCCACCCATTCCGGCAACTACAATCATGTCTATTTCGCCTCCCACTTTCACATCCTTCCCAAATTCAAGAGCCTCCTCGCACTGCTTTGGAAAGTCCTCGAGAACCTTGAACATGTCATCCTTGTCAATATCCTTTCTTTCATGCGCATCCATAAATAATCCCCTCCTCGCCCCTAGAAAACTTCAGCTTTTAAATATTTTATCCCACGCAACAGGGATGGAATAATCTGCCAGCCGCTTCAGGTTTATTGTGTCTTCCTCATTATATTTTATCAGTAAATCAAGGTAATAATCGCTTCCTGTTGCCATAAACGTCTGCCAGAGGATACATGCGTCCTGCCCTCCAAGGCCGTCCACCTCCTTTCTTCTTCTTATATCCAGCTGCCTCTCAATCTGCTTCAGCCCTCCTCTTAATCCTATTCTGCTGCAGACATGTCTCAAGTCAATATGGGGTATCGTGATTTTAAAACCGAAGAATCTTTCTATCAACGGAACATCATAGCTTAATCCGTTGAATGTCACAAGGATTTTGTATTTTGAAATCTCGTTCATCAACAACTCCTTATTGAGATTCCGGTTTCTTACCATCATCTTTGTTTCGTTGCCATCATACATTCCCACGACGCTGATGTAGCCGTGATGCGTGGCAGTTTCTATATCAAGAAACAATGCATCATCCTTGAAAAAATCATAAAGACGATAATGCTCATTTGTAGGCAGGAGTCTGGAGAAATATCGTGAATCTTCTGCATACAATCTATCCTTCGCTTCAATTATCTTTCTGTCAAAAAAACCCTTTTTCGTTTCAGAAACGCCTTTTATTCTTTTTGCATCCAGAAAATCGTTCCAGGAATAAATCCTCTGATTCCATATCGAACGCTCTTTTTTCTGCCCAAACCTGTCAAGGAAGATGAATGAGTTTCTAATCATCATTGCAATGCTGCTGTCTTTATTTAAATATCCTGCGCGCGCGGTCGGGGAGTGGGGAGTGGGATTATTTTTTAGATATTCTGAGTTTCAACACATCAGCAACCTTCTCCATCAGCTTCCTACCTTCGCGCGAATACTCCCAGTAGAACAAATCCGTTTTGCCTATCCTCTTCACTGAGTCAACAAAGGCTTTCTTTGCCAACCCCTTTCTCCTGAACTCGGGATTAATGTAACATGCACATAAATACGTTACTTCAAAGTTATCAAGAGTTATTTTCTCTTTAATCGCTTTCAACAATTCCCTTTCAGTCATCTTATTTTTCAGGAAAGCAGACATAAGCTTATTATTGCATGGCAGAACAAGTGTGAATCCAACTACCTTTCTATTTGATTTGATTATGTTCAGGCAGTTCGGGTAATGTATTAATATCCAAGTGAAATTGCTTTTGTTTGTTCTTAGCTGAGTCTTATCTTTCGCGGTGTGAAAATAATTTTCAGCTAAATCTGCAGCTTCAGCTATGTCTTTTTCAGAAATCTGCCTTGTCTCATTCGAAAAGGTAATCATAATTAGATAAAAGAATCATCAATATTTAAAGAAATTGTTTTTCTGTTTACAAACATTTAAATATGGACATAGATTTCACCAGGCAGGGTGATTTGAGTGAGAAGACTTTTCAGCGGCAATAAAGAGAGGCATCTTATCGGAAAGAGGATTTTGCCAGAACCTATTACAAAGGATTATTCCGTAAGCAAGATAATAGACACGACAATGCTTGCATATAATGGCGGCAGGATAAGGGCTGCATGTAATCTTCTTGTGAAAAAGTATGCGCCTGATAATGTTACAATAGGGGTAAGCATTGCCGGGGCATTAACTCCCGCAGGGATGGGCCCTTCCACAATCATTCCTTTGATGAAGCACGGCTATATAGATTTCATTGTTGCTACAGGTGCCAATATGTACCACGACATGCATTATGCCTTCAATATGCCGCTCTACCAGGGCAGCCATCTCGTCAACGACAAGGAATTAAGGGAAGACGGTGTTGTGAGGATTTATGATATCCTGCTCGACTATGACGGCGTTCTTATGAAGACGGACCATATCCTGAGAAAGCTTCTGACAAGAACAGAATTCCAGAAAGAGATGGGAACACAGGAATTTTATCATCATCTTGGAAAGATTCTTGACCAGTATGAAAAAGACAACAAGCTACATGAAGTAAGTGTTCTTGCTGCAGCATACAGATACGGGGTTCCGGTCTTCACTTCCTCTCCGGGAGACAGCACAATAGGCATGAATGTTGCCGGGTTGGAAGTCCTGAGCAACAAGTTCAAGCTAAGAATCAACCCAAGCATAGATGTTAATGAGAGCACTGCAATAATTCTTCATACAAAAAAAACAGGCGGAAAGACAGGTGTCATTCTTGTAGGAGGCGGTTCTCCAAAGAACTTCCTGCTCCAGACAGAGCCGCAAATTCAGGAAGTGCTGATGATTCCTGAAGTTGGGCAGGATTATTTTCTGCAGATAACTGATGCAAGACCTGACACAGGAGGATTGTCAGGAGCAACTCCCAGCGAGGCTGTTTCCTGGGGCAAGGTTGATCCTGACCAGGTTGATGACACAGTTATTATTTACAGCGATGCTACAATCGTGCTGCCTCTCATAACATCATATATCCTGCAGAACACCAAGCCGAAGAAGCTCAAAAGGCTGTATGAGAAAAGAAAGCAGATGGCGGATGAACTGAAAAATGGGTATTTTGAGCACAACGATGAAATAGATATGCTGAAAAAGATGCTTGAAAAGAATGAAAAAGAATGAAGCGCTGAAGAGTGTATCAGAGCACGGAACCCCTTTGATGATTGTTGACCACAACATAATCAGGGAGAACTATAAACTGTTCAAAAAACATCTCCCAAGAATTCAGGCGTATTTTGCAGTAAAGGCTAACCCTGAACCAGCAATCGTTAAGACCCTCTTTAACATGGGCGCAAGCTTTGACGTTGCCTCAATCCATGAGTTCATGCTGGTGCACGAATTGATTAAGGAGATGCCCGAACAAAAGCGGCACCATTTCATCTATGACAAGATAATTTACGCCAACACGATAAAAAGCATCGAGAGTCTGAAGACGCTAAGACCATACAAACCTCTATTGACGTATGACAATATAGATGAAATAAAGAAGATAAAGCAGTATTGCGATACCGCTGGCGTTGTGCTAAGGATTAAAGTTCCTGACACAGGCTCAATGGTAGAACTCAATTCCAAGTTCGGGGTATTGCCGAATGAAGCGACGGGCCTTATTGAAGCTGCATGGAAAGAAGGGTTAGTTGTTGAAGGGTTAAGCTTTCACGTCGGCAGCCAGTGCACTAACTTTGATAATTATGTCAAGGCGCTGAATATCGTTGCAGAACTCATCAGGGAAGCTGAGCAAAAGGGCTACAAGATAAGGATTGTCGACATAGGGGGAGGCTTTCCCGCGCCATATGACGAGAATGTTCCAAGATTCGAGAAGCTTGCGAAACTGCTTAATTTCGAGATTGACAGGCTATTTCCAAAAAATATAGATATCATTGCTGAACCCGGAAGATTCTTTGTGGCAACTGCCGCAACCCTTGTAACGCAGATAATCGGAAGGGCAAGGCGCTCAGGGAAGATGTTCTATCACATCAATGACGGTGTCTACCACACATTCTCTGGCTGCATCTTTGACCACTGCACCTATCATTTTGATTCGTTCAAGAACGGAAAAAAAGAGGTATGCGCTGTTGTTGGACCGACATGCGACGGCTTTGATAAAGTATCAATGGCCGAGAATCTTCCAGGGGATTTGCAGATAGGGGACTATCTCTACTCATTGAACATCGGCGCATACACGAATGCATCCGCGACTTATTTTAACGGTTTTCCGCCGGCGAAGATTGTACATATCAATCAATAGGAAATATTTATAAACCATTCAAATTTCTTTCAAAGCTGCGGGCTCATAGCTCAGCCTGGTAGAGCACTCGGCTCTTAATCCAAGAAGGAGTCACCGAGTGGTCGGGGGTTCGAAGCCCCTTGGGCCCATGAGCATAGCGAATGGGCACAGGGGTCAAGGGAATTTGTTCCCGCGACCCTCTGGGTCCATCAACAGACTTAACTAATTAGAATCCCTCAAGCGTTCTCTGTTGACTTTCATCGACTTTCTCTATTCGTTTGAGTTGTGTGCAGATTATTGCCCTGAACTTTCTTATTCCAACTGCAGAAACGAATGCGCCGATTTCCAGCTTCTCAAGGAGAGCGCATTTGTCCTTGTGGGATTTCATAATGACGAAGTTGTATTTATCATCGCCTTTCTGCACAGTAAGCTTGAAATTGCCTTTCTTCGTTAAGGATTTCTTGATAACTCTCCCTTTTATTCTCAGGCGTCTTTTGAACTCCTTTATTTTGTTCTCTTTTCTGGATATTTGTTTAAGGGTTTCAATGAGTTTGTTCTTCATACTCCGGGTAAGCTGCTTTTGAAAAATAAAAAGTTTGTGATAAAATGATGCTTGAATTCCAAAAACCGCAATTATTATTATGACTGACAAGTAGTTAAAAAACGAAATATTTTTAAATAATCCC
Organism: Candidatus Woesearchaeota archaeon; assembly: GCA_016926055.1. Classification (GTDB taxonomy): domain Archaea; phylum Nanobdellota; class Nanobdellia; order Woesearchaeales; family JAADFO01; genus JAFGPE01. Next base: position 2,083 of record JAFGPE010000150.1, on the reverse strand, counting down.
TTGTTCACCATAACAATAAATTAATCTTAGGAGGTAATAAACATGAAAATGTGGTTTTTTGTTGTTTGTGTCTTGTTAATGGCATCAAGTGTTCTTGCTCTTGGCAATAGTCAGTCCTTTCAGATACTGCCGCATAAAGACGGCTGCAAGATAGTCGAGAACTCGAGAGTTTTTCAGCATTCAGATAAATACTTGTTCAAGGGAGAGCAGATGGAATGCGTTGTTTTAGTGGCGGACAGTAAAGGCGTGCCTAATGATGTTAAAGGAGTATATGCTTCATTAGCACCAAAAAACCGTTATGCATTGTCAAGCTCAAAACAAAAATGTCAATACCTAAGCTCATTGGAGGATTCAAGATTCTCAGCCGCTGATTTCAATCTCAAGTCTTATGATGCATTAAAAGAGAGTTCATATGGGGTCTACAAATGCATCGTGAAAGTTGGCAGCTGTAAGGGATTATCCAAGATGAATTTTGTGGCAGTGAACAGGCAAGGAAAGAGTTATACTGCAGTTGATAGAAGCTGGAATCTCAACCCAAGGTACGGCATCAAGGTCATTAATGGCCCTGTAGATTTTGGGGGAGTGGCGCCTGGCAAAACAATGTACTCCAAGAGCATTACAATTCTTAACACTGCACCAAGAGACAGCGAAATCTTGCTGAACCTGTTTATTTCTGGAAGCGATGCATATGACATGAAAAATCCAAGTGCCAAGTGTCCCTCTAGCAACGTACTCGAATTGAAAAACATTGGTTATTGGGCAATGAACGGAGCATTCCATACTTCGCTGAATTGCGGAAATCGAAACAATAATTTAATCGGTGAAGGCTACCTCAGCATTCCCTATGAAACCGGCAGGAAGAAGAACAGAGAAGAAATTCTGGAATGCAACGGCAAATATGATAATGGTTACCCTGTGGGTAACCTCATAGTGCCTGGTGGAAAAGTTGCAATTACTTTTGCAGTTGCATGGCCATATCCCTGTATTGGTAATTTTGACTTTTCGGATTCAATCCATTTCTGGGCAGAGCCGATTTAATTTTTTTAACTTTCTTTTTTCTCTGTTTCTTTCCCTAAGATAATCCTTATCATGACAAACATGATAAAAGCTCCGACAGCAAGAGTCTGGAATGAAGGATCCTTTGTAAACTGCAGCCCGAAAGGCACATCGCTTGGCAGAGTCTGCCTGATAAAGAGATAAGCCACAATAAGCATCAGGGCAAATGGCAGTGTTATTTTTCCCTTCACTTTTGGAGTGAGTTGGTCAAGGATTATGACCAGAACAGAAAGTGTTATTATAAAACCAAAAAGCACAGGATACTTCCAGTATACGATAGCATTTATCATCACAAGGATAACTATGCCGTAACTTCCTTGAGCAAAAGCTTTGATTTCCAATCCAAAAGCACTGCCTACAATCAAAATCGAAATAACTCCAATAATGACAAGCCCGAGCTGCGGTATTGCTCCCTGAATTATTTCTACTGGGTCAATTAAGCCTCCGTAGGAATGAGTTACGTGAAGGACAACAATCAGAAGCGATATAGCAGCAGAGAACGCAACATTTATTCCTTTTCTTTCTCCAAGAACTTTTGTCATTGAAACAATTCCATAAAGAATTGCAAAGAACAGAAGAAATGGGAGCAGGACTTCATAAACTCCTGTTCTGTCCAGCATCCTAATGAACTCTTGTAGTTGTTGCACCATGCATTACTCATTGATGAATAGACATTTAAATGTTTTGAAAATAAGAGAAACAGAGATGTATTTTTGCAGATTATGTTCTCTTCAGCACCGCTCTTTCATAATGATTGCGCGCATCTTCAAGTCTATCAAACTGGTGTATGTTTGGAAGCGTATCAAGCTTTAAGATATGAATTAGCATCTTTAGTTTATCTGGCGCATTGAGCAGATATAAATGGAACTCTTGTCCATCCATTAATTGCTGAATTTGAGCACAACCTAACGCATACGAACCAGCAATAACATTTCCAATCTTATGAAATAAGGGGACACCCCTTATAATCCCCTTCCGCTTCTTTCCCTCGTCAACTCTTGGAGAGTTGCCGTATCCTCAAGAAGCG
>JAFGPE010000149.1 GCA_016926055.1 Candidatus Woesearchaeota archaeon | reverse complement strand
CGCGTACAACATCGACAGGTGCATCAGAACAGGAGTAATGATGCTTCGCATCATACTCCTCAAATTGAGGGTTTCATATTAGCCGAAAACCGAAAATGGTATAGATATGTAAATATAAAGTAGCAATAAAAACATAGACGAAAAAAATAAAGGTTCGAAACATCGTCTTTAATGGTCTGGACTATTCTGCGATACTGTAAATCCATAGAAATAGCAAACTATAAAAACTCGTTCATTTTTTATTGGATATTATATCCAATGACAAAGCAAATACTAGTTCAAAAACAAAAAACAGAACAAAAGCAAGAGCTCAGCGTCAAGCAGAAGGTAGCTATTGCTTCGCTCGTCAAGCACCTTCAGGTTCTTGAGATGAAAGAGTGGCTTCTATTGGCAGGATTCACAATAGGAGGAGCATTGCTCAGAGTGCCCATGCAAGCATTGCCAAGTGCTGAGCCAATAACGTTCTTCGCAATACTCGGAGGATGGCTCTTTGGAAAGAAGAAGGGGTTAATTGCAGGAGCAACAGCGTTTTACATCTCGAATTTCTTCTGCTTTGGCGGGCAAGGGCCATGGTCGCTCTTCCAAGTAATAGGCGCAGGAGCTGCAGGCTTACTTGGCGGGTTCCTGAGAAAAAATGCATCTGTTTTTGAAGTGCTGCTTGTAGCATTCATTGCAACGCTTGCATTCGAGATAAGTGTTAACATAGGTTCACTGTCATTCTTCCCGTATCCGATATTTGTATTGTTCCTTTCAGCGCTTCCTTTCATGCTGGTTCATGCAGTATCGAACATAATATTTGCGTCAGGGATGAAGCCGTTTAAAAGATTCATCGAGAAGAAGGGTGGCTTTGACGAGAAAGAGGCGACCCTTGAGGCGATAAAAAAGATAAGCCCGAAGATTCATCAGAGAATCACCACCAGTTGGTTCGGAAAACTGCTGCACAATAATGGATAGATTTAAATATCACAATGAATCACCTGCAACCAAGGGGGGTTTAAAGGCAATAGTTGTGTCGTTAGTGGTACTTGCCACGATTGTCATTTCATTTACGCTCATCGGCTTTTTTCAGGAAAAGCCAACGTCAGAAAAAAGGGGTTCTACAGTAGCATTAACAATAGAGACCATTGGAAAGACGACAACAGAGGAATACAGGATTGCAGAGATCAAGGTCGGGAATTTGATAAGAATAAACCACAGCCTTGAAACAAACAGCTTTGGCTTCATCAGGTGCATAGATGGCATATGCAGCGACAACAATTACTGGTGGAACATATCGGTAAGCGGAAAGCCACTCCTGTCATCTGCAGACTACAAAGTGACTCAAGGAAACAATGTTTTTATTGGTCTTCAAAAGAAATGAATGGAGGGAGGAAAAATGAAAAGAGTTTTTGTGTTTATGACATTGTTTGCAATAGTTCTTGCAGGAATGGTTCTTGCGCAGAATGTTGCAGTAGTGGTTGAGATGCCAGATGGAACTGTAAACCAGCAATGCGTTAATGTGGATGATGGCACAAGCGCATACGACATCCTGGCAAAAACAAAGAATACGCTCATATGGAGCAGCCCAAGCCTTTACGGCCACGCACTATGCAAGGTCAACGGCGTTGGAGATGATGTTGCAGGAACAGTCTGCAACTGGGGCAACGAGTTCTGGAGCTTCTTCATCTATGACAGTGGATGGAAAGTTTCCCCTGTGGGCTTTGACGGCACAGGCGGATGCTGGAACAAAGATTATGGAAGTTTCATGGGACATTATTGTGGAGAACACGGCGCAATGATTGGGCTTGCAAGGGTAAGCACAAGCACAAACAGCTCCATTTATCAGAATGAACCGCCTGTTGTTGAGTTTAGCAACATATGCGGACTGGCAATAACAGACATCGAGGTCAAGGTGGCCGGGGAGAAGGACAAGAACCTTGAAGACGGCGACAAGATAGGCGAGAAAGCCAAGCCGGGGGACAGTGTTGAGTTTAGTGTGGAAGTAAGCAACCTTTTTTCCCAGGATATTGAAATACAGGATGTAGTGGTCACAATAACAATCGAAGACATCGATGACGGGGATGAGCTTGAGGAGGAGGCTGACGAGTTTGACCTAAAGGACGGAAAGGACAAGAGTGTTGACCTTAACTTTGAAGTGCCGATGATTGTGGACGAGGAAGAGTACACAGTCCTCATTGAAGTCGAGGGGGACGGCGACGACGGAGTAACATACAGGGACCAAGCAGAACTCACACTTGAAGTCAAAAAAGACAAGCACAGAATCAACATAAATGAATTTGGCATTGCTCCTGCAGTGCTTGGATGTGACAGGAGAACAACAGCCACTATTGAGATGATAAACCTGGGCAGGGAGGACGAGGACGAGGTTGCCTATGAAATCAGGAACGACTTCCTTGGCCTGCTGATTAAAAAAGCAGATATTGAGCTTGATGAAGGCGACGAGGACGATTCCATATACAGGGAATCAATGTATCTGGACTTTTCAGATGCAAAGCCTGGAACATATGACATAATTGCGACAAGCCTTTATGATGCCACAAAGAAGGACGACACAGCAACTTATCAGATACTTGTTGAGAAATGCGAGCCAGCAGAAACAGAGATAACAGGAGACGCAACAAAAGAAAGTCCTGATCCTGAAACAACGAAGGACGAGGCGAAGGAAGAGGCAGTTGTTGTAACCCAGCCTGTAACAGAATATAAGTATGCAGAGGAGGAAGAAGTCCTTGACACAACAATGATTCTTCTGATTGTGGGAATTGTCGTTGTTGTAATCCTGATTGGACTGCTGCTTTCAGTGGCGTTCAGGAAGAGATAGTCTATTTTTTTGTTTTTTCTTTATTTATTATTAATAACCTCGATGTCTTTATTATGGATGTGATATTTATCAGAAGGAACAATACTTTTTGAAGAAAAAAACAATACGGGCAGATGGCATTGACTGCTTCTTAGAAACTCAATGTGAGCATAAATTTCTTCATTATTATTGAAAAGTCTTAAAAGATCTGATATACAGCCACCTTCTATTCATGTATCGCATACTTTTGCTGTGGACTCTGTAATTAGCATTGGATTATCGCTTTGTAACACTAGAGTTTACATTTTCTCCAGCGCAACTATTCCGAGAAGATTTAATCCGTTCTCCAGAACAATCCTTACAGCAGTTATCAACATCAATCTTGCATCCCTTAAATCCTTCTTCTCCTTCAATATCTGGCAACTATGGTAGAATTCATTAAATGCCTGGGCCAAATCAAGAAGATACCTTGTAATGATGTGCGGCTTGTAATTCTTTGCAGCGCTGGCACACGCAACCGGGAACTGTGAAAGCAGCTTTACAATCGTAATCTCGCGCTCATGCTTCAGCAGGGAAAGGTCTGCTTTCCTTGGCTTCTTCTTGCTCCTTTCCAGAATGCTGCAGATTCTTGCATGCGCATATTGCACATAAGGTCCTGTCTCGCCCTCAAAAGAGATTGACTCCTCGGGGTTGTAATAGATATCGCGGTCAGCATCTGTCTTCAGCATGAAGAACTTCAGTGCTCCAAGGCCTATTGCCTCCGCCCTCTTCCCAATCTCCTTTTCCAATAAGTCAGGATATCTTCTTCGCACTTCTTTCCTTGCGAAATCCTTCATCTCTGCAACAATATCATCGGCATCTACAACTTTCCCCTCCCTAGATTTCATCTTTCCTTCAGGCAGGAAAACCATTCCGTAGCTAAGATGATAAAGGTCTTTTGACCAGGGATAGCCGAGAAGCTCAAAGATTTTGAACATCTGCTTAAGGTAGAGTATCTGCTCTGAGCCGACAACATAAAGCGATTTTGAGAAATTAAGCTTTGCCTTTTCCAGTGCAAGAGCAATGTCTGAAGTGGAATATATGGAAGTTCCATCCGCCCTTAAAAGAATCTTGTTTGGCATGCCGTATGGCTCCAGCCTTGCAACAATTACCCCGTCGCCATCCCTGAAGAAAATGCCCTTCCTCATGCCATCCTCGATAATCCTCTTTGCCTCGTGATAGATTTCTGACTCATAGTACCATTTGTCAAAGCTGCAGCCAAGTACCTCATATGTTTGATTAAATCCCTCATAAGCCCATTCATTCATCTTCTTCCAAAGAGCCCTTATTTCCTTTTCACCTGACTCCCATCGCCTCAAAAGCTCCTGGGCTTCCTCATCCAGGCCAGGATTTTCCTTTAGCTTTTCATTGAACAACACATAAAATCCTCCCACAAAGTGGTCTGGCTTTATTTCAGGCTTTGCGTTGTCGCCCCATTTCATGTATGCAAGCATTGACTTGCAGATATGAATGCCGCGATCATTAATCCAGTTAAGCTTAATTACCTTATCTCCCTGCCACTCGAGAATTCTTGCAACAGTAATGCCAAGAAGATTGTTTCGTATGTGGCCCAGATGCATTGGCTTATTGGTGTTGGGACCGCTATACTCTATGACAATCGGCTTTTCCTCATTAGACTCTGCGATACCGTATTTGCTTCTCTTTTTCAGCACATCGGCAATTGCCGTCTCTGAAAGGCTTCTTTTCTTTATGAAGAAATTAAGATATGGCCCTTTTGTCTCCATCCTCTGTATGTTTCCTCCGG
>JAFGPE010000148.1 GCA_016926055.1 Candidatus Woesearchaeota archaeon | reverse complement strand
TTACAACTTTTTTTTGAATAAAGCTTATAAACAAGGAACCTATCCGAGCTTCCATGAGGTATTTCGGCTCAAGCGGCATTCGTGGAATCTATGGAGAAAAAATCACTCAGGAACTCGCTTTTAATCTCGGAAGGGCGATATGCATGACAGGAAAAAAGGATATTGCTGTTGCCCGTGACACAAGAATCTCTGGAGAGCTCCTCGAGCAATCATTGTTTTCAGGGCTTTCCGGCTGCAGCATCTCCTCCTTCGGGATCATTCCAACCCCTGCATTGTGCTTCGGAACAAGGCTTCTGAAAAAAGACGCTGGGGTAATGATAACTGCTTCCCATAATCCTTCTGAATACAACGGCTTCAAGCTCTGGAACAACGAGGGGAGGGCTTACTCGAGAAAGCAGGAGGAGGAGGTTGAAGGCATTCTTTCCAGCAAGAAATTTATTTCTGGAGGAGGCAATAAAAGCATCGAGGAGCACGATGTTTCCAGGGAATATCTTGATGCAATAGAATCATTTGTTTCCCTCAGTGGCAAGATGAAAGTCATGATTGATTCCGGAAACGGCGCAGCATTCAGAATCTCACCATTGCTTCTTAAGCGATACAATTATGATTTTCTTTCAATAAACGACACCCCTGACGGAAGATTTCCAAAGCGAAATCCTGAGCCGACTGCAAGTAATCTAATGCAGACCTCAGCACTCTCAAGGCAGAATAATTGCGACATCTGCTTCTGCCACGACGGGGATGCTGATAGGGTCATTCCCATAGATGATAAAGGGAATACGGTTAACTTTGACAAGTTCATGGTTTTCGTCATAAGAGGGATGATGGAAGAGACAGGAATTAAAAGAGTTGTCACTACAGTGGATGCTTCTTCACTGGTCGATGACTACCTCGAGGATGCAAAGGTTTTCAGGACTAAAGTGGGGGATGTTTTTGTTGCGAACAAGTGCGAAGAGGCGAATTCTTGTATTGGCGCAGAGCCTGCAGGGGTATTCATCTTCCCGAAGTTTGGCCTATGGCCTGACGGCATATTTGCATCTGCAAAAACCCTTAACTTCCTCGAGGAGGAGAAGAGAAAGTTGTCCGAAATACTTGCAGAGATGCCTGATTATTTCTTCGAGAGAAACAAGCTTTTTTGTCCAGAGGACAAGAAAGATATCATAATGGAGGAAATAGAATCAGCTGTGCCTGAGGATGCAGAGCTTCTGACAATAGACGGATTAAGAGCAAGGTTAAATGAGCATACCGTATTAATCAGGCCGTCCGGAACAGAGCCGATAATAAGGATTAATGTTGAGGCAAAATCAAAAATGATACTCGATGAAAAGATGAAGCACTGGTATGATATTGTGAAAAAAGCAATAGGTGAGGCAAAATGAAAGCCATAATTCTTGCAGCAGGAAAATCAACAAGAACATTTCCGCTGACAGAGGATATGCCTAAGTCATTGTTAAAGGTTGCCAATAAGACAATCCTCGAGCACAATCTTGAGCAGCTTTCCGGCTTAGTAGACGAAATAATCATTGTTGTGGGCTATAAGAAAAAGAAGATTATCGGGTTGATGAGAAGTAAAAGGCATCCGTTTAGGTTCAGATTTGTTGAGCAGAAGTCCCAGCTTGGAACAGGCCATGCCCTGCTTCAGGCAGAACCATTTGTCAATGACAGATTTATTCTTCTGATGGGCGACAACATCTATCTTAAGGATGATATAAAAAGATGCATGGAAAAGAAATCAGCCATCCTTGTCAAAGAGGTGAAAAATCCACAGGATTTCGGGATAGTGGAGATGGAAAAAAATCTCCTGAAAAGAATTGTTGAAAAGCCTGATAAGCCAAAATCAAATCTTGCAAATGCAGCACTGTATGTCCTGAGCCCCGAGATATTCTCTGCCATAAAAAAGCTAAAGAAAACCAGCAGGGGCGAGATAGAGGTGACAGATGCAGTAAAAAAGCTCCATGTTGTCATGGCGACAAAATGCTTCTTTGTAACATACCCCTGGGACCTATTGTCTGTAAACGAGGAGCTGCTGAAAGAGCTTGACAGCTCAAGAATAGAGTCAGAGGTGGAGGAAGGTGCGACAATAAAGGGCGTGGTTGTCGTTGGAAAAGGAACCATTGTGAGGGCAGGTGCCTATGTTGAGGGGCCTGTCATGATAGGAAACGGCTGCAGGATTGGGCCAAATTGTTACATAAGGCCTTATACCTCTATAGGAGACAACTGCAAGGTCGGGAACGGCTGCGAGATAAAGAACTCCGTTTTAATGGACAGCGTTTCAATAGGCCATCTTTCTTATTTTGGTGATTCTGTCATTGGCTTCAACACAAACATTGGCGCAGGGACAATTACTGCTAATCTAAGGCACGACAATGGAAATGTAAACTCGGTTGTCAAGGGAGTCCTTGTCGACTCTGGAAGAAGAAAACTCGGGGCAATGATTGGTTCAGATGTTCACACAGGTATCCACACTTCAATATTTCCAGGAAGAAAAATCTTCTCAGGGAAATCAACATTGCCGGGAGAGGTTGTGAGGGAGGACATAGAATGAAGGCAGTGATTTTTGATTTTGACGGCGTTGTTGTGGACTCTGAGCCGCTGCAGTTCGAGTCATTGAGAAAGGCGCTCGAGGAACTTGGATATGAGATGACAAAGGAGCGATTCATAAGGGAGTGGGTTCTCGAGGGCTGTGACTTCAAGGAAGCTGTTGAGCGATATAAGCTCGAATGTTCTGCAGAAGAGCTCAGAAAAAGGAAGTTTAAGCATTACGCTGAACTCATAAAGGGGATGAAAATGAGGGATCATGCAAGGGAATTAATCCAGCTGATGAAAGAGAACTATAAAACGGCAGTTGCAACAAATTCGAATCGTAATGAAGTAGAATTGATTCTTAAGAAATTCGCAATTGAAGATATGTTTGATATTGTGGTTGCAAGAGAGGATTATAAAAATAAAAAACCAAATCCTGACTGCTTACTCGTTGCGGCAAAGAGGCTTGGCGTGGAGCCGGATGAATGTATTGTCATCGAAGATTCTCCAAGAGGGGTAAGGACTGCAAACAACGCAGGAATAAGGGTTATTGCTGTTCCAAACGAATTCACAAAGGACGGTTATTTTTCAAAAGCGGATTTGATTGTCAAAAGCCTGAATGAGATTACAATTGAGAGGATGGGTGAACTCTGATGTGCGGGATTATCGGGATTGTTTCAAAAAAGAGTTTTTCGGTCAAGAATGACTTGCTCAAGGGATTGAAGAAATTGGAATACCGCGGCTATGACAGTTGCGGCTTTGCGACAAAGGAAGGAGCTGTTGAAAAATCTGTTGGAGAGATTCAGCTGCTGATTGATTCAGTGAAAGACAGCACAACAACACTTGGAATCGGACATTCGCGGTGGGCAACCCATGGCGGCGTTACAAAAGCAAATGCCCATCCTCATTTCAATAAAGACAAAACCCTCTTCGCTGTCCACAACGGGATTATCGAAAATTATCAGGAACTGAAGCAGATGCTCGAAAAAAACGGCTACGGCTTTATGTCAGAAACAGACTCTGAAGTTATTCCCCATTACTTTGATTATTATATTAAAAAGGGCCTCGGAATAAAAGACATAATGATTAAATTCATGGCTGAAGTAAAAGGGACTTTTGCCATACTGTTGTTCAGAAAAGAAGATGGCAGGGTTTACGCGATGAAAAGGGATTCTCCCCTTGTCCTGGGAGTGTGCGATGATTGTTTTGTCTTGGCTTCGGATATCTATGCTTTCTCTGACAAAACTAACAAGGCATTATTCTTTGATGACAATGAGTTCGCAATAATCTCCAGTGATTATCATTTTTATAATGGCAATGGAAAAGAAATAAAGAAGAAAATCCAGAATTTTGAGTGGAGCCGGGAAGAGGAGACAAAAAAGAACTTTGAGCATTTTATGCTGAAAGAGGTTCATGAGCAGCCTGCAGCTTCAAGAAGGCTGATAGAGTCATTAAAGCTGATGCAGAAGGATGCCTTGAAAAGTTTTGCTGAAGCAATAAAAAAATCCAAAAGGATTTTTTTCCTTGCATGCGGCACTTCATACCATGCTTCGCTGATTGGAGTCTATCTTTTAAGAAAGCTCGGCATAGAAGCCCACACGGTTATTGCGTCTGAGTTTGAGAACTTTCTTGCTGTTGACAAGGACACCTTAGTGGTTGCGATAAGCCAGTCAGGAGAGACAATGGATGTTGTCAGTGTTCTGAAGGACATAAAAAAGACAGGCGCGAAAATAATCTCAATAGTCAATGTGCCATATTCCACTATACAGAGACTGTCTGATTTCTCCATCGAGGTTCTTGCAGGGCAGGAGATTTGTGTTGCTGCAACAAAATCATTCACGAACCAGATTGTTGTAATGCTCGCCATTGCAAAGGAGCTTGGCTTTTTGATTAATCTTGATGAGATTCCAGGAAAGATAAAGAAAGCATTAGAGGATAATGAGGAAAAGGTCAGGAAGCTGGCTCTTGGGCTGAAAGACAAAAAAGACATCTTTGTTTTAGGCAGGGGAATAAGCTATCCCATTGCAAGGGAGATTGCATTGAAGCTGAAGGAGATTTCCTATGTCCACGCAGAGGGCATGATGGGAGGCGAGTTGAAACATGGAACAATTGCTTTGATAGAGAAAGGCACTCCTGTTATTTCTCTTATTCCGAACCACAACGAGGACATGATTTCAAACACAAAAGAGGTTGAAGCAAGAGGCGCAAGGACAATAATAGTCTCTGACACAAACGGCGACCTTATTGTGCCAAAGAGCCATGATGCAGAGTTCTCGATATATGCTTGCATGATTGGGCACTTGCTGAGCTATTACATTGCGAAGGAGAACAAACTGCCAATAGACAAGCCGAGGAACTTGGCAAAGTCTGTGACGGTCAAGTAATACAGGAAAGAATTCTTCAAATCTTTTCACTATTGAAAATAATTACCACAAAAAAAGAAAAATCAAGTTCCAACAACAAGCTTTATGCCATCTGATTCGGGCTTCATCAAGATATCTCCGCCCTGCTTTAAAGCAAAGCTTTTAACAACTTCATTAGGAAACCTTACTCCTAGACCTGTTCCTACCTTTATTACTTTAACTTCTTTAGCCATCTGCTCTCTTAAAGAAGAAATAGCTTTCTTCAGCTTATTGTCATTTGTGATATTGAATCCACATTTCTCACAGTGTAATGACTCCACATTTACTCCATAGCCTACATCAAAAATAACCTTCTTTAGTTCAGATTTGCATTGCGGACATTCATTCTTCATTTTTATCTACCTCTCAACCTTAAATGCATTTATCACCCAGACAATATCCTCAACAGAATCCCTTTCTGTATGAAGCTCGATGATAAATTCCTTGAATATCTTTATGTAGGTGAACCTGTTTTTTCCATGTCTTTTGCTCGGCTTGACTTTATCCGGTGAAAGCACAGTCACGATAACAAGGTCCCATTCAACATCTGAATGATGCAATTCATAATGCTTCGTGGGCTTAATGCTTATCTTGCCAATGGTCACAGCATCACCTCTAGGAATACTAAAAAGTATACTTATTTATATACTTTTTGGTCTAATTATATTCCTTATTGAAAATAAATACCACAAAAAATAAGCAGAGAGGCCCGTTTGAATGGAATATCATAGGTATAATAGAATAGAGAATATCTTCTACCATAACGGGCCCCTCTTGCTCTCTCACGTGCCAGGAAGTTGGCGAGGAAATCTGGGGAGGAGACTCTTCCCTTCCAAAAGAGTCTTTTTAACTCACCACCCCTTACATTTTTAAGCCCTGGCGCACAGGACTTTTTGTTAAGCTGAGTTTGTTGTTGATTCGAGCACTGTGCCTATAATCTTCAGGTTGTTTGCGACTGAGGTCATCACCGCTTTATTTGCCGTCTCAAATCCGAGCAGGCTATCGGCCACATTGGAAGCGATGGCGTACGTGCTCCCTTTGTTGGCCGCCGCATACTGTGCTTTTTCCACTGTTAAATCACTGTTTGACTCGTTGGCGTCGCTGATAGTTACTTCCTTAACCGAACCCGGTTCATCAGCGTTTACTTCGGTGAAATTGGCCACAACAGACATATTTTCTTCGATGTTGTCATTGTTGGCCAGGCCTAAAACTTCAGTAATCTGTGCATTTTCATCGTTACTGATCGCCAGAACCAAGGACGGTTCCGCTGCGATCATCGTCGACATCGTAATTGGCGCGAACATCATGATCAACAGCACCATTACGACGAATAAAAATAATTGTTTCATTTTGAACTCCTTTTCGGGGTTTGCCTGTGCGCCAGGACTTTTGGTGCGGGAGACAGGACTCGAACCTGCGACTCTCTAGGTTAACAACCTAGCACTCTTGCCGCTGAGCTACTCCCGCAAATTTGGGAGGGGGGTTTCGGGGGGTTAATTTAAAGCTGCCGCCACTTGAAAAACGATGAAGCCAAAAGCATTCACCATCATCAAGCGGGGCAGCTTCGTTTCGAAGAAAGTTAGTAGTCTCTATCCATTAGTTCTGCTCCATGACTGTTAACTTTCTCGGGGTGCCAGTTTATTAACTCAACAAAAAACAACGTGTTTGAGTAAAAACTGACAAAAAAGGCCATCTGCTTTTCAATGGAAATAATGACAACGAGCGATCTTCAGAATGGCCAGCGTAATCAGACTTGCAACTGCGAAAACTGCGAAAAAACGATTAAAACGATTCATAGCAGACATAATACACCTCCTACTGGAGCTAATGAAAGTAAGTTTATCTTTTGCTGCAACACTCACAGTAGTTGCCACTGGCGATTTGCACATTTCTAGCTGTCGTCTTTCAGCTAGCGCCTAGAAAAAAATGTCACCTCCTTTCATCGGCGTGTGCATTTTATTTTTATAAAATATTATTTTTTTTTAAATGAGGTTATTTCTTTCGAAATAATCCCCATTTATGCGGAATCATGCGGGTGGCAATTTTTCTGTTAGAGATAAATCTAACAATAAAGATTCCTATATCGAAATCTAAACTGCCTGATTCCGCTTCTTTCGCCTGCATTGAGCTATGGAGATTGTTATTTCAAACATTTTCATTTTACTGAAATAAGCCTGAAATATCTCTCCAAGCCACCCCTTGATTAAACACAAAGGAACCTCGTAGCTTTTGGCTATCGAGTTTGTGTTTTGCAGGTATAGTCTTTTTCAAAGACATGTCCACAAGGGGATTTAAGTGAGAGTGACTACTAAGATGAATGATAAAACTTCATAAAAATATCATTCCAATCCCAAATTCTTGAAGTTATTCCTTCAATCATG
>JAFGPE010000147.1 GCA_016926055.1 Candidatus Woesearchaeota archaeon | reverse complement strand
ATGCCTATAACAACCAACATCTCAATACCGATTTTTTTAAAGTCAATTATGGGCATATACCCCTTTATTATGCCCTCATCTTCAAGTTTGTGCCTGATTTTGAATATTCCCTGCTGAGAAAGTCCCATCTTCTTTGCTATCTCCAAATCAGGAATTTTAGCCTGCTCAATAATCTTTCTCAAAACCTTTTTCTCATTTCTTGTCAACTTTGGAACGTGAACATCTGGCTTATCCATATTAATATAAGTAATACGTGCTGTCTTTATAAAGTCTCCTATGATATGCAGTATCTCCGAGCGCACGTCTATGAAAACAGTTAATTCTTCAAATTTCTAACAACAACCATGGCGGCAGACGGACATTTTCCATGAAAATGTCTTTGCGGGACATCCCAGATGGAGCATCCCCTGTCCCGCCTGCGCCATGTTGTTAGAAATCTGTTATGGCTGAAGCTATTGCTTCAGACAGAATTAAGCAATAGAAAACAACGACAAAAAATTGAGAAACCGGGAGTCATTGTCAGAATAGACGGGATGCATAAACCCAATCAACAGGGATGGAGCGAGGTTTATGCATCACTACTTAATATTTTTCTAAAAGAGTCCTGTATCCTGTCCATTGTGTTTATAGAAATAATAATCTTCCTGAACAGTTAATTATAAGTATTCTATTTTTGTGCAATTGTAAAAAGAACAAAATCTTTTTTTTGATTTTTTAGTATTTTAAATTTATTTAACTTTAGAAAGAGAGCAATTTCATCTTTTGTAAAAGCTCTGATAATGGATTTGTCTTTGATAATTTTTGTTTTTCCATTTTCTGTAACATAATAAGTTGCTTTCCAATCTTCTGTCCAACCAGTTTGCAGATTAGGGTATTTCTCACTTATTCTTTTATATTTCTTATTCTTGTATTTTGCTTCTTGGACAAATCTTTTTTTCTTCATTTCGATTAAATCTCCAGCATTAAAATTATCAAATATTAACACCCCATTTTTCTTTAGTGTCTTATGAACTGATTTCAGTGTATTCATTACATCTTCATTTGTTGTCAGGTATGTAAAGCTTCTTCCTGTTATCAAGACTGCGTCAAAGTTTTCTTTTAGATTTAATTTTCGCATATCTCCTTGAATAAACTTTACTTTTGGCTCTACCTTTTTGGCAATCTTAATCATTTCTTTGAATAAATCCAGTCCAACATAATCATATCCGGCTTTCAAGAATAATGGAGTAAGGTTTCCACTTCCACAACCAATTTCCAATATTTTCTTACACTTATATTTCTTTAATAACCGATTATAAAACTGAAAATCTTTTTTATAATCAAAGATACTCTGATACATTTCATGGTATACTTGTGCCAAATGTGAATATAATTTCGTCATAAGCATATTATTATTGTTATCCTTTAAATATTTTTTTCATTTTATGTCTGATTCTGCCACTTCTCAGTCACGCTGCATAATTCGTCTAATCCTTCTCATGGGGAGCAGACTTTATATAGAACCTCATCCTACAGATGTATAAAGTTGTTGCATCCAACCTTATGCGTCAAAATAGCAGTAGAAAACGAAGATAAGAAATTGAGAAAACAGCAGGAATCGTCGGAATAGACGGGATGCATAAAATCAGTCAACATCCATTAAGCGCACTTTTATAACAAACTAAATCTTCACTTCCATAAAATCATCTGCGCATACAACATTCCCAAACTCTCTCTCTGCTTCCTCTTTAAGATGCTTTGTTTCCTTGTACCTCTGGCTTAGATGAGTGAGTATGAGCTTTTTCACATTTGCCTGTTTCGCTATTTGTGCTGCCTGTTTCGCTGTCAGATGCTTGTATTCAAGGGCTTTTTCCTCCAAGTCAGAGCAGTAAACTCCCTCGCTAACAAGGACATCAGCATCCTCTGCAATATGCTGGCAGCTTTCGCAGGGGATAGTATCAAAGATAAAGGCAATCTTTTTTCCCTTAACAAGCTTTGTCGCATTTTCAATCTCAACATCATTTCCGTTCCACTTTACCTGCTGCCCTCTCTGGAGCTTTCCAAGAATCGGTCCTTCAGGAATGCCAAGCTTCTTTGTGTATTCAAGGTTAATCCTTCTTTTGTCCTTCTCGATAAACCTGTAACCGATGCAGAGAATCCTGTGCCTTAATCTTACGGCCTCCAATATGTAATCCTTGTTCTCAAAAAAAACTCCTTCCCCTATCTCTCTTACATCAATCCTTATATTGCAGTCAAAATTAAAAACATTCATCATACCGTTAATCTTTTCCTTTATCCCTTTCGGCCCAAAAATCATCAACGTTCCGCTGTACTCTGAGGCAGACATTGTTTGTATCAGGCCAGGCAACCCAAGAACATGGTCGCCATGCCAGTGGCTTATGAGAATCTTTGTTACCTTTGTCGGTTTTAATCCTGCAATCTTGAACTGCCTCTGTGTTCCTTCGCCGCAGTCAAACATCAAAAGCTCAGAGCCGTGGCTAAGGAGAGTGCATACCTGGTTTCTTTCTTTTGTCGGGACCATGCAGCTTGTTCCCAAAAATATCAGTTTCATGTGCAACCGGAGATTTAGATTGGTTTATATTGGTTTTCGTTAACTATTTAAATAAGCACAAGCCACTTTTTTCTATGACAAGGGAAACAGTCAATGGTGTTTTTGCCGAGGAAAGGGTGATTACCGAGGCAACAGATGAGGCAAGAGAGCTATACAACCAAAGCAGATATGGCTCAATGGTTGACAGCAAAGTGCAACTTTCTCTTCTCGAGTCACTGTACCTTATTGAAAAAGGGCGTCTGAAGGTAGCTGATGGAAGGGGAAAGGAAATCCCTTACGAGAAGTTTGTCAAGAAGGCAACACGGCTTGAGCCGAATTTCTGGATTCGTTATTGTGTCTTTAAGGACATGAGGAACCGCGGCTATATAATCAAGACGGCATTGAAGTTCGGGGCAGATTTCCGCGTATATGACAGGGGAGTTAAACCTGGAGATGACCATGCCCGCTGGATTGTATATCCTGTACATGAAGGTTCAACATTGACATGGTATGAATTTGCAGCTAAGAACCGGGTGGCCCATTCTACAAAGAAAAGACTGATGATGGCGGTTGTAGATGGCGAGGGAGATGTTTCTTACTGGGAGATAAGATGGCTGAGGCCTTAAAAAAGGAACAGCCTCCATTACAGGTACAGCAGCAAAAAAACCGAGATGAAATATAGGCCTGTTCCAATTAGAATTCTCAAATCAGCCAAGCTTTTCTCAGGGTTTCTCACTATTTCAGGTTTTGTTTCAGCAAGGTAGAAATACCTGAATATGACATACAGCGCGAACGGCATGGTCACTATCAGCTGAGGATTGGGACTCATTACCGTGAGCAGCGCATAGCTTATCACGAGCAGTGTTGTCGAGATTACACTTAGCTTGTCAATGATATCAGGCGAATACTGAACGAGGCTTTTCTTATGCTCGACAGCCTTTCTGCCAAGAAGCTTAATATCGCCTTCACGTTTCATCACAGAGAGAAATATGGAGAGGAAGAACGGACAGAATATCAGCCATGGGCTCACCCTTATCCAAGGCTTGAAGTTGATTACAATGACGATTGCTCCTGAAAATGCCCGCAGCACAAAATTAATGGCAATAGACAATATATCGACAAATGCTTCGTTCTTCAGGAAAACTGAGTAAATCAAGCTATTGAGAAAAATTATCACAGTCAGGATTAGAAAATAAACATTAAGGCTGAAAGATAGAAAAAAAGAAGCTGCCAGAAGCAAGACGGCAAAAAAAATCCCTGCAGCAACATTTATTTTTCCTGAAGCGATTGGCCTTTTTCTCTTCTCCTCATGGTGCTTGTCTTTTTTTCTGTCAACAATGTCATTTATGATATAGCCTGAGGAAGAAATACAACATAACCCGACAAAACCGATAAATGTCAGCCACAGCGCATGAAGATTAAAAATCTGCTGCGTAAATAATATCGGCAAGAATATCATCAGGTTCTTGTACCATTGCTTTACCCTTATCAGCTCAAAAAAACTGTTCATGAAAGCAGTATTCGAGTAAATTATTTAAATCTTCGCCTATTGCCTGGCCGCATGGCAAAAGTAGCAGTGCTAAAGACAAAGCCGGAAACAGTGTTGGCAGATTATTCGAGGCTGATGGACCTTGCAGAATACAAAAAACAGATTAAGGCAAATGAGACAATACTGAAATTGAATCTTTCCTGGAGCCTGTATTATCCTGCATGCTCCACAGAGCCGTGGCAGCTTGAGGGGGTTCTCAGGAAGCTTGCAGAAGACAGGATAAGAAATATCCATGTTGTTGAAAACAGGACTGTTGTGACGGATGCAATGAAAGGGGCCAAGCTGAACAAATGGTTGCCAATAATAAAAAACTACAATCACAAATTTGTTCCCTTGACAGAGGTCGAGTGGGTTCGCATCAAGCCGAAGACACCAATGCTTGCTCTTCACAGGATATTTCTTGGCACGCACAGGGTTCCAAAGATGTTCATAGGAAAGAACATAATACATCTTCCGACGATGAAAACACACGGCCACACTTCGGTGACGGGAGCGATAAAAAATTCTTTCGGTGGCCTTATAACAAAAAGGAGGCACCATTGCCACAAGCTTATTCATGAAGTCCTTGTCGACCTTATGTCGATTCAGAAGGAAATCCATCCCGGAATCTTTGCTGTCATGGACGGCACTGTCGCGGGCGATGGTCCGGGACCCAGGACAATGATTCCAAGAATTAAAAACACAATCCTTGCGAGCGACGACCAGGTGGCGATTGATGCGCTTTCCGCCAGGATGATGGGATTTGAGCCATTAAAGATTCCCTTCCTTAAGATGTGTCATGACCTCGGGCTGGGGAATGCTGACGTTGAGCAGATTGAGATTGTTGGTGAGGATGAAGAAAAGATAAAAAAAACAAACTTCCATTTCAGGACAGGAAAGAGCCCTGTTGTTTTCTGGGACCAGGTTTTCAGGAAAGGAAGCCTCAGCAGTATAGAGCCGTTGCTCTTCCATACAGGGCTTTTTAATCTATGCATCTTCGCTTCTGCATTTTATCACGACAGCATCTGGTACAATCTTGTTGGAAAGAGAAGAATCAACTCTTTTATGAAAACAGAATGGGGAAGACTTTTTCAGAAATACTGATTTTTTGTCATAGGTTGGTGTCAAAAAACAGAAAAGCTTATAAATCATCATTTCATTTGCTTATTAAAATTATCATAACGATTCAAAAAAGGGGTTGGAAACATGAATAAAAAGAGGACTACACTATTATTTCTTTTTTTGGGCGTTGTTTTGCTGGCAACACTATTAACGGCGGACATTGCACCTGTCTCGACTCTCAATCTTCCAATTGATGGTTACAACACCACCAGTGGCAGCTCTATCGTATTTAACTGTACAGCATACGATGAAACAACAGCAGGCGACGAAAACATGTCAATTCTTGTCAATGTAACGCTCTATGGCAACTGGACAGTCGGCTGGCACGCCAATGAAACAAACTCGACCCCTGCAAATAACTCCATTCACTTATTCACAAAAGCAATGCCTTCAGACGGAAGATATATCTGGAACTGCTATTCCTGCGACAACACAAGCAACTGCTCATTTGCAGCGGCAAACTACACGCTTACAGTAGATTCAAGAGCTCCTCAACTAACTTTTGAATCCCAGACGACAGCAGCAGGCAATAAATCCCAGGCATATGTTGCAGCAAACGTAACAGCTACAGATGCAATTATGGGGTTGCATACAATAGTTGTTTATCTATATAACGGAACTGACGGCGCTTTAATAAACAGAACCACGAGCACTTCGTCTCCATACTCCGTCAACTTCAGCGTTCCGGCGTTGGCCAATGGCTTATATCATCTTAACTTCACAGCAAACGATACTCTCGGCAACATAAATTATTCGTCAACAAGGGCAATCCAGCTTGACACAGTTGCTCCAACAATAAGTAATGTAAATGCGAACGCCACAAACACCACAAGCACTGTTGCAGTAACCTTTAACCTTACAACTGAAACTACAGGAATAAGCACAGTCACAATAAACAGTACAGGAACAATGACCCTTGTCAGTGCAGGAGTTTATCAATACATAAACACAACAGCCAACATGGGTTGCTCAGGTGACAAGAACTGCGTGTTTACATATGCTGTTACAGATGTTGCCGGCAACACAAACACCACAACAATAACGCTGGCTGTTGACGATGTTGGTCCTTCGATTGCCAATCCAAACACCAATGTAACAAATAATCTAACAAAGAGCACATGGGACCTTAATTTCTCAATTAGATGGGTGTCCGACACACATAGAATATCCTCTGTTATCATAAATGGCAGTACAATGAATGCTAGTAACCCTGGAAATGATGGAAGTTATTGGCACATCAATAAAACATCAGCATGGAACTGTCAGGGTGATGGAGTCTGTGAATTTGTTATTACCGCTACAGACGAGCTCGGCAATGCAGATACGCTAAACTTCAACGTCACAGTAGACGATGTTGCACCAACTGTTACTAATCCAACATCCAACGCGACCCAGAACATCACAAAAAGCACATCTACTGTAAACTTCACAGTTGTGATATCTGATTCAAACACAGTTTCTTCTGTGCTGATGAATGGCACAACGATGAACAATGGAGGCAACAATGTCTGGTGGACAGCAAACGAGACAGATGACTGGGGCTGCACATCAGGAACATGCATATTTTTCTTTACCGCTACAGACGAGCTCGGCAATGCAAATGATACAGAGTATTTTGAAATAACAGTAGACGATACGGCTCCTGCAATCCTAAACCCAACAACCAACGTATCCAGCAACCTGACAAAGAGCACATGGAACCTTAATTTCACAGTTACAGCAACAGATACCAATATCTATCAAGTACAGCTGAATGGCACTCCAATGACGCAGGGAGGAAGCAACGTATATGATTCCACGAACAGGACAGCCCAACTGGGCTGCACAGGAGATGGCTCCTGCATATATACACTGACTGCTGTTGATATTGCAGGAAACACGAACACGACAACAATACTCATTACCGTTGATGATGTTGCACCTTCGGTCACAAACCCAACAACCAACGCAACAAACAACATGACGCGCAGCACAGATAACATCAATATTTCAGTAACTGTTACAGAAACCAACACAATAAGCTCAGTTTATGTAAATACAACAGAAATGACCGGCAGCAGCCTTTATTCAGTAATTGCCACGATAAGTGACTGGGCTACCTGCACAGGAGAAACAACATGTGTCATCCACTTCACAGCAAACGACACTCTTGGCAACCTTAACGATACAATGACCCTTGCTGTAACTGTCGATGATTATGCTCCGAGGATATCACTCCCAAACACCAATTTAACATTATCGGGCAATGTAACTACAAGTACAGCCAATGTTAATTTTACCCTGACAGTTGTTGATGCCAACATAAATACTGTAACTCTTAACGGAACTCAAATGATACAGGGAAGCAACAACATCTGGTCAACAACCAACCAGACACAGGGCTGGGGCTGCACATCCGGAAGTTGCGATCTAACATTCACAGCGGCAGACTCTCTTGGCAACACAAACACAACAACAATCACATTAACGATAGATGATGGTGGACCAACAACAAGCTTCGGGACAGCGACAACATCTGCTGGAAACCAGTCTGTCTCATGGATATATGCGAATGTATCTGCGACAGACGATAATCTTGACAGGATTACAATCTACCTTTACAACAGCACTCCTGCTCTGATAAACACAACAACATCCACAACATCTCCAGTAACATTTAATGTGTCAGGCCTTTCAGACGGAACATATTACCTTAATGCATCAGCCAATGATACCTTAAAATCAACAACAGATGTTTCGACAAGAACCATTGTTGTTGACACAAAGGAGCCATACGGAACATTCTCGCTGCCTGCGGAAGGCACATATATGAGAAGTTCCCAGGTGCTCAACGGAACATATGGAGATGCAACGTCAGGAGTCCAGACAATAGTTATGAATGTAACACAGGATGGGGCAGAAGTGACAACATTGTCAGTTTCAGACATGGCATCAAACAAGTGGAACTATACCTGGGCCACTACGGCAAGAAGCGATGGAAACTATACCATTTATCTTGTGCTTACAGACTATGCTTCAAACAAGAATGAGTCGGTGACAAGATACTATATTATCGATAACACTGTACCAACTGTTGCAGGAGTCTATGTTAGTGATGAAACATCAACTTCAGCAGCTGCAACTAGTTCAGAAGCAGCACCGAACTTCACAAGTCCAACAGGATGGGTTGTAATAAACAGGACAGTCACTGAAACTAACATCAACTACTCAAACATGACAGTGGATGGTGTTTTAATCAACACAACATATGTCACAAACGGAACAATATCCGTCAACGTAACAGGGCTTTCCTCAGGGCTCCATACAATCGTATTCAGTGCAAAGGACCTTGCAGACAATACAGTTTCATCACCAACAACCTATTACTTTAGGATGAATGCACAGGAAAGCACAACAGTTCTCCTTGACAACATGAACAGCTCAATAGGTGCAGACGTAGTTGTGGATATTGTTCTGAAGGAAGGGGGAACAGACCTCTCAGATAATACAACATACCTAAACAAGACATTTACACTGGACTTCACCCTGAATGGAACAAACGGCCAGAGGGTCTGGGCAAACATATTGAACTTCTCAGGGGCAGAGGCAGACTGGAACAAGACAGACAAGATAAAGGTTGACAGAACAACAACTTCTTCAGTCGCGACAATTGTAGGCCAGAGGGCTGGCGCAGCATTGCAGAGGATGCTGCTCTTCAGGAACGCAACTCTATTCCTGCCTTCAGCAAGCTTTGCAAGCGGTGCAACAATAACCTTCAACCAGAGCATAACTCCTGATATTGATGTGCTCTACATTGCAGATGACGCCGGAGATTCAGTATATAAGCTTAACTATTGCAGCGGCGGAACAGCCCCTACATCAATAACAACATCAACAATGTGCTATATCAACACATCAAGCAATGTGACATTATACATACCGCACTTCTCAGGCGGAGCTCTTGCCAATGACACATCTGCTCCGGCAATTAATATCTCAACCCCGGTTAATGGTTCAACAGTAACAAACAGCTATTTCACGTTTACATTTGATGCATGGGACGGAAATCCTGCAGAGAGCTTCTGTGAGTATAACCTGTCAAACAGCAGCCTGCAGACAGTGACTTCAGGAACACTAACAACATCTGATGCAACGCATGTTTCAACTGATACTGCCAACGAAACAAAATACAGCTACAGCATAACTTCAGGGTTTAGCGACCTGTCAAACGGCGACTATAATCTCACAGTAAACTGCACGGATCTTAATAACAGGAGTTCTTTGATTTATCACTCTTTTACGGTCAGCGACTCAACGGCGCCGAGCATCACCGCAATATCTACGAGCGGCACAACATCAACAACCTCAACAGGGACAGCAACAATCTCAGTAACCGTTAGTGAGAGAGCAATGTGCTGGTATGCATCCACATCGATAACTGCCAATACAAGTTCTGCTCCCGGTACAGCAATAACTACTGGTGTTAACACAACATCCCAGAGCTTCTCGTATGTATATACTGCAAATGGCGACTTTATCTACTATGTCACGTGCAGGGATGTCCTAGGCAACAACATGACAACTGCAAACAACACCGGTACGGTGAGCGTTACAATAACAAGCTCCTCATCAACCCCTGCTTCTTCAAGCAGCAGCGGTGTGAGAAGAACGACACCAGTCAGCGAGATTGAAAGTACTGTTGCAAGAGCATGGTCAGATATTGCAGCAGGAGATGATGTTTCTTTTGACATTAAGGCCGATAGCATGCCTTTTGTAAAGGTAGTCTTCAAGCTAAAGAGTTCAACATCCCAGCCTTCCTTTGAGATAAACAGCCTGAGGAGCAAGCCTTCTGACTTGAAGGACCTCAAGAATGCCTACAAATACCTTGAAATAATGGCTACAAGGATTTCAGAAAATCTTGATTCGGCAACAATAACATTCAAGGTACCTTCGAGTTGGGCTTCAACAATGCAGAGCGTCGATTTGTATAGATATGTATCAGGACAGTGGGCGAAGCTGCCTACAGGCTTTGTTGGTTATGACGGGAACTTTGTCGTGTACGAGGCAAAGACAACAGGCTTCTCTTACTTCGCGATTGGAGGAGTGGAAAAACAGGCAACAGTCCAGACTGAAACAGGACCTGAAGAGGATGTTGCTCCAGAGAAGATTACGACAGAGGTTGTTAAAGAACAGGAAACAATATCTGCTGCTGAAACCAATGAGGCAGTGACCAAGGAATCAGTAATGAAGCCAATACTCTGGCTCCTTGCAACGATTGTTGTGATTGTTATTGCACTGATACTGTTCATCAGGAAAAAGCCAAAATCAAAAATAGAAAAACTGGAGAAAAAGCTTGACCAGATAAAGACAAAGCACCGTAGTTAATTTTTTATTTTGTTTGTAGCAGGGAGTAAAGGGTGCAAAGTTACTACTAACTCCTGACTCCTGGATACTGTCTTCATTAGCAAACTATATAAAAAAGGATTCTTTCTGGGCGGTTATGGTACAGGTTGCTGTTGACAGGGATAAGGCATTGCAGTTTATAAAATTCAGGGGCCCTGTTATTCCAGTTCAGATTGCAAAAGAGATAGGGACAGATATCCTTATTGCCTCGGCAGTTCTTTCAGAGCTTTCTTCTACAGGATTAGTTAAGATATCGAGTGTTAAAGTCGGCGGAAGCCCCCTTTACTATGTTGCTGGCCAGGAATCAAAGCTGCAGGAATATTCAAAAAATCTTCACGAAAAGGAGAAAAAGGCATACGAGTTGCTGAGGCAGGAGAAAGTCCTTAGGGATTCTTCTTTGCAGCCAGTGGAGAGGGTTGCATTAAGGGAGATAAGGGATTTTGCAAAGCCGCTCAAGGTAAAAATAAACGATTCTGAAGAGATATTCTGGAAATGGTACCTTATTCCGACAGAGGAGGCAGAGGGCATTATAAGGAAGATGGTCAGCCAGATAAGGCCGCAGAAAAAGGAAATACGAAAAGAGGAAAAACAAATAGAAAACGAACCTGAAATAAAAAAGGAGCCTGAACCTAAACGAGAGCACGTAAAAGAACTCTCTGAACAAAAAAGACTCGAGCCAAAGCAAGAGGCACCGATATTTCTTGACGAAGCTTCCCAGGACCAATTCCTTAAGAAACTCAGGGACTTTTTTGATACCAGCAGGATAGACGTGATTGAGCAGAGTGTGGTGAAGGAAAAAACAGAGATTGATTTCGTGCTCAATATACCAAGCAGCGTTGGAACATTGAGGTATTACTGCAAGGCGAAGAACAAGAAGAAATGCTCAGACTCTGACCTGAGTGAGGCTTATGAAAAAGGCAGCATAAAAAAGCTTCCTATCCTCTTCATCACGACAGGGGAACTTACAAAAAAGGCAAAGCGTCTCCTTGATTATGATTTCAAAAGCATAACAGTGAAGAAGATTTAAAATGGGTCTGGCAATAAAAGAACTTCTGGCAGGAAAAGAGATTTCTTTTGAAGAGCTTAAGGGAAAGGTTCTTGCGGTTGATACGTTCAACATGCTCTATCAGTTCCTTACGACAATAAGGTCTGCAGACGGCTCGCCGCTGAGCGATTCAAATGGCAACATCACGAGCCATCTTGTAGGATTGTTCTCAAGGGTCACAAACCTCATGCAAAAGGACCTAAGGTTGTGCTTTGTTTTCGATGGCAAGGCTCCTGAGCTAAAGGAAAGGGAGCGTGTAAGAAGAAAAGAGTTGAAGATCGAGGCAGGTCAGAAATACGAGGAGGCAAAGCAGAAGGAAGACATAGAGCAGATGAAAAAATATGCTGCGAGAACAGCAAGGCTTACAAAGGAAATCATTGAGGAGGCAAAAAACCTTCTTTCCGCGCTCGGATTTCCAATTGTACAGGCAGCTTCGGAAGGAGAAGCCCAGTGCGCTTACATGGCGAAGAAGGGCGATTGTTTTGCAGCAGTTTCCCAGGACTTTGACTCATTGCTTCAAGGCGCGCCAAGGCTTGTGAGAAACCTCTCTATCGCGGGAAGGAAAAAGCAGTCAGGAAAATTGAACTATCTTACAATAAAACCCGAGATCCTTAACCTGAACGAAAATCTTGCTAGCCTGGGCATCGACAGCGAGCAATTAATATCGCTTGCAATGCTTGTCGGAACAGATTATAATGTTGGAGGAATAAAAGGCATCGGGCCGAAGAAGGCAATAGACCTTGTCAAGAAATACGGCCACAATCTTGAGGCGCTGTTCAATGATACAAAATGGGACACTTTCTTTGATTATCCGTGGACTGACGTATATGAAACAATAAAAAACATTCCTGTATCAGATGACTATTCTCTGAAATGGCATAGGGTAGACGATGATAAGGTAAAAGAGCTTCTTGTGGAGCAGCATGACTTTAATCTCGAAAGAGTAAACAGCACACTGGACAAACTGTCATCGAACAAGATGGCGCAAAAAGGTTTAGGGGAGTTCTTCTGAGAATTTATTGAAAATCTTTCTGACGGCAATTGGGAGAAACTAATCAAAAAAACTCAAATCCTTCCTCATTCTTTAGTTTCCTGTAAATCTCTGTTGCACAGCTTATGTCCTGAATAGCCAATCCTGTCGAATCGAATACAGTAATCTCGTTGTCGTTCTCTCTTGCTTTCTTCTTTCCGGTCACAATTTCCCCTATGTCGGCATAAATATCTTTTCTTGTAATAACGCCTTTTGCTATCGGGACATTAATCTCTCCACTATGGCTTGCCTGTTCCCAATTATCAATAACAATCCTTGCTTTCTTCAGCAGCACAGGTTCTAATTCCTCTTTTCCCGCTGCGTCCGCGCCAATTGCGTTGACGTGCGTTCCGGGCTTAATCCAGTCAGCCATTACAATGGGCTTCCTTGATGGTGTTGTTGTCACCACAATATCTGTATCCACTATTGCTTCCTCTGCTGTTTTTGAACAGCTGCAGGCAACATCATATTTCTCTTTCACATGTTTTAAAAACAAATCCCTGCTTTTTTCAGTAGGGCTGTAGGCTAGGACTTTTGTTATCCTCCTGACCTCCATTATTGCTTCCAGTTGCGTTCTTGCCTGTGCCCCTGTACCGATGAAAGCAACAGACTTTGCATCCTTTTTTGAAAGATATTTTACGGCAATTCCTCCTGCTGCTCCTGTCCTCATGTTTGTAATATGCGTTCCGTCCATTATTGCGAGAGGAAAGCCGCTTTCAGGGTCAACCAGAGTTATCGTGGCCATTACTGTCGGAAGCTCTTTGTTGTGCGGATGAACATTCACATTTTTTACTCCAGCAATCTTCATGTCGGGAATATGAACAGGCATACACCTTAAATCGCCCTTCTCAAAAGTCAGATAAACCTTGGGAGGCATCTGCACTTTTCCCTCGCCATAGAGCTTAAATGCCTTCTCAAGTGTTGCAATGTACTCCTTCATGGAAAATGCTTTTTCAATCTCTTCCTTCTTTATCAGAGCAGTTTTCACGCAATCACCCCCTGATTCTCATGGAATTACAAGTTTATATTTGTATCGGTTATTTAGGCTTAGTAGAAAAAGTATGTCTTAATGCCAATGTTGTAGGCGATTAGCCTACAAAACATCTCTGCCCTTTGGGTTCTGATGGTT
>JAFGPE010000146.1 GCA_016926055.1 Candidatus Woesearchaeota archaeon | reverse complement strand
TATACTTATTCCTATACTAAGGTGGTATTTAAAGCTTTCCGAAAAAATAGAAATTAATCATATTCCTGCACCACCTGTGAAGCCCATTCTATTTTGTGGACCACCGGGACTTCCTGGTAAGCTATACTCTCTTCTCAAATTTTCTAAAATCTTTACATTAGCTTTCTGTATATCTTTCACGACACTGTTGCAAGTTTCGGCAAGGTTTTTTAACTCTTCAAAGACCTTCTTCAGTTCCCATTCTTCTCTTGTCGATTCATATCGGAAGGACATATAGTCCTTTCTAAGATTTTGGATCGATTGCAGGATTTCATTAACATTAGCTTCTGTGTGCTGCTTAACTACACCATAAAATGGCAGGGCTATCCTGTCCAGCACAACCTGTGCTTCATGAAGTAGTTTTCCAATTATCAGCTTCAAGTCCTTGTCTATGTTAAAATAATACTTGGAGATTTTATTGTATTCTTGGAATAGAGACTTTAGTAGTATGAACGCATAGGTTGCATCACCACGGTTAATTGCCTCTCTTAACTCAGTTACCCTCTTGTTGAAGCGATGGTATTCATATCTGAGAAGTCTTCTCGCAATCTTCTGTGCTTTATGGGATAGCCAATGCCCACTCACAAGATGGCTGGCCCACCAGCCGCTGAATCCGCGTATAGGTTCTTCAAATTTAGTGGCAATTCTGTTATCCCATGTAACCTCTTTCTTTATTTCTTTAGAAGTTCGAGTTATAGAAGGACCAGCCACTTTATGTTTGAACTCTTCGAACTGAGCGGTAATTGCCATTGCTTGTTCTTTATTGGCAATTCTTGGTATGCTTGCTATTAACTTTTTCATCTCTCCTTCCTTGGTGAACAGACTCATGTTGTCTTGCGCCACCCAGTCGCTAATATCCCTTTCTATCACAGGAATTGCATTTACGTATAGTCCAAAGTAATAGGAGAATTTGCTTATTTCATGAGCAAAAACGGCCTTAAAAACTTCAGGTCTTCCCTTCTTCCCACGCCCTCCTTCATAATCTCTGAAAATCTTAATGAGCGGCTTTGGAGCAAGCTCCTTATCATCAATTTCGTATCGCCTAAGAAATTTTTTATATGTGTTATACCTAATAAAATGCTTTCCAAGCTTGTTGGCATCAAAGAAAGCTCTTCCTTCATAACTGCGTAGTTGCCATCTCGTGTTTCGCAACTGAGCATCAGCGGAAATTCTGGCTGCAAGTCTATCTCTTCCTCTGCTGAATCTACTTCTAGTTATGTGGGCACCTACTGTAATCTTGTCGGTCAGAGGATCTAAAATTCCCATCTTAAGAGAATAGATACAAGTCTTCTATAAATACTTTTCTACTTTGTTTTCATACGGTAATGGTCACAATTCATACTTCTCATCAAATAATTCCCTTAATGTCCTTGCTTTCTTTTCACCAATCAATTCAACTTCCTTGAGCTCTTTCTCTTCCGCGTTCACAATGTTTTTTACTGTCCTGAACTTCCTAAGCAACGGCTTAGACAATGTCCCGCCGATGCCTGGGAAAGAGCTTACAATGTACTCCTGCTGCTCCTTTATGGTTAGCGGCTTTCTTCCATGCGGCGAAAAGTCTCTTCCAACCTCATCCTGCTCCCTTCTTGCAATGATGTGCAGAAGAGAAGCAGTCTCTTTCGGGTTTTTTGTCTGGATTATAGGAACAGAAAAGCTTACTGCAATTGTTGCGAGCATGCCCCTTATGGCGTTTGGGTGGATGTTTCTCATGGAATATATATCCTCTGTTCCCTCCACGACAACAAGCGGCCTTTCGAAGCTCTGCTTCATTGTCCTGAGCTGCTGCAATAATCGCCCATCGATTATCGAATCGACAAAATCGGGCACAGTTTTGTACTCGAGAGCAACTCTGCTCGAAAGGATATAATCAGAACTTTCAAGATTTGTTATGTTGATTTTTGCACCAAGCTCGACAAGCTCCTTTAATACAGGGCTCGCCTTTTCCCTAGCATCTGCAAAAACAATCACAGCATCTTCTTCCGCCTCAATAAACTTGCCGAGATTCTCCTTCGGCTTTTTTCTCAGAGCAGAGTCCACTTTTGTCTTCAGGTTACTGAGTATTGAGTGCATTCTTTTTTCCTTGTGATATGCAGTCCATCTATAAGCTTCATCCCTTGTTCCCTTTGCCATTAGAATAATTACCCTTCCTTTCTCCAGTCGTCCTGTCCTTCCTTTCCTTTGGATATGGCGAATGGCACTCGGTATTGGCTCGTAAAATACCACCATGTCCACCTTCGGGATGTCTAATCCTTCTTCGCCCACCGAGGTCATTACAACAGTGTTGAATTTATTCTCGCGAAACTCATCAAGAATCCTGAGCTGCTCCTTCTGGCTCATCCCTGTCTCGCCTTTTTTTGCCTGACCTACAAACAACCTTGCTGTAATTCCGGGAATCTTCTCAATATCCCTGAGAATCATCAGCGCGTTGTCCCTGTACTGGTTAAAGATGATTGTTTTTATTTCAGGATTCTTTCCGGTTTCATCAGAAAGAATCTCCCTTAGCTTTTCCATTTTGGGGTGCTCTATCCCCTCCTCGAATAGTTTTTCTGCCTTAATCATGGCTGACCTGAAATTAATGTCCTTTGCAAGGTTCTGCACAGCCTTGACTTTTGTCGATGCTGCCTGCGCCATCAGCTTTTCAAAGTATTTTTTCAGCGCAGTTATTCCCTGCGTTTCCAAAAGCTCAAGTGCATGCTGCACCTTCATCGCCTCTGCAAGCAGGGATATTGCCTTCATCATCTCAAAATCCTTAATGCCATGGGCTAATTGTGAATGCAGTTCTGCCTGTATTCCAAGAAGCTCTTTTTTTGTAATATGCTGGATTGAATTCATAAAGCCCTTTTCCTTAACCTCCTTGAGCTTTGACTTAAAGCAGTCCTCAAGAAATTTCTTTATCTCCCTGAACTTCTCAGGAAGAAGTACACCAATGAATTCAAACTTTATCTCCTGCACATAAGGCTTCACGTCAGGATCCTTCTCGCTCCTTATTTCGACCTCTTCAATGCCAAGGTTCTGACATACTTCAGTAATCCTCTCTGCCTCTGAGCCAGGGGATGCAGTCAATGCCAGTATTCTCGGATACTTTGCCTTTTTCAGATACTGCTTCGCAATCCAGACATAGCTGTAATCCTTGACTGCCCTGTGAGCTTCGTCAAACACAAGCAATGAAACGTCCTCAAGCGAAATCCTGTTTGAAAGAATATCATTTTCAAGCCCCTGCGGCGTTGATGAGATTATTGTTGCCTCCTTCCAGAGCTCCTTTCTTTTTTCAGGTGTCACAAGTCCGGTGAACATTATTATCTTGCTTTCTTCAATCTCAATATGCCTTTTGAAGACATCCATCAACTGCTGCACTAATGGTTTTGTAGGTGCAAGGACAAGAATCTTTGAGCTAGGATACAGCCTTAAGCGATGGGCAGCAAGCATCAGTGCAATAGATGTCTTTCCCATCCCTGTTGGCAGAACAACAAGCGTGTTGCTCTTTGCAGCTGTTCCAAGAATTGTCTCCTGATACAATCTCGGCTTGAAGTTTCGAATCATGGAACAGGGTATTAGAGATTTGTTTAAATAGATTATTACCAGAACTCCTTCTCGAAGAAGACATAGTATAAAGCCCAGACTATTATGGCTATGAAAATTGCAAGGAATAATGAATATATCTTTCCAATGTAAAGGATGACATAGCCGAATATGAGGCCAAATATTATAACATATGTCATCCTTGAGCCGAAGAATGATGTTACGCCATCCAATGGCGGAATTGGCAGCATCATGAAGAGTGCAAGAAGGAGATTTATGTAGATTAATTTGTCCAACACAGGATTTGAGAAATGAAACTGCTTCATTATCTCCTTGGTGAACATGCCCAGAACCATGTTTGCCACAGAGCCAAGTGCAGCGATTGTTCCACATTGATCATAGTTGAGCCCGTATCTGAACTTTCCAAGCCTTTCAGAGGTGAGATGGACAAACATTACGCTTCCGGGCAGGAGAAGGATGAGCTTTCCCTGAGTCAGCACAACCAATGCTGCCCCTATCGCAAGGCCGTATGACCACATCCTGAAGTGGGCATTTATTCCGAAGGGAAGGGCAACCATCTTCTGGACAGCAACCCTGAAAAACAGTGCAACAACGACGAGCATCAAAACAAGGACATAATTTCCAAACCACGAAACAAAGCTGAACGTTTGCCTGCCGTCATCAAACCCGAATATAAACGCCATGATGATGCAAGCTACTGCAAAAGAAACCAGCTCTTTTTTTGTGAAGTAAAAATGGTGCTTTAGCCTCTCAAAATACTCGACCATGGAAATCCCATTATCTTCTCTGTATTTAAGTATTGCGGTTTTTAAAGGAATTAAGAATTTCAGAAGTTCTGACAATTGAAATTTTCTTGTATTTTTTCAGCTTCAGGAGATGGTTATCTCCCGAAACAATGTAATCTACAGAAGCTGCTTCTGCACATTCGAGTACTCTATTATCCTGCAGATCTTCTTTTATCACATCAATTTTTACAGCAGGAAAAACAATCAGCGATATTGTCAAAATCTGTTTGAAAGCGGCGTTGATTTGCTCTTTGGAAAAGCAAAATTTTTCCCTTGAAATTACCTCTATGAATTCCTTCAATATTGCCGGTGAAATTATAAGCTTTATTTTTCCAAGCTTTGCAGCTCTTAATAATTCGTATTCATTTCCTTTCGTTATTGATGCAGAAACAAGGGTATTGGTATTTAGGAGTAACTTTAAGCATTTTCTTTTCTCGATTTCTGAATCTCCAATGCCACATCCCTTTTCGTTATGCCTCTTCTCTTTGCAGTTTCCCACATGGATGAGAATGTTTCTTCGAACTCATCAATGCTCTTTGCGCCTTCAAGATTCTTCACTCTCTTCAGGACAATGCTGTCCTCAAGGTCGTAAACTATGAACCTTTCGCCTTCCTTGATGTTACGATTCTTCCTTATGTTCAGCGGGATTACGACTTGCCCTCTTGAACTCATCTTTGTTATTTCAACTCCCATAAAATCACCTTAATAAGATTAGTAAGATTGAACTTATTTATAAAGGTTTTGAAAAAACAATATATAAAAACCTAACTGCTTTCTAACAATCATGAGCACAGAAATCATAAGCTTAATAGTTTCTATCATTTCTGTTGTTATTACAATAGTCGGGATAATAATTGCTGTATTTATAGGACTATTCCCTAAATATGCCAAAAAACTCAGTTCGAATTGGCGATCTTTGGTCCACTTACACAAAAAAGATTTCTGAGGGCGTATCTCGTGCTAGAAGAATAATTGGCTCAGGTTATTTTCTAGGGGGTATCCTAACGATTGTGTTGATTTGTGTAAACTACGCCATTTCATCTACTGCAAATCAAATCACTAGAGTTATTGGAACTACCCCTACCTGTAAAAACCAGGTGTGTTTTTTACTATTCCTGCAGGCAACGGTGTTACAGGATATACTGAATCTGTTGAAGAGATTAAAGCCACACAAAGCATTTATTAAAAATTTCGTAACCTTTAAGAATAAACCCTCATTGACTATGTTCCTGCAGGGCAGAGCTTAACGATGGGTGATGCTGCTTAAATGCGACATAACTCGGGAAAGTCCACCCACTTGAGTGGATTGATTTCTGCTTATCTGCTGCCTCGGGAACGAGGATTCAGAGATGAATGGCTACGGCTCAGAAACGAGACCTCTGAAAGTCAATAGCAATGATTTCATGAAGGAACCGGCAACAGCTCCAAGATAACTGATTGAGCTGATTTTCAGGAAGGATGAAACGGCAAGTCCCAGCATGTGCAAGTCCATAAAGGACGCTTAGTTGAATGTTAAGGCAGACCATCGGCAAAGGCAAAATGCAATTGCTTTGGGTCTGACAGAAGGTGGCTTACATCTGCCCTGCAACCCTTCTTTAAAAACTGTATTATCCCGAAACTATTTCCCTACGGTGAGTTTCTTCCATGTATGAAACTCACCAAAGCTAAGCTAATAGAGACTTTAAGACG
>JAFGPE010000145.1 GCA_016926055.1 Candidatus Woesearchaeota archaeon | reverse complement strand
TCTTCGGGTTGTGGTTCTACCACCACAACCAGCTCAAGACATCATACTTGACTTAACCGAGGAAGAGTTCCTTTTTTAAGGTGGCTATTGCGATATGAACCAAACGCAGTTAGCTATAAGCTGAAAAAAGGCACAAAGGAAGCTGCTGAAAAACTATTCAAGAAAAATTAATTAAAAGAAACATTGCAATTCTATTCTTCCAAATCAAATCTATTTGAGAAGACTGTTTGTTCTTTTCCTCTCTTGCCCGAATACTTGACATAGGCAGCAGGAAGTGTTAATCCGCCGACGATGGAGAGCTTTGACTTTATCTTATACGTGATTATCCTTTCTTCATACGATTCGAGTGTCGGGATGTTCCAGACAATCATTGTCGGCTTTGTAGGATGCCTGAGTATCTTGTCAGGCTTTAATGTGCCCAGATGGAATTCCTTGGCAACCTCAATTATCTTCGGAATCCTGTCAAGAAGCTTCACGGTTTCAAAGTTCCTCGCGGTTCTATTCTGCAGATGTATTTTAACCTTGAGCTCATTTATTCCTTCCTTTTCAGTCTCTATGACGTGTGCGGATTTTCTTATCAAAATGGGGCTTCTGAAAACAAAATAACCGACTATGACCACGAGAATGGCAAAACAGAGCACTGGCAGGAGAGTATAATCCCTTATCACTCCAACAGTAAGGGAGTCTCCTGGCTTAAGGCGAATTTCCCATCTGAAATTTCTTTCTGTGCCCTCGACACTAACTGCTTTCGGCGAGGTTTTTGCAAACAGGAAATCAAAGAATCTTATCTTTGTCAAAACACCATAGCCTGTCTCGACATTTCCTTCATTTGTGACAGTTATCAACTCACTGCTCCTTAGCCTCTTTTTTATCTCTGTCCTGCTTTCCTTGAACAATTCAAGCTTTCCGACCTCGAACTGCTTCCTGTCTATGTCCCAAATATAAGTTATATTGTTCTTCACAAAATATATCTTGCCGCCTATCATGTCTGACTGAGGGGCAGTGTGTTTATTAAGCTGTGTCTCGAACTCGAGCGATGTTTCTTCTCCCGGAGCAAGATTCACTGTTCTCTCATGTGAAACAAGGCTGCTTTTAAGAGTGACTCTTACATCATTCATCTGGATGGGCATAAGGTTCCTGAGATTCAGTTTAAACATGAATTTCTCTCCAGGCAAAACGGTTCTTGGCACCTCAACAGAGCTTTTTATCGTTGGAACATACTCTCCTGCAGAAGGGGAATCAGGATTGACCTCTATGACAAAGCTTCTCTGAAGCTGGGTATTTGTCCTCAGGGACTTTATGTTGACTCTCACTTCATAAATCCCTGCTGAGATGTGACCAAGAGGCCTTATGAAAAGCTGAACAGCTCTTGATGACTCAGGAAAAACCTCCACCCTGTAATCAGACCTAGGCATTGTATAAATATCCCAGTTGAGCACATCTTTTGAAGAGATATCAAAGTCGTCTATAATCTTCTTCTCATTATGCAGCACAAGGTTAAACTGGGCAGTTTCATTCTTCAGTATTGAACCCTTCATGGTCTTGACTTCCAGAAAAAAATTGTCCTCGGCAAGAATCACTGGCAAAAGCAATAGCAAAAACAGTCCAAAAACCAGAACTCCCCTTTTCAGCATACCAATTCATCTTGAAAAGACTACTATATATATTTTGCTATTTCTACACGCCAATCCACTGATCTATATCCTTTGCTATTTCCTTTAAATCGGAACAAGTCCTGTTTATGTCCTTTTGAATTTCCTCAACAAGCTCCTCAAGCTTATCGACCCTAAGAATATACCTGTTCCTACTCTGCACAACAATGCCCGAATCAATGAGCTTGTTTATATGGTGGATGACTGTACCCCTGCTGAGATTCATGCGCTCGGCCAGTTCATCAGAACTTATCGTCTGCTTCATTTTAGCTGCCTTGAGAAGCTCTATGAATAGTCGGAACAATGACTTGTCCTTGTCTCGTAGACCGAACAAGCCAAGCGAAGAACCGAACCATTGCAGCTCCTCGTTGATGTTCTTTCTAGCAGGCTTGCTTATCCTCACAATAGTTATCTTCTGGGAGACTATCATTTTACATACAGGGTGGAAGAAGATATATAAATGTTTTTGGTTAGACAAAAGCCACGTCCTTCTCGGATTTCATGCCATACACATAGATGTAATTCCAGAACAAGCCCTTCTCCCTGTGCACCTGGACCGAAAAGCCATGCTCACGAAATATCCTCTCTATCCCCCTGTTATCGTCCAGCCACTCCACATTGGGTATTATCTTGAAAAAGTCGCTGTACTCGACAAAGCATATTCTTCCATCATTCGGCAGGATTTTATTGAAACCTGTAAGAATTCTCTCAACATCCTGCAAATAGGAAAGCATGCCGACAGAAACAACAACATCTGCATATCCTATCTCCCTTGGAACTCTGTGAATCTGATTAACATCGTGGAGAATAAGGACTCTGGCATGCTTCAGCTTTGTCGACTCCCACACCAGCCTATCTATTCTTTTCCTGGTTATCCTCAAATCGTTCTTAGATATATCAAGCGCATACACCTTTCCCTCAGGACCTGCCTCGTTTGCAAGTATCTTTGTCAACGTTCCGACATTGCAACCATATTCGACTATAGTCTTTCCTCTTATGTCGCCAATCACGTCAAGAATCTTCTTTCTGACTTTCTTCGGGAAGTTTATGCTCTCTGTTAAAAGCATAAGTCGGGAGGTTATGTCGTTTGCACTTGCTATCATCTTCGGGTCATAGTAAATTCCGATGAGAAAGTAGAGCGGAATGCCCAGTGTAACCAGCGACAGGCCAAGGTTCAGGACATTTATTGCGCCATGCTCTATCCTAAGCCAGATGGCAAGAAGCCCAGCAAAGATTCCGACCACAAAAAGGGGCCCTATCTTCCCAAACGGAGCCTTAAATGGCCTCGGAAGAGTCGGGTTTTTGAAGCGCTGTATCACGACTGAAAGAAGCACCAGGGCATACATTATGAGTGCCATCGGTATGAGAAGTGCCAGAAGCGCGGAATATGAACCTGAACCGATTATCACGAGGAGTATCGAAACGGTTGCCTGGAAAATTATCGCCTTGTAGGGAGTGTTGTATTTTGGATGGATTTTTGCAAACTGGGAAAGGAACAGCTTGTCGTTTGCAAGGGCAAGAATCAGCCTTGGCGCAGAAACAACCCATCCTGCAACAGCGCCGACTATTGCAACATAAATGAGCAAAGTGAAAACATCCCCTCCTGTCTGGCCAAAATAAAACTCCCCCAATGTTGAAATTGGCGCACTCGAAGCAGCAGCAACAGCATAGCCTTGTGTTCCAATCGAGACTACTGCAAGAAGAATTGAAAGAACTGCGATTATTGCTGTCCCAATAACAAGAGCTTTCGGAATTACCTTCTCAGGATTAGTGGTTTCTTCAGCAAGGTTGACAGCCGATTCCCATCCAAAAAAGGTCTCCATGATGAAGAAGATGGTGATAAAAATCGTGCTTTTCCCTAACGGAAAGAAAGGCACGAAGTTTGAAATGATCACCTTTGGAAGGCCCCACAGCACAACAAAGAACAACGTTCCGATGGTTATGACTGCAAAAGAGATAAGCATTATCGCGCTCGTTTTCATCCCCCTGAATGCCATGAAGTTGAACAGCAAGAGAAACATTATGCATATCCCTATCTTCATAAACGGCGCATTGAAGGGAAGAAGGTATTGTATGCCTCCAACAATAAGCATCGCGATAGTTATGTTGCCCGACATAAAAGCAAGCCAGCCAACGAGAAAGGATGGAAACCTGCCGTATGTCTGCTTCGCGTACTCATAAACCCCTCCTGCCTTTGGAAACATCCCTGAGAGCTCCCCGAAGCACGACGCGACATAAAGCGCAATGATGCTCATAATCACCCATGATATCAATGATGCGGGCCCGGCATGCTTTGCCCCGGCACCTACAAGAAAATAGATTCCAGTCCCCATTATTGAATTTATCGCAATAAGAAGCAGCGTAGGATAGTTTAGTACTCTCTTTAGCTCGGCCATAGTGTCAGAGTTATTCCGAGAGTATAAAAATTGTTATCGAAACTTAAAAGTAGAAAAAGAATTTA
Organism: Candidatus Woesearchaeota archaeon; assembly: GCA_016926055.1. Lineage (GTDB taxonomy): Archaea > Nanobdellota > Nanobdellia > Woesearchaeales > JAADFO01 > JAFGPE01. The sequence goes on along the minus strand of JAFGPE010000145.1, from coordinate 532 downwards.
TTTCCTTACAATCTGAAACTTCTTGTTTCTCTTGACTTTTTTCAGAATATATTCTTCCTGCTTCAAACCGAGTTTCGCCGCCCATGCATGAGCAGCCTCTGCTGTCTTGAATGTTCTCGGACCAGATTTCCTTCCAACTCCCTGATGGAAATAATGGTAATGATTCATGTGCGTGCTTAGTTTATGTGCCCGCTTTACCCTACTAGATATCTTCGGCATTTCATTCAAACCTCCATTCAAATGCTATTCAGTCCCAGTCGCCCTCATCATCAGGATCCTGTCCCCAATCCTCATCATATTCGCTCAGCAACGAATAATCGCCCATGGTCCCACCCCGTTTTCCAGGCTGTGGAGTCTAATCAAATATTTAAAACTTTCTAAAGAACTACGCTTCGTATGCTCTGCAAAGCGGGACGTTCTCGCCCTTAAGGACTTTCCTGTACAACTTGCAGCCCCAGGGGGTCGGATATTTGCCAGTCAGGCACGCCATGCAAAGATCTTCCTTTGGAAGCCCTATTGCCCTGACGAGACC
>JAFGPE010000144.1 GCA_016926055.1 Candidatus Woesearchaeota archaeon | reverse complement strand
TTTTCCAAGGGTCTTCAACACATGCTTAAAGCATTCTCCGCAACCATAATTACAGTCAAATGTAAGGTCTATTGATGCAGCAATCGGTTTGCTTATTGTGCTTAAAGCAAAACCTAACAAATCAGCAGCTTGCATGTCCAGCCCGAGTTCTTTTCTTCTTTTTGAATAATGGCCTAATCTTCTTTTGCCAACTGCATACCTCTTTAGAATTGTGGCAATGCCCAAGCCCAGCATACTTGCTATCTCAGATAGACGTTTGGCCTGTTCCAGTGGATTGTTCATTCTTCTCTGAAAATCTTCAACGTAATCGGATAATTCATCAGGTATTTTGGCGACTCCAGCCATGGCAATAGCAAATCTAGTTCAATATAAAAATGTTTCAATTTGTTCATCAGTTTCATGACAAGATTTAAAAACACATGCGTTAAATTAACCGCTATGAGCCGTTTCCTCTGCAACAAAAGAGAGCCGTGCAAGAAATGCGGGGCGTGCTGCCATATCCGTGAAAAGAAATTCCTCAATGACAAGACTGATTTGTCTTTAAGAAAAAGAATATTCTCAACAACAGGTATAATTTACCTTGAGCCGCTGTGGCATTACACTGTTTCTCTGACAGAAAACGAAGCAAAAAGAATGAAAAAGCTGGCAAGGGGTAAAAAGATTGAATTCAACATCATGCCAAAAAAGATTTCAATCGAGGGAAAGAGCATTGTCATCCAAGATTATTACATCAATCATGACATTTGCCCTTTCATGAAGGACAACCTTTGCACAATCTACAGATTCAGGCCAAAGGTGTGCAGGGATTTTCCCAAGAGAGACCTCGAAATCAACTCAAGAATCATCATGAAGGTGGAGCAGTGCAATCTAAAGTTCGAGGATGCCTTAAAATTTGTCGAGAGAAAACTAAAAAACAATAAGAAATATAAATAAGTTATTAACACCGTATACCTTCATAAAAAATGGTTCCAAAAAAGGTTTTTTTCACAAAGGGTGTGGGCGTTCATAAAGAAAGGTTGCACTCATTCGAGCTGGCATTAAGGGATGCAGGAATCCAACAGTGCAATCTTGTAAACGTTTCTAGTATCTTTCCTCCGCACTGTGAAATTATATCAAAAGAAGAAGGAGTGAAATATCTCAAGCCTGGCCAGATTACATTTGTAGTCATGGCTAGGAATGACACGGATGAACCAAACCGGCTGATGGCTGCCTCGATTGGCCTCGCTGTCCCTGCCGACAAAACAACATACGGCTATCTTTCTGAGCACCATAACTTTGGAGAGACTGGCCAAAAGTCCGGAGAATATGCAGAAGACCTTGCAGCGTCAATGCTCGCTTCCACTCTTGGAATTGACTTCGATCTTGAAACGGACTGGGACGAAAGAAAAGAAGTTTTCAAGCTAAGCGGAAAGATTGTCAACACAAGAAACATAACCCAATCTGCAGAAGGAAACAAAAACGGCTTATGGACAAGCGTCATAGCCGCTGCCGTTTTTATCATCGACACTGAGAAAACAGAGGAGCCTGTACAAAACTTCCAGCCGCAAAACAACCAGAATCATTACAATGGTAGTCCCAAATAATTTCTGCGGCATTCCTGAAGAATTCTCTGATTACTCAAAAGCAAAGGTTGCGATAATCTCTGTTCCTTACGAGGGGACTGTTTCATATGGCAAGGGCACTTCAAAAGGACCAGAAGCAATAATTGAAGCCTCAAAGAACATGGAAACCTATGACGAGGAATTGAAGTGGAATGCTGCTGAGGTTGGAATCGCAACACTGCCCGAGATAAAGGCAAGGCAGGATCCTGAAGAGGTTGTCAAACAGGTAAGGGAATCTGTGCTAAAGGTTCTTAATGACGAAAAATTCCCTGTTGTTCTCGGCGGGGAACATTCTATTTCAACAGGATTTGCATTGGCTGTAAAGGAAAAATATCCTGAGTTCAGTGTCCTGCAGCTTGATGCCCATGCTGACCTCAGAGAAGAGTTCGAGGGAACAAAATACTCCCATGCTGCTGTCATGAAAAGGATTCACGATATAAATCCGAGCACGGTACAGGTTGGCATAAGAAGCCTGAGCGAGGAGGAAGGAGAGTTTATTGACAGGGAAAAGAAGAAAATCTTCTGGGCAAAGGATACCTATGACAATGATTCCTGGATGAAGGATGCACTGAAGCTTTTGAAGAATGACGTGTTCATAACATTCGACATCGATGTTTTCGATCCTTCAATTGTCCCTGCAACAGGCACCCCTGAACCAGGCGGCTTGAGCTGGTACACTGTCGTGAAATTCCTGAGAATGGTTTTCGAGCAAAAAAATGTAATCGGCTTTGACTTGGTAGAACTTGCTCCAACAAAAAACAGCCATCCTTCTGATTTTCTCGCATCTAAATTAGTGTATAAGATGATAGGGTACAGGTTCAAGAAATAATCTTCTCTATCCTCTCAATAATGTGCAGGTAATATTCTGGTTTTGGAACAAACTTCATCCTCATGTCTTTAATTATTTCCTTCAGCTCCTCAATCGGAATAAACTTTATCTCTGATATCTCACTCTTCTGGAAATTGAATTCAGAGATTTTCTTCCGGGTCCTGCATAAGAATACTTTCGGAAATTCCCTGTTCACAAGGTTCTTCTCCTTGTCAACAGTCTCGATACATCTGCATATTTCTATCAGAATCAAATCAGAAAGCTTTGCTTTTATTCCTGCCTCCTCTGCCAGTTCTTTCAATGTAGTTTCATCATAATCTGAGCCGGAAACAACATGGCCTCCGAAGATGGTATCCCAGAATTCCTTCCACAGGTCTACAAAGCTGCTCCTTCTATGGCATAAAATTTCATTTTTTTCATTAATAATCCACACGTGTGTCGTCCTGTGAAAGTCGCCATCAAGATGGACCTTTTTTCTATCTTTCTTTATTCCAAGAAGCTTGTTGTTTTCATCCACAATATCAAGATATTCTTCCATTTTCAGAGAAATCTTCTTAGCTCTTTCAGGTTCCTTACCTTGTCAGGATACTCTCTTCTGCCTCTCCTGTCCACGAGAACTGCTTTTATTCCTGCATTCTTTGCAGCTGCCATGTCCGACTCGAGTGAATCGCCGACCATGAGGACTTCTTCCTTCTTAAGACCCAGCTTGTCAAGGGCCTCCTCAAACATCTCTGGGTTTGTCTTGAGCTTTCCCAGCTCATACGAGAGAAATATTCCGCTAAAGTATTTGCCAAGCTCATATTTCTCAAGCACCTGGTTCACAGAGAAGCAGTCCGTATCAGAGATTATCGCAAGAGTATAGCTCTTCTTCAGGATTTCAAGGACAATCTTTGTTTCAATGTATGGCTTTGCAAAGAGCTTGTTTCGGTTCCATAGGCCGACAAGCTGGTCAAGAATATCCTGGGTTGGTTCAATATCAAATGAATTGCACACTGCAGTAAATGCCTCATACAAATCCTTGTACTTCTTCAGCATCAGCGCTTCCTCGAACTTCTGGATGTAGTCTGAAAAATCCGTGTCCAGCCCGAGGATATTTTGCGCCTGCCTCACCGGACTCGGAAATACGCCATTCTCAATCAAAGTTCCCCAAAAGTCAAACAAAATGCCTTTTATCGCCATATGGGTGAAGAATATTCCATTATTTTTAAATCTTTAGTTGGAAATTAAAAGGATAAGATTTAAAAAGTACCCTGCACCCCTTTCATAATGCAATAAGGTGGTGGGGAAAATAAATCATGAAAAAAAATCAGTACTAATTGTCTGCGACAAGGTAGAAGAGCTAGATGAGTTGATTGAAAATCTCGAAGGATGTTCTAATGTGAGTGTGGCATGCGCTTTGAATGTGTATCAGGCAGTAGAACTCCTAAAAAAACAAAGATTTAATCTTACCTATTATCGCCATGTGGCAAATGAAGACCCTAGTCGACAAGAGATATACGATGTGCTTCCGAAAAAGAATAAACTTCAAATAAGCGATATAACCGATTGTTTTTTAAGTGCAAAAGAAATTGCTAAATTAAAAAAGAAAGATAAAAACTACAACCTTTGGCAATCTGAGCATGCATATCTTGGCGAATTGGCTTCCTTATTGAGCCTAGCTAATGATAAATCTGATAAGGTCATGGCAAAGATTATTTCTCCTCAGGTTGGACCAATGAGAAAAGTTCTTAAAAAATACAACCTGTGCTCAGTTCAAATCGAACCCTATGAGTTGGAGCCTATGAAATTATATAAACCGCTCTTGAAGATGTTGGATTAACTAGAACTTCAGTATCTGCATTGCCAGGGGCAAGTCCTTCTCCTCAATCACAACCATTGTGTCTGTCCAGCAGCTCATTGTTTCAACAAGGTTAATCCCCTGGTCTGCAAACAGCGAATAGATGAATGAAACAACTCCCGAAAGTTTTTCTATCTGTGGGCTGCTCTTGACTATTATCATCACAAGGTTCTGGCTGCTGCTTATCAAGTTCCTCCTGAGGAGGCTCTTTATTCTGCTGAAATAGCGCTCAGACGATATTATGGTAATCGTTGAAGAGCCTTCGATAAGGTAGAACAAGCCATTCTCAGATTTTATCTCCCGCTCCAGCTCCAGGATTCTTTCATTAAGGCTCTTGTCGACAACCATTGCAAATACCTTGTTCTTTATCTCGATTTCTGCATTCTTTAGAAGCTCCATTATCTGCTCTTCTGTAAACTCCTCTGAGCCAAGCTCATCCCGAAAACGCCTTGCTGCAATAAGGATTGCCGCCTTCGTAACCTTCTTGTCTTTCAGTTCTGATTTGATGAGCCTTGAAAGTGCACTATAGTTGATAAGCCCTTTTGCAAGGCAGTCCTTCAAACTTGGCCGTTTCCTTATATAGCTGCGGGTAAGCTCATTTACCGTTGTCATAACATCCAAATGCGAGCCCATATATTTAAATTATTCGTTTGTTCCAAATGAAACAAAGAAGTTCAGATTGTTCTAACTCGAGCGATAACTTTATAAACAAAACAGGATGCCGCAATCTAAAATGGCGCAAGACAAAAAAACAAAAAAGGTCATACTGGCATATTCTGGCGGCTTAGACACATCAGTCGTGCTCAAGTGGCTGGTGGAAAAAGGCTATGAGGTCGTCGCATACGTTGCAGACGTTGGTCAGAACGAAAATCTTGAGGCTGCAAAGGAGAAGGCGATAAATACAGGTGCATCAAAGGTTTATCTCGAGGACCTCAAGGAGGAGTTTGTGACTGATTACATATTTCCTGCAATAAAGGCGAATGCGATCTACGAGGGAAGGTATCTTCTTGGAACATCACTGGCAAGGCCATTGATTGCAAAAAGGCACATCGAGATTGCTCACAAGGAAAACGCTGAGTATGTTTCCCATGGTGCAACAGGCAAGGGAAATGACCAGGTGAGGTTTGAATTAAGCTACTATGCGCTAGACCCGAAAATCAAGGTCATCTCGCCGTGGAAAGACAAAGAGTTTCTTTCAGAGTTTCAGGGAAGGACAGACATGATAAACTATGCAAAGAGGCACAACATTGAGATTAAGGCATCAATAAAGAAGCCGTACTCTGAAGACGACAATCTATTGCACATAAGTCATGAATCGGGAATCCTCGAGGACCCGAATGCAAAGGCAGAGGAGGAGGTCTACTCAAAGACAGTAAGCCCGAAAAAAGCTCCTGACAAAGAAACATTAGTTGATATATACTTCAAGGACGGAACTCCAATAAAGGTTGTTGATTTGACAAACAACGTCACAAAGACAAAACCGCTGGAGCTGTTTAATTATCTGAACAAGCTCGGCTCAGAGAATGGCATCGGAAGGATTGATATGGTTGAGAACCGCTTTGTCGGAATAAAGAGCAGGGGAGTTTATGAAACCCCCGGCGGGACAATATTAAGGGTAGCACACATGGACATTGAGGGCATTGCAATGGATAGGGAAGTTATGAGGATACGGGATATGCTCAGCCCGAAATTTGCAGAGCTTGCCTATTATGGCTTCTGGTTCTCGCCAGAAATGGATTTTCTGATGGCGGCAATCAACAAAAGCCAAGAAGTTATCGATGGTGTTGTTCATCTCTCACTCTACAAGGGAAACGCAATGGCAATCGGCCGTGAATCGCCCAGCTCTTTGTACGACAAGGAGCTTTCAAGCATGGACATTGAAGGCGGCTTTAACCAGGAAGACTCAAAAGGATTTATAAACATAAATGCTGTCAGGTTAAAGGCCCATAACGCAATCATGGCAAAGAAGGGAAAGAATGTTGATGACTTCATGAGGCACAGCAAATGAAACTTTGGAGCAAGGGGCATTTTTTGAACAGGGAAGTTGAGAAATTCACTGTCGGGAATGATTTTCTGACAGATGTAAAGATAGCTCCATATGACATCAAGGCTTCAATTGCCCATGCAAAGATGCTGAAAAAGACAGGAATTCTCACTGCAGAAGAGCTAAGCAAAATTAAAAAAGAACTTCATCTCCTGCTTAAGCAAAAAATTCAACTGAATGTCGAGGATGAGGACATACACAGCTATATCGAGAATCACCTTACAAAAAAACTCGGCTCACTGGGGAAGAAAATCCACTCTGCAAGGTCGAGGAATGACCAGGTCCTGGTCGCAATAAGGTTGTATTCCAGAGACAAAATGCAGGAAGTGAAGAAAGCAGCCGCAGAGCTAGTAAAAATAATTAATAATTTCAAGAATAAACACTCCACAATTCCTCTTCCCGGATACACGCACATGCAAAAGGCGATGCCCTCCTCTGTAAAGCTATGGGCAGATGCTTTTATCTGCGCTCTTGAAGATGATTTGATTCTGCTGGAGACATCTTATTCTCTTAACAACCAGAATCCGCTTGGCTCAGGAGCAGGGTATGGAATTCCATTGAATATCGACAAGCATCTCACAACAAAATTGCTTTGGTTCAAAAAAACTCAAGAAAATCCTCTTTATTGCCAGAACTCTCGCGGGAAGATTGAGTTAGCAACGCTGAATGCACTCAACCAGATTTCCCTTACGCTGAACAAGATTGCCGTTGACATAATGTTATTTACAACATCAGAGTTCGGTTATTTTTACCTGCCAAAGGAATTCTGCACTGGCTCATCAATAATGCCGCAGAAGCAGAACTATGATGTGATTGAGCTGGTGCGGGGAAAAACAGCAGGCTTTTCAAAATACAGCTATGAAGTGGAAAGCATAATCAAAAATCTTCCTTCGGGATATAACAGGGATTTCCAGCTGATAAAGGAGCCATTGATTCGGGGCTTTGAAGACATAATTGAAATGATAAAAATAATGACGCTTGTTTTCTCGCGTCTGAAGGTTGATTCTGCAAAATGCAAAAAGGCAATGACTTCTGAACTCTTCGCAACAGAGAAGGCATACAAATTAATGCAGAAGGGAATGCCCTTCAGGGATGCATACAGGAAGGTTGCAGAAGAAATAAAACAATAATATTTTTAAAACAGCCAGTAATTCTAGCATAGTTATGGGCTGGTAGCTCAGCCTGGTAGAGTGCCCCATTGGCTATGGGGAGGCCCCGGGTTCAACTCCCGGCCAGTCCATATGAAAAAATCCCTGTTCATTGTTCCGCAAATTGGATTCAACGATGTAGAGTTGCCAGCAATCAAAAGAATCCTTGAGAAGAATTCTGTCAAGTGCGACATTGCAAGTTTTTCTTTAGGAAATGTAATCAGCAAGACAGGAAAGAGGACGAAAGCAGATAAAATAATCTGCAACATAAAAGCTAGTGATTATGACTGCTTCATCTTTGTCGGCGGAGAGAATGTATCGTCTCTTGCAGAGCACAAGTGCGTGATTAATTTAATCAAATCAGCGCACAAAGAAAATAAATTAATTGTTCTTCTCTGCATCAATGCTGCACTTCTTCTTCCAAAGGCAAACTTAATCGAAGGAAGAAAGGTTACTGTCTTCAAAATGAAGAACAACTGGAGCACCGATGCGATAAAAAAGAACAAAGGAATATTAGTCGATGAACCTGTTGTAATCGATGGCAACATCATTACCTGCAGGGATGAGAAGGATGCAGAATTAGCAGCAAAGTGGATTATTCTGGAAATGAAAAGGTAAATTTATCTCGCAGCCAGCTTCACATCTTCTGCCTGAACTGTCTTTCTGCCTGCGTGCCTTGCCATTGTCATGGCTTTGGTGCCTATCTCCATGGCAATACCCTCAAGAAGCTCTGAAAAAACATCCATTGCATCCTGCGATACCCTTTTAGCCCCTACATCCATGAGAATCCTGCCTAGAGGCGCTCTCGGAATCAATGTCCTGTTGCGGGTCTGCTTTTTCATAACAAATCATTCAACCTTTTCATTTATATAGTTTTTGTAAAACTTTATATATTTCCCCAGAACAACCCCTAGACATGGAAGAAAAAATAAAACGCCTTGCATTATTGAACGCTGTTAAGTTCAATGGGAAGTCTAACCCTGGCGCAGTAATCGGCCATCTGCTGGCAGAAGATAACAATCTGAAGGAAAAAATAAAGGAAGTAAGCAAAAAGGTAAATGCAATAATAAAAGAAGTCAATGCCCTTGGTCTTGATAAGCAGAAACAGCTGATTGAAGAGTTGGGAATTGTTGAGGAAAAGAAGGAGAAAAAGGAAAAGAATATATTTGGCTTTGTTGAGATAAAAGGGCCTGTTGTAACAGCATTCCCTCCTGAACCTAGCAAATACCCCCATATCGGCCATGCAAAGGCTATTCTCGTCAATTATGAGTTTGCCCGGAGAAACAATGGAAAGTTCATCTTAAGGTTTGAAGATACAAACCCTTTGCTTGCAAAAGAGGAGTTTTATAAAATCCATCTCGATAACTATGAGTGGCTAGGCATAAAGGTTGATGAGCTGCAGTATGCCTCAGACCATATGGAGAAATTCTACGAGTCTGCAAGAAAGCTGATAAAGCAAGGGGATGCATATATTTGTATATGCCCCCAGGAGAAGATGAAGAAAAGCAGGATGGAAGGAACAGAATGCGAATGCAGGAACAGTAAGAAACATTCATTCGACGATCTCCTCAATGCAAAGGAAGGGGAAATGGTTCTAAGGCTGAAGATTGGCATGCAGCACAATAATTCCGCGATGAGGGATCCAACAGTGATGAGGATTATCGAGGCTCCCCACCCACGAAAAGGGAGTAAATATGGGCTCTGGCCAAACTATGATTTCGAAAATTCGATAATGGACGGTGCCGGAGGAATCACTCATCGCTTCAGGAGCAAAGAATTCGAAATGAGGAATGAACTGCAGAGATATATCCAGAAGAAACTAGGGTTTAATGAAACATCCATCTATGAGTTTGCAAGATTTAATCTGGAAGGAGTTGAAAGCTCTGGAAGAGTAATACGTGAAAAGATTGAAAAAAAGGAGTTTATTGGCTGGGACGACCCAAGACTCACGACATTAGTTGCCCTAAGACGGCGCGGCTTCCAGCCAGAGGCAATAAGGAATTTTGTTCTGTCCACAGGAATTACAAAGGCGGAAGCGACACTAACGTGGGATGATCTAATAGTTCACAACAGAAGGCTTTTGGACAAAGAGGCAAAAAGATTCTTCTTCATAGAAAACGAAGTTGAAATAAAGATAAAAGGTGCTCCAGAGCAGAGTGTCAAGATAAGAATTCATCCTGAAAGTCCTGAGATGGGGACCAGAAAGCTGGATGTCAAAGAGGATTTTATCATCGAAAAGCATGACTTTGACAAAATAGAGAACAACAAAGTCTACAGACTGATGGATTGCCTGAACTTTGAAAAGAGAGGTGATGGGTTTCATTTTCACTCCCTCGATTACGAAACATTTAAGAATAACAAAACTATGATAATTCACTGGCTGCCAAAAGATGGCAATACTAAGGCAAAAGTGCTTTTGCCTGACGCCAGATGGATAAAAGGCAGCGCAGAGAAGAACTTATCTGCAGTGAAAGAAGGCGAAGTCATCCAATTCGAGCGTTTCGGCTTTGCAAGGCTCGACAGCAAGAAGGATTTATCGTTTTGGTTCACCCACGAATAACATTCACTTTGTTGTTACTTAATAGTTGTTACAAAAACGAAAGATTTATATATAAGTTCTTATCTATGCATAATCAAGGAGCTAAAATGAGACAGACATTCAAAGCTGCAAGACAGATAATCGCGGAGATTGTTGGAGAGGACACTCTTCCTGTAGTCGATTTTCTAAAGGACAAGAAGAACATCTCTGAGTTCAAGATTGCAGAGAAGATAAAGCTTGAGGTGAATACGATAAGGAACATTCTTTACCGGCTCCACACCCATCATTTTGTCACATATCACAGAAAAAAGGACAAGATAAAGGGATGGTATATAAGCTACTGGACTCTTAATCCGAAGGTTGCAAGCCATAACTATGAGAAAATGCAGCGCGAGAGGATAGAACGGCTCAAGGAACGGCTCCAGAAAGAGGAGGAAAATAAGAATTCATTCTTCCTTTGTTCGAATGTGTGTGTTAGGCTGGACATAGAGCAGGCAACAGAGCTCGAATTCAAGTGCCCCGAATGCGGCCATCTTCTTAACCAACAGGATAATTCTAAGACAATAGACAATCTAAGAAAGCAGATTGAAGCATTGGAAGGTGCTGCTTAAATATACACAATCGGCACAAACTTGACTGTTGTTTCGTTGATTTTTTTCTCTGCCCACAGATTCTTTGTGACAATTATTGCAATCTTCGGCTTATAGGCATTGAGGAAGCTATGGAAGCTTTTTGTGGTCTTTGGTTTTTTCATGTTTTCAAATTTTGCCTCAACTGCAACAACATGATTGCCCCGACTCAATATGAAATCTACCTCTGCTTTTGCAGTCGTTCTCCAGAAGTTAATGTCCAATTCAAGACTTCTGATTTCATTAAGGACAAAATTTTCTGCCAATTCGCCAGAGTCGTTCCTTATGTCGAGCTTATTGAAATTGTTTATTGCATAATTTCTCAGTCCAACATCATAGAAATAAATTTTTGGATTCTTTCTAAGCTCAGTGACCAGGTTGTTGTGATAAGGTCTAAGCAGCTGTACAATGTATGATTGCTGGAGTATGTCAAGAAGTTTTATTATCTCTTTGAAATGGCTGTTGCAGCCAGAAGCCAATTTCTCATAGGATGCTATGCTGCCAAGAGCAGACGACAACATCGAAACAAGCTTTCTGAATTTCACAAGATCAGTTATCTGCATTTGAGCAAGAATGTCCTTTTCAAGGTAAGTATTGAATATGTTTTTCAGTATAATTCTCTTTTCATCAGGGTTGTCTGTTTTTACAACCTCAGGGTATCCTCCAAATACAAGGTATTCCTCCAGGTATCGTAGCAACTCGTTTATGAATATGTCGTTTCTTTCATATTTCAATTCCCTGCATTTCAGGATAAGATTCTTCATTCCTTCATTCTGTTCAAGATAAATCTTTGCAAGGTTTTTGTCTTTCGCCAGCAGAAATTCATAAAAGCTGAAAGGCAGCAATTCGAAAGAGAACATTCTTCCGACAAGGAATTTCCCCGTCTGGGTTGTCAGCTCAAATGAAGATGAACCTGCAATGATAAATTTAATGTTTTCGTTTAAATCGTAGAGCAGCTTTAGTTTTTGCCCTAATTCAGTACAGTAATGTGCTTCATCAATCAGCAGATAGTGTTTTTCTTTCTCTTCTGAAAATCTTTTGACAAAACATTTTGGATCTGTGCTAAACTGTTCCAGCAATTCCCTGTCTTCAAATGTAATAAAAGTTATTCTTCCAGGATTTATTTTTTTGCTGTTAACAAGCCACGCTTCAATCATATGAAGTAAGGTCGTCTTACCACTCTGCCTTGGTCCTTTGATTACTAAAATCTCTCTTCTGTCAATCCATTTAATTACTTCTTTGAATAGTTTTCTTTCCAAATATTCCATAATAAC
>JAFGPE010000143.1 GCA_016926055.1 Candidatus Woesearchaeota archaeon | reverse complement strand
GGAAAGGCTGCCAGAGGGTTTGAAAAGGATAGAACAATCAATGGGGCATCATGGTCTGGAAGCTTTCTTCAGATTATGCGGTTATGAAAGAATACCGGGCTATTTAAATCAAATAGTTGAGAAAAATAGAAATCTGTATCTGGACAAGTATCTTTACACAAGCTTTAGTATCCTAAACAACAGTATTAGTAAACAAGAAAAATTATAAAAGAAAAACCTCAAGATTCTACATCAGTAATTACTGTGCCGACCAGCTTGTGCTGGGTGCCTTGCACAGGGTCACTGAAATCAACTGTAACAATGCCTTTTACTCTTGTTCCTGCCTTCACGCTAGAATCAAAAGTGCAGCTTCCTGAGTTAACTGCAAGCGTTTCTCCCATGGCAATCGTCCCGGCCAGTGCAGACGCAGTATTCTTACAGGTGACAAGGTCTGCAGTTTCCGAAGAAAAATTAACATAGTCTACCCTTACATCAATGCCATATGCATTAGTGAGCACAAGTTCGAATCCTGATGCCGACAGCTTGTGGTCAGCGCAGTTAAAGCCTTGCAACGTACATCTTCTCGGTACCAGTTCTCTCGGGTTAAGCACGCCAAAGTATACAAATGCTCCGATAACGATAATAACAATCAGTATCGCCCAGCCATAGGTCATCAAGAACTCCATCGCAGCCTGAGCACTCTTCTTGCTTTTCATTCTCTTCACCTCATGGCTCTATGTCTGTAAGCAATGAGCCGGTTATATTGTGGCCAAACCCTGTCACGCTATCAACATAGCTCAAGATAATGGTCCCCTTAACCCGCTTCCCAATCTTTGCACTGCTCCATCCAGTGCCCTGACAGGTTCCGCTTGTGATGTCACCGACATCCCCTGCAGCAACAATCTTTGCGGTGCCACCGCTGGCACACCAAATGGTTCCATCTGAGCTGTTCAAAGAAACAGCATTCAGCGTTATATCGTTGCCTATACCGTTGGTTACCATGACCTTGAAACCGCCTGTTTTTGAAAGCAAATGGTCAGTGCATGTTAACCCCTGCGTAAATGAGCATCTTCTTGGAAGAAACTGCGTTGGACTCAGCACACCAAAATAGGCAAGCGCACCAATAACAATCAGGACTACAAGAATAGCCCAGCCATAGGTCATCAAGAACTCCATCGCAGCTTGGGATTTCCTTTTTGCGAACATCGTTTCACCTCATTTTCAACAGCAAAAATGCTAAGTAAAGCTATTTATAACGATAAATGGAGCATGTCTTATATAAATCTTTCGAAAACAAAAACTATTTATAGTCGTAAATGTATATAAATGTCAATGAAAAAAAGAGGGTACTTTTTTACGCTAGATGCTTTTGTGGCGATGGGAGTGATAATTGTTGGTTTAATTCTTGTTTTTTCCCTCAGAAGCGAACCTGCAGAGCACACCCAGACAGAGTTCTTCTCGAAAGACATGGTTTCGCTGTTCGCCTCAACAAAAATCTATGAGATAAATAACGAGTATGTTGACGAGCTTAAAAACAATAAAACCATAACAAATGTCCATTACACAGTATTGGAAACAATAGGAGAGTTAATCTTTCTGAACAAGACAGATGCTGCAAGAAACCTGATTGCAAGCATAACTACAGACATTGTTCCAGAGAACTACGGCTTCGAACTAATACTTAACAATAAATCAGTACACATAAGAAATGTTGCCGATCAGGACTTCTATTCTGACCCCGATCGGTACGACGTGCTTCTGTCATCAAGGAGAATAATAAGCGGCGAAATCAACAGAAGCATAATGTGGGGGCCATTGAAAGCTGAAATAAGGGTGTGGAGATGAAACGCACAAAAAATTGTAGATGTTTAGGTGCCCCGAAATTTTTCAAATTTCGAGGTAAGGGAATCTTCTTCACGATAATCTCATTGTTTGTTGTTACCCTGATATATTTTTTCGTAATGACTGACTCAATGGGAGATGTGCGATATAGCAGCAGGGCTGCAGGCGGTGTTGCTGCAAAGGAAAGAATATTATCCACAAACGACTACGTAACTTCGCTTAAGGCAGATTATGTTGAAAGAGCGCTCAGGACAGGAAGCTACAACGCGCTACTCTCAATGGTAACTTACATGAACAAAACCCATTCATTCATCTCTGGTGTGCAGGGAAATTTTACAGAGGTCTTGCTCAACGGCACAATAGAAGGAACCCCCCTCGCAGACATGGAAATCTACTTCATGGAAAACAAGACCCTGCCGGTTAAGATTGAAGAGATACAGGCTGCCTCGATGGAATTCCTGAGGATTAACGCAAGCCTCTTGATCAAGGGCATAAATCTTGAGCAAAATGCAGAATCAGGTCCATTCAGGGTGGCGGTTGCCCTTAACCTAAGCGTTTATGTTGACAGCGGTGTTGCAAGCTGGAATGACACTTACACAATAATAAGCTACACTGAGATAGACGGCATTTCTGATCCATTTTATTTCATGTTCACTCCTGAGAACTATTCCGGCAATATAAACTATTCAAACTCTTTCAAAAAGACAAACATCTCTGAATGGAATCTTAACGGTACAAAGAGCTTAATTCTGGAAAGGGGCTATAAGTACGAGGAAAAGGCTCCAAGCTTCCTTAACAGACTGCAGGGTTCGTTCTCCGCTTCAGGATGCTGCGGCATCGAATCATTAATATACTTTAATTCGACAAAGAACATGAGCTTCGCGGATTACTGCTATTTCTCAGAGAGATGCCAGGGCTCCAATCCAAAGGCAAATTTCAGCCTTTATAACATAACCAACATCACAACAGACGTTTATCGGTTCAAGCTCGAGCCATATCACATTGGAACAACAAAATACGATTTGTTTAACTTTTCGATAAAAAATAACAATTCATAGCAAAAGCTTTATATAGATATAACCCAAATGGAGTATTGAAGACAATATGCAAGTATATCACGATGTTGTCACAACTGAAGTAGACTCTTTAATAGATCTTGTTAAAAAGAAGAAGAGGATTTCATTTGAAGATGCTGCTGCAGCCCTTAGGCTTCCCCAGAAAACCATCGAATCATGGGCGGCATTCCTTGAGGAGGAAGGTGAACTTGCAATTGATTACAAGTTTACAACACCGTTCCTTGTGGATGTGTCTGACAAGAACAAGGCAGCTAACGAAGGAAAGCAGGGCTCAGAATATATTCAGCCAAACAAGCGCATTAGCAACATAGAAAGCTTCCTCAAGCAGGTTCAGGGCGAAATCCTAAAGGGAGAATTTGATGAAGCATACAAGGCATTGAACAGTTTTCATTCTGAAAGCAAATCATTATTCGAGGATTTGAAATTCGAAAGGGGAGAAGAAAAGCCCTTTGAAGACAAACATCTGCAGGATACGATAGAAGCGATAAGCAACTTCCTGAAAAACGCGTTCCTGCACATACAGAAGAGTGAGAATGAAAAGGCCAGCGAGAAGCTAAAGAAAGCAATCCAGCCAGCATCATCAGTCCTTAATGAGCTGAAATCAATGTATTTTGACATGAAGAAAAAAAGGACAGTGGGAACTGAAGATGAAATTCCTGTCAGCCAGGATGCGAAAAGGGTTGATGACGACCTTCTCGGGATAAAGCAGCCAGACATTCTAGTTAGAGAAATTTACTCCAGGATGGAGATGGGCGACTTTATTGTTGCCAAGAAACTTTATTCAAGGCTTCAGGAGATATATTCAAGGCTCCCGCAGGACTTCATGGAGAAAAAGAATCTCCTGAAACAGGACATGGTAAAACTGAACAGGGACCTTGCACTTGAACTAAGACAGGATTCGAATCTGAAGGTGAAAGATGCAAGGAAGAGGATTGATGAGCTGACTAAGCTCATTGCTTCGGAACTTAAACATGGCAATATGAACTCAGCAGCTGCACTGATAAACAAAATGGACAAGATTGTGAGCAATCTTCCTGATGGCTACCTCGAGGAAAAAGCCAAAATGAGGGCGGAGATTGACCTAATAGAACAAAAATACCTTAAGATGAAAGCCGAACTAGCAGCAAGCAATGTTGACAGAATCGAAGCGGAAATAGGGAAGTTGCTTTCGAAGTTCAAGAAGCAGATTGCTGATAAGGATGTCGCAGGAGCAGAATCGGCGTACAAGCAGGCAAAAGCCATGTTTAAGCAGTTTCCGCAGGGTTTCATCGACAAGGAAGTCAAGATTCAGAACATTCTCCTGGATTCATACAGAACATTCCTTGAGTTAAAGGAGAAACTGTCAACTGAGCAAACGAGCACCGTAGTTGCTGCTGTCGACTTGCTTATAAAAAACGCAAATGAAGCTGTTGATTTAAGGAAAAACCTGGAAGAGGCATCTAAGCTTTATTCCCGAATCACAGCAGAATACAAGAAAATCCCCAAGGGCTTCCTTGCTGAACGCACGAGGATTGAAACAGAAATTCTAGAGTTGAACAAGAAGATAATGTCTGTGAAGAAAGACCACACGCAAGGCGAATACCACAGTAAAACAGAGCATATAAAAAGCATGCTTAAGAAAGCAGAAACATATATCAAGAATAACCAGATTGACCTTGCCAATGAATTGTTCCTCGAGATTTCAGTTCTATTCAACCAGTTGCCGACCGGCTTTCTACACCACAAGACTGAACTTCATAACCAGATTCTTAATATGTACCGGGACATTCTGGTTTCCAGCGACATAAAGTTCACAGCCCATCTTGATACGGACACAAGGAAGAAGTATGATGACTTGCTCAAGATGATTGTAAGCTTCCATATGCACCTTGACCTGATGGAGCTTAGCCTGCTTGAGCCAAACTATGAGTACATAGTGAGGCTGTACGATGAGCTGCCGCACGGCTTCATATCAAAGAACGTGAAGATAAGAACAGAGATCAACAAGCTTAGCGACATAATGAAGCTGTACAAGCTTGACATCAAGCTTGATGAATCAACAAGGAAAAACGACCATGATTCATTCAGCAGAACCCTGCCACAAATGAGGATTCTTCTTGAAAAAACAATAAAGGAATCGCCTGAAGCAGTGAAGTTCATAGAAGAGATAAAAGGAAGAGTTCAAAGATCTTCGGAAATGGGAATGGGCAACCTTACCGAGCCTGGAAAACCTGCTGCAATTGAGAAAAGATTGGTCGAACAGAAAATCATTGAGGAAAGAGAATCAATAGATGATCTAAGGCACGTTCCGGCGGTTGAAGAGCATCCCAACATTCATCTTGACAACCTCATTGAGCTGCTGAAAAACAAGGATTTCACAACAGCCCTTTCCAAGATGGATGAATTGATTTCATCTGACAAGATTACCGATTATCAGAGAAAGAAACTCATCGAATTCAGGGATAAGCTCCACAAAATCGAGCAAGATTTCATGGAGACGGACATGAAAAATGAGATGCTGCCTCTAAAAGAGGAAGTAAAAAGGCATCTCAAGCAGCGTGACTTTGATTCTGCCTTGAAGACCCTTGAGAAAATAAGGGGCTTAAGCCCAAGCCATGATGTTGATGTGCTGATAAAAAGGGTAAGCAATTTAAAGGAAAATATAGTTTATGCAAAATAGTGCAGATTTTGGTGTATTTTTTGCAGGTAAAAAAGAGGTGCTTAGTTGGAGGGAAACATAATTCCATTGGATTCGTACAAGATTGCAATGGAACACGAACTAGTGGATATAGACATCTACAAGGACGAAAAAGGATTCTCGCATTATGACATCTCGATAAAGAACATAAGCAGGCACACGAATATAATTCTAAGGAAGATAAGGGAAGAGTTTATTTCAGAGATTGCAATCGGAACAGTGGAGATTGGTTCCCAGGCAGAATCTGAAGCGATAAAGGAGAAATTCAAGGAGGAGATATTAATTCTCATACAAAAATATTTTCCCAATGCTGACAAAAGAACAACAGACCTGCTTATAAGTGAGTTGATAAGGCAGAACATAGGCCTTGGAGACATTGAAATTCTCCTTAAAGACGAGCACCTTGAGGAGATTGTAGTCAACTCGGCTGCCGAGCCCGTCCAAGTCTATCATAAGAAACACGGCTGGCTTTCGACAAACATAAGGATTCCAAACGAGACAAAAATAAGGCACTACGCAACTATGATTGGCAGGGACGTTGGGAAGGAGATAACGCTTTTGAAGCCTTTAATGGACGCACATCTCCTCACGGGAGACAGGGTCAACGCGACATTAAACCCGATATCCTCAACTGGCAACACAATAACAATAAGGAAGTTTTCCTCAAAGCCATGGACTATAACTGACTTCCTCCAGAAGGAAACTATTAACTACGAGGCCGCGGCGCTGATTTGGCTCGCGGTGGAATACGAAATCTCAATCATCATAAGCGGAGGCACCGGCTCTGGAAAAACCTCGATGCTTAATGTCATCTCAAGTTTCATTCCGATAAACCAAAGAGTCATCTCCATAGAGGACACAAGAGAGATTACCCTTCCGAAAGAAATTCACTGGGTTCCGCTAGAGACAAGGCTGCCAAATCCTGAAGGCCAGGGCGAGATTACGATGCTTGACCTTGTTGTTAATTCATTGAGAATGAGGCCGGACAGGATAATCATGGGCGAAGTTAGAAGAAAGAAGGAAGCAGAGGTTTTGTTCGAGGCGATGCACACAGGCCACAGCGTCTACGCGACATTGCACGCAAACAACGTCAGGGAGACTGTTGAAAGGTTGACAAACCCCCCCATAGAGGTACCAAAGCAGATGCTTGGCTCAATAGGCCTGATAGTTGTTCAGAACAGGAACAGGAGAACAGGCCATAGGTTCACGACTGAGGTTGCCCAGATGCTTCCTGGAGGAAATCCCGAAATCGTAATGAGACTGAATCCTTCAACAGGCAAGATGGAAACAATAAAGGAGCCGACTGAGATATACAAGATAATATCCGCATACACTGGCATGACTAACGAGCATGTGGTGAGGGAGCTTGACAGGAGAGTGAAACTCCTGAAGTGGCTTGTCGAGAACAACATAAATGATGTCCACCAGGTCGGTTCCTTCTTCAGAAAGCATTATACAGGTAGCACTGCCTAGGGTGATTGAGACGATAAACCTACCTTATCTCATAATAAGGAAATTTCCGGCTTTGAGAATGGAGATTCTCAAGGCGCACATGAAAGAGACGCCTGAGCAGTATGTAAAGAAAAGCATAACCTTGGCAATATATGCGTCAGTAGGCCTTGATGTCCTTGTTTTCTTCCTGTTCAGCAAGTTCAACGTTGATCTCATTCTGTTGCTCCCTATTCTGATTCTGCTGTTTATCTTCAGCGTTCTTTTTATGCTCCAGGCTCCGAAGGGATTCATACGTAAAAGGGAGCGGGAGATAAACAAGGATGTCCTTTTTGCAGGAAGATACCTTCTCGTGAAAATCCAGAGCGGCGTTCCTCTTTTCAACGCATTGATTGATGCTTCGAGGGGCTATGGTGTCTGTGCAAAATATTTCAAGGAGATTGTCGACGACATAAACATAGGGGTTCCGATAGAGGATGCTCTTGAAAGGGCAAGGGAGCTTAACTGCTCTGAGAAATTTAAACTAATCCTTTCTGAACTCGTCACTTCCCTCAAGACAGGCGCAGACATTGTTCCATCACTGACTGAAGTTCTGACCCAAATCACTGACGAGCAAATCCTTGAGATAAAGGCATATAACAAAAAGCTGAATGCAATCATGATGATGTATCTGATAATGGCCACGGTCATGCCCTCGCTTGGAATGACAATGTTCACGGTAATATCCGGATTTGTCTCTTTCAGGATGACCCCCATGTTCATCTTCTTGGTGGTGTTCTCCCTCTCGCTGGTACAGCTCTTCTTCCTCTCAATATTCAAATCAATAAGACCAATGGTGAATCTATGAAAATACTCTATCTTGAAGACATGGGAAAGGCGTTTGTCCCTAAGAAGATAAGGCCTCACCTCAGATCATACCTTCTCAAGGCAGGAATCACCCGCGTTCCGTACAGGCTATTCGGTGTCCTGTTCTATCTTAGTTTTCTTCTTACGGCAGCAATATTCATGGGATTGGTGTATCCTGCCCTTGTCGCAAAGAATGTTTCAATGTTCGTGTTTACGCTAACAGTCTTCTTTTATTGGGTGCTGACTCAGCTCGGAATAGTCCTCGTGATAATGGTCGGAATATACATCTACCTGGACCAGACAATTCTTTCAAGAACGAAGAAGATGGAGGCTGTGCTTGAGGATTTCCTGAGATATGTTTCTGAGAATCTCAAGGGAGGAATGTCGTTTGAGAAAGCGCTTTGGGATGCCATAAGGCCGAAGTTCGGGATTCTCGCAGTTGAGATAAGGCTTGCCGCAAAAAAGGTCATGACTGGCCAGGATGTTGAACAGGCACTAATGGAGTTCACTGACAAGTACGACAGCCCGATGTTGAAAAGGACATTCAGCTTGATTGTCGAAGGAATGAAGGGCGGCCACAAGGTTGCTGATCTTCTTGACAGGATTGAAGTTAACATCAGAGAAACAAGGGAACTGAAGGAGGAGATTGTTGCCACAAACTCAACATACGTCATATTCTTGTCAATCATCACTCTAGTCATAGCACCGGGATTGTTTGGTCTATCCTACAACCTGCTCCTGATACTTCAAAGCATAGGTGCAGGTATTTCCACTTCAGGTGGCATAACAAACCTTCCAATCAACCTCGGCAATATGTCTGTTGACCCGAGAATGTACAGAACATTCTCCATTTATGCAATAGCAGTCACTGGATTCTTTGGTTCATTGATTGTCTCGATAATAAACAAGGGCAACATAAAGCAAGGAATAAAGTACATCCCGATTTACGTTGGAATCTCATTAGTCATGTATGCAATCTTCAGGACTCTTCTCACAGCCATATTCAGTGGCATCGTGGCGTAAGATTTAGAAGTAAAAAAGAAAATGAAAAATCACTGCCTGAGAATGCCTCTGCTCCTTCTTCCTGCGGCAGTCAGCCCTCTGTTGACTCTTTTTCTCTGTCCAGTTATCCAAGGCATATTTTTCTTTATCGATGGATGACTCGCGTCAACAAGTATTACCTCGAACCACTTATACTTTCCATCCTCTGCAACCCAGTAGCTGTTAAGAACCTCGCAGTTAGAATAATGCCTTGCCGCCCTCTCCTCTGCAACAAGCTGATAGCTCTTCTCAAGAATCTTCCTTCGTCTCTGCGTCTTGGATCTTCTGCCGCCCATTATTGCCTTCTCTCTCTGTCTTGCAGTCCTGATTAATCTCTGCCTGACAATGATGAAGCCAGGCTTTGCCTTATATCCAAGAGACCTTGCCCTGTCCAGTCTTGTTGGCCTTTTAATCCTCTGAGAAACAGGCTCTTTCCTCCACTTTATTAAACGCTCTTTCCACAAATCGCCAAGGCCTTCCTTTGGCTTATTGTAGAGCTCCCGTATATACTTATACATGCTCATTTTGTTAGCCTCCATTATTATAACATCTGGTATTCAGGCAAGCCATCGCCCACATCTACCTATAGCTGAAGTGTTAAGTGGTTATTTATAAAGCATTTGTTTTTTGGCTGTTTGATTCAAGAACGGATTATTTCCATTATTCGATCTTTTCGTAACCTTAAGCTCTCATGGATGTCATCTGAGAATGTTGGAATTTCCACTACATCATATCCGATTAATCGATAATATATTTTCAGAAAATTGTGAAACGTTAATCTTTCTTCAAGCGTATATCTTCTGCCAATAAGTTCGCTATTTGACAAATCAAATGACTTAATTGGTTCTAGAACAAATACGGGGTTAGAATATCTGTGCTTTACAATGTTATAAAAACAGCGTGCTGTTGGATGTTTTCTTCTAGAATAAGGATTAAATTTGAGCAATAATTCAAAAGGCAGACCTCTGTCGAACATATATACTGAATTAGGATCAACTGCTGACAAATAATTTTCAAGATCTTTATGAATCATTCTAAGGACAGTTCTTTGATTTGTATCGCTAGGATCTCCCCCTGCTCGTTCTATTTCAGAAAGAACTATGGGAATCGATTCCGGAAAAACAACTATCCCGTTCTCGTTCTGAAAACCATCATATACCGGTGCATTTGGTTCTTGAAGTGATTTACCAGACAGCAGGACAGTTTTGCCAGACCCGCTTGCACCATCAAAGATGTATCTTTTTATTTTTTCATCCATTGTTCCAATTCCCATCTCCATGTTTTGGATCATCAGGGTGCAATGTATAATATAATTTAATCAATCTTGCTGAACGAGCAACGAACATAAGTTTTTGCAACCGAGTGAAATTATCATCTGAACCCAGGGCGTCTCCTATCGAAAATATACAATATTTTTTCAGAGTGCTATTAGGTTCAGTTCCAAAACTAAATATCTCGTCCCCAAAAATTCTCCTCAAGCCCTCATTCCCGCACAACCATCTTGCTGTTTGCTCTTCACCATTTGTAAATATGTTTTCTGCTTTTTCACCATTGATTATTTTTTTTCTGTCTGACAAGATGCTAGTGAGGCTGGAACGCGATAAATCTGAATCCGAATGAGGAGGACATCTATTCGCATGTATTACTGCTGTATCAACATACAATTCAACGCCAAGAGCTCTGGCTACAATGCTTAATAACATGTCTTCAACTCTTAAACCAGGGTATTTTTGTGAAATATCCCTTGTAATTCCTGTAACAACACAATAATCTCCAAGAGTTGCCCCTCCTGCTAAAAACCCAATCGGGATATCGTTAACTGTTGGTAATCTCCTTCTTGTAAAATATTTCACCATCGTTTGATAGCCGCAAGGGGCAGTTTCTCCGTGCAAGGCTGAAATAAAACGAGACATCGGAGATACAGGAGCATTCCAATCAGGTCTTCCGTCCTTAAAAGGAACTAGTTCAATCTTCGCACCCACAAGTCTTTTTCCGCCATTTGTACTTTCTATTAATTTTGCTAATCCTTCTTTGCTTTCTAAATCAATTGTTTTATTTCCACTAACATACGGGTATAAAGTTGTTTCAGCGTCCATGGCAAAAATGAATTCAGGACGATAGTGGTATTGTGTTGAAACTTCAAATAAATATTGATATATGTCTCTTAAACCAGCTATCTTACCGGAGTTTACAGCAGAGTCTTCTTGGTTTATGAAAAACAGTCTTATGTCTTTTTTGTTATCAACTACCTCGTTAGGATCCAGGTAAATCTTTCCTGGCATTTTTCGATTATCTCCAGCACCTTCCCTTCTTACTTCAGCATAAATTGCATCAGAAACGCCTAGACCTTTCTTAATATCTGCACCATTCTGTCTTAAGTACTCTGCTGCTCTTTCACCGCCTCTATTTATAATAATATATATGTCACCATATACTCCAGCCACATTCATTTGCTCAACTAATGCTTTAAGTGAGTGAGGAAGAAACTCAGCTTGATCTTCCGGTCTTACAACTACAACTGCCGCAAGTCTGTTTTTCTCCACGGGATTTTTTTGCAGGTCGAAGATATCTTTTTCACTGCCATTAAGAATTTGTTCTAGTTCAGAATTTACTATATCCATAATCTGTGGTGGAAACGTATCTTTCCAGTGCCCCCTGTAAGCATTGGCATCCCTGGCAGCCCACCATGGTCGATTTTCTGCACGATGCAATTCATTATAGCGCATTCCGTCTCCCTCTGTTAAACTGGAAAGAAACCTCAAGCGATTTATAAGAGTCTGACTTCTGAAACGAAAGATATAAATACTTGTTAGTTCTAGATATTATTCATAAGCATCGTCGATAAAAGAGG
>JAFGPE010000142.1 GCA_016926055.1 Candidatus Woesearchaeota archaeon | reverse complement strand
TCTGTAAACTGTGTTTGAACATACTGTTTATCGACGAGAACTACTATAAATAACTATCGAAAATTCTCAGAGGGTTTCATAAGAGCCCGACAGATGATAACGTTTATATACAGAAAACCATTCCTTTCGCGGGGGATAAAAATTACAACATTTGTGGCTGAAGTCAGATTAATAGAATCATGTTCTCTCGTCTGACAACAGCATCATATGTCGAATGGCCCAGTATCGAGTTTATCTCGGAAGACTTTTTTCCTTTAATCCTTTCCACATCCGAAGAGGAATAGTCTACAATCCCTTTTGCAATGCCCTTTATCTCCACAATGTCTCCGACATTAAAGCTCCCTTTCACCGTCTTTACTCCTGCAGGCAGAAGGCTTTTTCCAGAAAGCAGGGCTTTCCTCGCTCCGTCGTCTATTTCAATAATGCCTTTGGGCTTTGCTGTCCCAATCCAGAGCTTCCTCTGCTCCTTTTTTTTCTGTGGGACAAACACTGTTCCAATAAAGCTTCCTTTTATTGTATCAATAATGATATTCTCCTTTCTTCCGTTTACAATAATCATCTTAACGCCGGCAGGAGCACACATCTTTGCCGCCTCGAGCTTTGTCTTAAAACCACCAACACCCAGGCCGCGAGAACCACCTGCAAGCCTTTCTATTTCAGGGGTAATCCTTTCAACCTTCTCGATAAGTTTTGCGTTCTTAAATCTTTTTGGGTCCCCTGTGTAAAGGCCATCTGTGCTGCTTAGCATTATGAGGATATCTGACTCGAGGTTTGCAGCGACCATCGCACTAAGCCTGTCATTATCTCCGACTTTGATTTCCTGCGTTGCAATTGAGTCATTTTCGTTTATTATCGGAACAACATTCATCTCAAGCAAAGATATCAGGGTGTTTCTCATATTAAGATACCTTTCCCTGACAAAAAAGTCCTCGCCACTCAGGAGCAGCTGGGCAATCTTTATGTTGTGCTGCCTGAAACCTTCATGATAGTTATGCATTAGTACATTCTGGCCGACTGCTGCCAGTGCCTGCAGCTCAGACATTGTCCTTGGCTTTTTATTTATTCCAAGTTCGCCCATGCCGCAGCCTATAGCGCCGCTTGAGACAATGATTATTTCATTATTCTTCTTTACTTCAGAAATCTGGGAGGCAAGGTTTATTATCTGCTCCCTGTCAATCCTTCCGCTCCTGTCAGCCAGCGTTTCTGTTCCAATCTTGATTACGATTCTCATTTTCTTATCTCGCCATGACCTAATAAAAGATACTTGTATGTTGTAAGTTCTCTTAATCCCATTGGACCACGGGCATGGAGCTTCTGGGTCGAGATGCCTATCTCTGCCCCTAGACCATACTCGAAGCCATCATTGAATCTTGTTGAGCAGTTTACAAAGACGCTTGATGAATCCACCCGCTTGAGGAAGTTCTCCTGCGCACGCTTGTCTTCCGTGACAATGGCATCAGAATGCTTGCTGCCGTATTTGTTTATGTGGGAAATAGCATCATCAACACTGTCAACAATCTTTATCGAAAGAATCAAGTCAAGGTATTCTGTGTTCCAGTCTTCCTTTGTCGCAGGCTTTGCTTTTATTATTCCTCTTGTCCTTTCACAGCCCCTTAGTTCCACGCTGCTCATTCTTTCAGCCAGCTTTGGCAGGAAGCTTTTTGCAACGTCCTTGTGGACAAGCAGGGTTTCCATTGCGTTGCAGACTCCTGGGCGCTGGCACTTTGCATTGTAGCAAATCTCAACAGCATTTTTAATATCAGCATCCTTGTCAACATAGGTATGGCATATTCCCTTGTAGTGCATTATCACGGGAATCATTGATTTCTCGACAACAAACTTAATTAATCGCTCCCCTCCTCTAGGAATTACTAGATCGATGTGTTCATTCAATTTCAAAAGCTCGTCTATTGCTTCATGGCTTTCAACAAGCTGGCAGCATTCTTCAGGAAGCTTGTTTTTTGCCAAAACCTCCTGTATGATTTTTGCAAGTATCCTGTTCGAATGGAGTGCATCGCTGCCGCCTTTAAGTATTACAGAGTTTCCTGCCTTGAAGCACAGTGCAAACGAGTCTATGGTGACGTTAGGCCTTGCCTCGAATATCATGAGGATGACTCCTATTGGAACCCTGACCTTCTTCAGGAATATTCCGCTCCTGAGCTTTCTTTCCTCGATGACTTCTCCAATCGGGTCTTCAAGAGCGATGATTTGCCTTAGTCCCTCGACCATTCCAGCAATTCTTTTATCGTCGAGCTTTAATCTGTCAAGAATGGCAGATGAAAGGTTTTTCTTTTTTCCTTTCTCGAGGTCGATGCTGTTTTCACTTATTATTTCATTCTTTCTTTTTTCCAGTTCAGTGCACAAGCTGCTGATTACATTGTTCTTTAGCTTTGAATCTATGTTTGCAATCCTGAATGCCGCTTCCTTTGCTTTTTTTGCTGTTTCAATCATTTCCAAGCTCCCTGCCCCTTCTGAAGGCAGCTTCTATGGTATCTTTGAGAATGGATTCTGATTTTTCCAGCTTATTCATTCCTGCTTCTGTTGTGCCGCCTTTTGTCTTGACTATGGAAACCAATTCCTCAGGGCCGAGGTTATTCTCCTGCAGGAGCTTTGCAGCACCAAGCATTGTCTGAACCGCGAGCTTTGTCGCTACATCCTTTTCAAGGCCGAGCTCTGCAGCTTTCTTTGATAATATCTCAGCGAAATATGCAAAATATGCAGGGCCTGAGCCGGACAGGGCAGTTACAACGTCCATCAGTTCTTCTTTTACCTCGAATGCAATGCCGCTTGATTCAAGAATCCTCTTTACGGATTCAGCATCCTTGTCACTGCAGTTCTTCCCTCTTGAAAATGCTGCAGCCATCTCTCCCACGATGCAGGGAAGATTAGGCATTACTCTAACCACTTTCGCTTTTCCCAGCCTTGATTCGATGAAAGACAGCCTTATCCCTGCTGCAATTGAAACAACGATTTTGTCCTTGACATTATCTTTAATTTCCCCAAGAACTTCTCCAAAGTCCTTTGGCTTCACAGCAATAAAAACTATTTTGCTTTTATCAGCAACCTCCTTGTTGCTTTTTGCCGCTACGATTTTGTTCTCGTTTATCTTAACATTCTTGTCGAAGGCAATTACTCTGTCAGCTACCTTTTTCTCCAATATCCCTTTTGCAAGGGCGCTTCCCATCCTTCCAAAACCGATAAAGCCTATCATCCTGACACAGTGTTTGTTGGAATTTTATAAATGTTGTTATCGGAAATTTTGTTGTCTTATCCCGTTAGAATTTCCCTTCGATGATGTAAATCGTTTCATCTTTATTAAACCTCCGCTCTCATTTTCCTCAAGAATGCCT
>JAFGPE010000141.1 GCA_016926055.1 Candidatus Woesearchaeota archaeon | reverse complement strand
AGGCATTCTTGAGGAAAATGAGAGCGGAGGTTTAATAAAGATGAAACGATTTACATCATCGAAGGGAAATTCTAACGGGATAAGACAGGTTATTTAAGGACCTTATATCTATAGTAGCTGCCCATCATTCCAGCACCAGCTATTGTAATTGGCCCCTTAGAGTAGTTCATGAGGATGTAGCAAGGAAGAAACAGCTTTTTGAATACATTCAATGTTACCGGCAATATCTCTTTCCTGATACTTCGGTATGTTTCTTTTATTACCAGGAGTTTATTCTTTAAAAAATCACGAACCCTGACCTTATCCTGAAGATATTTTGTGCCAAGGTTGTAAGAGTTAATAAAAAAATAATAGACCGGGTCGAAGAGAAAAGCTTTAACCAATTTTGGCACTTTCATCGACTGAATAAACGGAAACACATAGCTGTTCACTGCTCCGAGAGCTGTTCCTTGCCTATATTGTTTGGCAGCTTCCATAAGTGTCATTTTTATTTTTTTCTTTTTGTTAACAAGATATTTTCCCAAGATGAAGGCTATTCCGACAGCAGATGGAGCAAATCCTGCCAGCAGGTGGCTGAGCCTTCCAACAATTGCTGAAGTTGTGTAGGTATATAGCTTTGAGAAGTAATCATTTATAACATATCTCACAGAGTGTGTCCAGCAAAATTTGTTTTCAACAATGTTTTCAAGGCTCATTTTAGACGCTTCGCTACATCGATATTTCTGATACCTTTAATCTGAAGCCAGTCTTATGAATCTTCATTATATTATAAATCTTTGTGGTGTTGTTACAATACCATAATATTTATATAGTCTAGAGTGTTTTCTGATAGCATGACCTTGCATTTTTTGAGAAAAATAGGCCTTTCAGAAGGGGAGATAAAGGTATATTCTGCACTTTTAGATGAGGGTTTGTCACCAATCAACAGGATTCATGAGAAAACCGGCATCGAAAGGAGAAATATTTATGATATTCTGAATAAATTAATTGAAAAGGGCTTTGTGACTTACATCACAGAGAATAAAAGAAGGCTTTTTCAGGTAAGTCATCCAGGTAAGATACTGGGGTATATAGATGAAAAGAAGCACGAACTAGAAGAAATTAAAAAAGAGACAGAATTACACATTCCATCCATTCTTCAGAAATTCAATTTCAAAAAGCCCATGATTAATGCTGAGGTATTCCGAGGAGAGGAAGGTGTAAAGGCCGTTTGGGAGGACATGCTTAATTACAAAAATATTTTCTGGATTGGCTCAGGAAGGTATGTGCCAAAAAAGCTGCCCCTTTGGTTCAATAACTGGAACAAAAAAAGAATTAAGAAAAAAGTAAGGTGGTTCAATCTGCTGAGGCACGAGATCAAATCCGAGGTTAAAACTCCAATGTTGCTGGAAGAAATACGTTTTCTTCCCAAGGATTTTAGCGGCAACCCTGTAGTGATTTGCATATATGGAAATAAGGTTGTTAATTTTTTGTTAGGCGAGGATTATTTCGCATTCGTGATAGAAAGCAAGGAGCTTGCTGAAAACTACAGGAAGTATCACAAATATCTTTGGGGTAATGCGGCAAAATGACTATTCAACACCTCTGCTGAACTGCCCAGTGGTGTAGCCTTTCCTTATCTTGCTGTCGTCGAACTTTTCTTTGTTGATTATTTTCCTATAAATTCTCACATATTTTCCAACATCTTTCATCAGGTCAATATAAAAATATTTAATCCCGTTCCTGGCATAATCGTTCAATTTGTTAAACAGGCCAAGCTGTTTGCAGTTCAGTATCTCAACAAAATCATCATTCTTCCTGACCTTGAAATGCCTTCCTTCCTCATCGATGAGCTCAGGTGCCTTTATTTTTTCTTTTGCAGTCATCAAGACAATATCGCCGTGCGCCATTACAATAAACCTTTTGTTTTTTAATGAAATGATTTCTTTAAAATTCAGCTCAGGAGAGATGATTGGAATTCCCGGATAGCAGTTCAAGTCAATGTCGTTGAAGCAGTTGAATGAATAATCGAGATGAATTTCATAATTTCTTAGGAATTTTAACAATCCTCTGTTTCCTACAAGAACGCCATTCGGCTTTATCCGATTTATCAGTTTTACGACATTTTCAATTCCTCTGTCCGACAATATTCTCGGCGTAAACACAAAAAACCTCGAATTCTTAATCTCTTTTCTTACATCAGGACAATCCTTCTTCAGCACATCATAATAAATAACATCTGCCCCTGCCTTCTCAGCTTCAATGGCTGATTTTTTATTGTAAAGTTTCACAAATAATCTGGGTTTGTCATTATTGTTAATTGTCTTTAAATCAGGCAGAATAATTTTTCTCTTCTTAATCTTGCCTTCAAAATAGCCTATTTCGCTTCCGAGATTAACCTTCATCCCAGAATCAGATGTTTTATAGATGCTGCCATCTGATTTAATTCTAAGCTCAACAGTTTCTCCAGGCACTGCTTTTTCAACCTTCTTTCCTTCTTTGATTATTTCTTCTATTATCTGGCCGGTTACCCTGTTATTTGTCCAAATGCCAACCCCGTCTCCTGTCTTCAGTTCTTTTTTCAATGTAATAAAATTATTCTTTATTTCACCAACATATAAGCCACGGTTCATCGGTTTGCTTGAGTCAACAATCGAATCCGTAAATCCATAACCTTCTGTAAATTCCCTGTTGAATACAACTTTTAAATCATCCTTGTCCTTCTTCTCGACACAGAATCTGCTTTTGTGATACTCGTCAATATAATTTCGATAAATTCTTGCTACAGTTCCAACATAAAGCGGGCTTCTCAACCTTCCCTCAACCTTAAAAGAGAAAACCCCTGCCTTAATCAACTCAGGAATCCTTTCAAGAAGGCACAAGTCCATTGCACTTAACAAATATCTTCTATTGTACATCTTCCTGCAGGGCTGCGCGCATTTTCCACGATTGCCGCTTCTTCCGCCTGCAAGCGAGGAAAACAAGCATTGTCCGCTGTAGCAGAAGCACAGTGCTCCATGGATGAAGATTTCTGTTCTGTGATGCTTTGAAATCTTTTTTATTTCCTCAAAACTCAATTCCCTTGCAAGAATAACCCTATCAACCCCCCTAGGAATTGAATAGCCATTTGTAGTCGTTGCTTGCGTTGAAAGATGGATGGGAAGCCCTGGAAAGTTCTTCTTTATGACAGGAATAAGGCAAACATCCTGAATTATAATGGCATCTGCCATTGCAGAGTCTGCAAGATTCACAAGCTCAAGAAACTTGCCAAGTTCATCATTCTTAACCAGCGTATTGAGTGCAACATAAACCCTTACATTCCTGTCATGACAGTATTTTATTGCTCCAAATATCGTCTTTTCATCAAAGTTTTCCGCACCCTGTCTTGCGTTGAACCCATTTAGCCCAAGATAAACAGAATCTGCACCGTTGTTTACTGCGGCTCTCAGGCATTCGGCGTTTCCGGCAGGTAGCAATAGCTCGACTTTTTCCATTTAGGCATCCAATTTGGCCGAATATAAAAAACTATCCGAAAGATTTATAAATCAATAATTATTCCTAGTAGATAATGATTCCTGTTAGAAGAAACACAGTTCAAAGGGCAATGATTTTACAGCATCTGAAGAGCGTTGATACCCACCCCACAGCCGAACAAATTTATGCCAGGATAAAGGAGGATATACCTGCAATAAGCCTTGCGACAGTTTACAGAAACCTGAATTTTCTTGCTGACAGCGGAGAGGTAATCAGGTTCGAGTTCAGGGGTAAAACACATTTTGATGGAGACATGAGCAGCCATCAGCACGGAATCTGCAGAGGCTGCGGAAGGGTGTTTGACATATTCAAGAAAAGCATATCCGATTATGCGATGAAAAATTGCAGAGCGAGCGAGTTTAAACCATTTCAAGTTAACGTTCTTTTTATCGGAATGTGCAAGAATTGCAGAAAGGGAGGATGAAAAAATGAACAAGACAGAAGAAAACCTAAGGGCAGCTTTCGCAGGGGAGAGCCAGGCAAGGAACAAGTACACCTATTACGCGAAGATTGCAAGAAATGAAGGCTACCATTACATAGCCAAGGTGTTTGAGGAGACGGCTGAAAATGAGGTGCAGCACGCAAAGGAGGAATTCAAGCTTTTGAAGGAGCTTGGAGACACAAAAACAAACCTCAAGGCTGCGATGGAAGGGGAGCATTACGAAACAACAAAGATGTACCCTGAAATGGAGAGGCAGGCAGAAAAGGATGGAAACCCTGTAGCAGCAACGCTGTTTAAGGAGATTGCTGAAGTGGAAGAGCATCACGAGAAAAGATACAAAAAGCTCCTTGAGATGGTAGAAAAAGGCACAGCCTACAAAAGAAGCAAGCCAATTAGGTGGAAATGCAGCAAATGCGGCTATATCCATGAGGGAACAGAGCCACCAGCAAAGTGCCCCTGCTGCCATCATGCAAAGGAGTACTATGAGCCGGAATGCATGTGTTTTGAGGAAGGCTGCGAGATTTGCAATTGAGATGATTTTTTTAGGATTTCATTATAATTATGAGTCTAATCGATGATATAAATAATCTCAGGAAATCACAAATAAGTAGAAAGATAGATTCAAGACTGAATGAATTCTCCTCTTTCAAAAATAAAGGCTCCAGGGAATGGTTTTCTGAGCTCTCCTTCTGTATCCTTACAGCGAACTCAAAGGCGAGAACAGCGATCAGTATTCAGAAGGAGATTGGAGCAGAGGGCTTCTGTAACCTCTCTAATAAAAAATTATCAATTATAATTAAAAAAAATAAGCACCGATTTCACAACAATAAGGCAAAGTACATTTGCGAGGCAAGAGGGAACATTGATATAAAGAATAAAGTTATCATATTAGTAAAACGCAGAGGACAAAAGGAAGCAAGGGAATGGATTGTAAAGAATATAAACGGTATTGGCTACAAGGAAGCATCCCATTTCCTGAGAAACGTCGGCTATTTCAATCTTGCAATCCTCGACAGGCACATATTAAATTTGCTTGCGGAAAATGGTTTCATAAAAGAAAAACCAGCGTCATTATCAAGGAAAAATTATATTGAAATTGAAAAAGTATTTAATAATCTATCCAAGAGCTTAAACATGCTGCCTGCAGAGCTTGACATGTATATGTGGTACATGAAGACAGGAGAAGTG
Source organism: Candidatus Woesearchaeota archaeon (assembly GCA_016926055.1). Classification (GTDB taxonomy): domain Archaea; phylum Nanobdellota; class Nanobdellia; order Woesearchaeales; family JAADFO01; genus JAFGPE01. The sequence continues at coordinate 7,363 of JAFGPE010000141.1, read as the reverse complement.
TTAAAATAACTTTATATATTAACACTAGTAACTTGTTCTCATGAAGGCATTAAAGGTTCCGCTGAATAAAGCCCAAAAAGTGAAGACCGAGCTCATGGAGAAGGGCATCTTTGATAATGAATATAGTGTTGAGAGTGACGGAGATTTTCTTTTCATTCCTGTAAGGAAAAAGCCCTCCATGAAATACGAGGTTGTAGAGGCTAAGCTGAAGAGGATTGAGAGAACCCAAAACCTGAGAAAGGCTCTTGATGGAAAGTTCACAGCAGAAGAATTTGAAAAGCTCAAAACATCTTTTGATACAGTCGGCAACATTGCAATCCTCGAGATTGACAAGGCACTGAAGAAAAAAGAAAAGGTTGTTGCGGAAGCCATCATGAAAATTAACAAGAACATTACGACTGTCCTGAAAAAATCAGACATCCACTCGGGAACATTCAGGACGCAAAAACTAAAATACGTTGCAGGGATTAAAACAAAGGAAGCCTTTTACAGGGAGAATAATATTTCTTTGAAGCTTGATGTCGAGAAGGTTTATTTTTCCGTCAGATTGTCGACAGAAAGAAGAAGGATTTGTGAGCAGATTCACTCAGGAGAGGAAATCCTTGTAATGTTTTCGGGCTGCGCGCCATATCCTATTGTATTCTCGAAAAATTCTCTAGCGAGAGAGATATATGGTGTTGAGATTAATCCGGTTGCACATAAATATGCTGTTGAAAATCTAAAATTAAATAGAATAGATAATGTAAAGCTTTTTCTTGGCGATGTAAGAAAGGTTGTTCCTAATGTTGATAAGAAATTTGACAGAATTCTTATGCCCCTTCCAAAAACTGCAGAGGAATTCCTTGATGTTGCTTTTTCAAAGATAAAGCCAGGTGGAATGATTCATTTGTATGATTTCCTCAGGGAAGATGAAATGAAATCTCTCCCAGGCAAGAAAATTCTGAAAGAATGCAAGAGGCAAAAAAAGAGATTTAAAATTTTAAGAACAGTAAAATGTGGCCAATTCTCTCCAAATGTTTACCGTGTTTGTACAGACTTCAGAGTATTAAATTGAGAATAAGAATGAACATTAGCAGTATGGAACAGAAAAGGAACAGGTAGCTTATCTCCTTTTTCTCCTTCCCAGGGATTCTGGCCTTCAGTAGCTCCACATATCTTTTGTCGTAGCAAATCATGCTTATTCCAGAAAAGTGACGGGTTTAAATAATTTGTCAAAAGCAATATAAACTTCCACATCTTATCCTCCTCTGCGCGATGACTTAGTGAACACCCACTGATCCGAAAGGAGATGACGAACGGAAGTAACTCAGGAGCGCAACCTTTACTCAATAAGAATTAAAACATCTATCCGAACATCTTGATATAATCCTTGCCGTCCTCTGAGTCTTCCTGCTTAATCTTCTCTATTGCCTTCATGAAGTCGCTTCCGCTGACAATTGTTCTTTCTTCTCTGATTGCAAAGTAGCCTGCCTCTGTGCACACTGCCTTTATCTCTGCTCCCGACATGCTCTTCATCAACTCGAAAACCTTCTTCCTGTTAATCTTTCCGATGCTCATATTCTTTGAATGGATATCAAAGATTCTCTCAATGCCTTTTTCGTTAGGCAGGGGAACCTTAATCAGTCTGTCCAATCTTCCAGGTCTCATCACAGCACTATCAAGAATGTCCTTCCTGTTTGTGCAGCCGATTATCTTCACATTATCGAGCGGCTTAAAACCATCTATCTCTGAAAGGAGCTGCATGAATGTCCTCTGCACTTCCCTTTCGCCGGATGTTCCAAGATCAACTCTTTTTGCCGCGATTGCATCAAGCTCATCAATAAATACAACTGCAGGAGCCTTGTGCCTTGCAAGCTCGAAAATCTCCTTGACAAGCTTCGCCCCTTCCCCTATGAATTTCTGCACGAGTTCTGAGCCGACGAGTTCTATGAACGTGGAGTTTGTCGATGCTGCAACAGCTTTTGCAAGAAGAGTCTTTCCTGTTCCTGGCGGCCCATGGAGCAAAACACCCTTTGGAGGGGTTATCCCGACCTTGACGAAGAGCTCCGGCTTTACCAATGGAAGCTCAATAACCTCCTTTACTTCATTGATTTGCGATTCTAGGCCACCTATCTGATCCCATGAAACAGATGGCTTTTCAATTATGACAAACTTCTCAACATTAAACCTCTTCGAGCTTTTTATGTTCTTGAGGACAGTGAGGTTTTTCTGCTCTGCAACAACAAGGTCGCCTACCTTAAGGCTCTTGCATTCAGGAGCAACATTGACGTAGAACATATTTCCATTAGGAACCCTTATAACAGCATTATTTCCGATTAAATCGTGAATCTCGCACACCATCAGTGCAGGTTCCATGAACTTGTCAAGATCGGTCCTGAGCTTTTGCACAGTGTCCCTTAGAACACGGTTTTCCTCTTCGAGATGGCTTACGTTAAGGGTATACCTAAACATAACATTCTCAAATGCCGGATTACTTTCATCCTCCATTCAACTTTCCCCTCTTGCTATGGCGAATCAAACACGATTTAAAAAGATTTTGGTAACGCTCTAGATAGATTTCGTTATATTCACTCCAGTTACAAAAACATGCGGGCACAGAACAGGAACTTCAGTTTCCCAGTTCTGTATTATTCTTGAATCGTTTCCCGTGCCAGAAATATTCTGCATCATCCTTAGCAGGTTATCGCTTATCCTTATGTTTTTTATCGGTTTTTTTATTTTGCCGTTTTCAATTAAAAAGATGCCGTCCCTTGGAATTGTGGAAAAGTCACCTGTTGTATAGTTGTTAAACCTGGTGTACCATATGTTTGTTACATAAATCCCTTTCTTTATCCGACCAATCAAACCTTCCTTGTCAAACTTTCCTTCGCTGATTGCAATTGTTGTTGGTTGCGGGGCAATTAATCCGGCATTGGCGGTTGTTTTTGTTTTAAATCGTTTTGCGGTACTCGTGTTATGAAGATATCCTTTTAGAATGCCATCCTTAACCATTGTAGTCTTTCTTGTAGGAACACCCTCTGCGTCAAAGGTTGCAGTTCCTGGAGAGTTCTTAAGGTTGCCATAGTCGTAAATGCAAACATTGCTGCTCGCAACCTTCTTTCCGATCTTGTCTTTCAGGCACGACATCCCTGATTCAACATGAAATGCGCTTGCAGCATTCCCGAAGCTATCCAGAAGATTTGCAAAAGCCATCGGATGAAACAGCACATCATATTTTCCCTGTTTTCCATCGCCGGGATTAAGACTTTTATTTGCAATCTCGCATGCTTCCTCACATACTGATTCAAAATCAACATTGTTCAGCATTCTTGCAGAGGAGGTAAAATGGCCACTCGAATCCTTTGTTTTCAGCGCCCTGAAGGAAAACTGTGCTTCTGTGCCGGTGTCCAGCGCTTCTACATCATTTGATGTCAGAAGAAATGTTTTATGAGAGCTCGTCTCAAATAATCCGGCGGTTTTTTCAATCCCTTTTCTTTTTGCAATGTCAATGCTCTGCTTTACAATGTCGATTCCCTCGTCTTCAAGATTTTCTATCTTTTCATCATGTGTTTTCTTAATTCTTCTGTACCTGAATGGCCCTTTTGCGATTCCATTGTAATCATTGTTTTCTTTGCAGAAATTAATAAATTTATTGATTTTTGAAATGGTTTCATCGATATGCTTTTTTGATACCTCCTTCAGGACTGTGCTTACGAGCCTCTTTGAGAAAGAGGCAAAAATCCCCGCGTTTTTTAAATCCCATTGGAACATCGAGACTATTCTGCTGTTTGAGAACTTAATCTGGGAAGTGGTGCAGGTTTCAAGGCTTATTATGACGTCTTCTGCTCCATTTTTCTTTAGTTCCTTCAGCGTGTAATTGCAAAGCCCCTTTGTCTCATCTTTCATGTTATCTTTATCCTCCTTAGCCTTATGCTTGGGCCACCCATCGTTACAGGAATGCCCTGCATCGGCTCCCCCTTGCCGCAGGTAGCGGCATGCAGCTCAAAATTATCTGCTACATTATCGATGCTAGCGTAGAGCCTTATTGTGTCAATCTCAATTGTCGGATTAATTACAGGATGTGTTATTTCTCCGTTTTCAATTATGTAGGCTTCAGAACCAACATATTTCTGGTTAAGCCTTTTGTCGTCAATATTCCACTCTGTGAAGTTCTTAATGTAGATTCCTCTCTTCACTTCAGAGATAAGCTCTTCTTCTTTTGTTTTTCCCGGGACAAAGAATGTATTAGACATCCTGACAATTGCTTCACGTTCATAGGATGTTGCCCTGCTCGAGCCGTTGTTTGCCATCCTCATTGCGGCAGATGTTTCTCTGTTATGGAGAAATTCGTTCATGATTCCATTCTTTACAAGATATTTCTTCTTTCCAAGAACCCCTTCATCATCATACAAATAAAATCCGTAGCTGCCCTCCATCGCAGGATAATCAACAACGCTCACGTTTTTCGATGACATTTCATTTCCAATATCATCCTTTTTTACAAACGATTCCCCTGCCTGTGCCGCTTCCCTTCCCAGTATCCTGTCCGCTTCATAGGGGTGGCCGCAGCTCTCGTGGGCAATTATCCCTGCAACTTCAGGAGCAACAACAACATCATATGCTCCCGGCCTTGTTTTTCTTCCCTGCCGGAGATTTCTTAACAGAGCTGCAGACTCTTCCTTTAGTTTCTTTTCAAGCTTCCACTTATTCAGAATCTCCATGCCTGAACTTGCACCAAGCTGCCAGTATCTCTGAGCTGATTTTTGCGAGTTAACCATTGTGAGCACGTAGACAAAATTTATTCTCGGAATCTCAGAAGTTATCATTGTCCCTTCGCTGGTGATTATTTCCTTTTTTGTTAAGGAGTCTGCAATTGAGAAATACCTTGCAGGAATATTTTTCTTTATTTCATCAAGGCTTTTCTCAACCTCCAAGAGCAAATCGAGCTTTTCCTTCGGAGAAAAATCAAGCACATTTATCTTTTGCCTTACCTTGTAATTCTTTTTATTGACCCTTTCATTCTTCAGCTCTATCTTTTCGCTTAGCCTGGATGAAGAATCAAGTCTTCTTACAGCCTTTCTTATCAGCCATTTTATGTTCTCTTTCTCGAGCTTGTTCGTCGAGACGAACGTAAGGTTTTTGTTTTTCAGAAGCCTTACTGCAATCCCTTCGCTTGCCTCAAATCCCGATACTTCAGGGTTGCCGTTCTTCAGGATAAATGCATTACCTTCTGATGATTCGGTTCTTGCTTCAGCATAGCTGCAGCCGAACTGCTCAGCTATTTTTATAGCGAAGTTGCCAATGTCGTTCATAAACATGAAATTAAATCAGTGATATATAAATCTATTGAAGCATTTTGAATAACTTTAAATATGTTTTAATCTATCGCCGTGGCATGTACAAGCTAAGCTTCAAAGTAAGGCACAGGGGCTGTTTTGAAACAAAATTCTCGATGGACTTTCCAAAACATCATATAGCTGTTGTTGACATTCAAAGTACAAATCCTAAAAAAAAGCAATACTTCTACTACATAACGGGTGATTCAACTAAATTCGACGATATTGCGGCCTATCTGAAGAAATCAAAGCACTATATTCGAGCAGATGAGATAGAGCGCTCCAAGGAAACTCTCCTTATCCTTGTGGAGCTTTACCAGTCCAACTATATACAGAACATTATCCAGAAACATCATGGCTTCTTTATCGAAACTCATACCTGCTACGAGGGTTATGAATACTGGCACGTTGGCCTTGTTAACAAAGAATCAATACAGAAAATGCTTAAGGAATTCAGAAGAATGGGAGAGCTTCATGTTCTTCATATCGGGGAAGTGCAGTTCGAGACAACTCTTCTTTCGAAACAGCAAAGAAAGGTCTTCAAGTATGCCTATGAACAGGGCTATTATAATATTCCAAGAAAAACTACGATAGCAAGAATTGCAAAGGCCCTTAGAATCGATTCTGCAACCGCCGGTGAGCACCTCATGAAGGCAGAGAATAAACTCATCAACTTAATAGCAAAGAAGCTATGACTTCTGATGCCAGATATATCTGGTGAAAAGTTCTTAATCCCTTCTGGCTTCGCTCTTATTATGAAGAAAGACATTACTACGATATTGAACCAACATTTTTCTCAAATAGATAAACCCTTGGTTGTTGATTTGATTGACGAAACCTATAGTGTCAAAGATTACATGTGGGACAACTGGTTTGGTTTTGCATTGCTAGCCTTTCAAAATCTTGCTAAAAAGCAAAATGTGGAGTCCTTTGTATCAATAGGTGCAGGTCCAGGCATTGATACCATTTGCGCCTATCATGCTTTTTCAGGACTAAAGATGCTCATCGGAACAGATATTGATAAAGTCATTACAGATGTCATGAAAAGGAATATAGAATGTAACACCAAAAACGTGCAGGTTAAAGTATTAACTGGAAATCTGTATGAACCATTAAGGGAGACTGGAATCATGAATGTTGATGCAATCTATGAGAATCTGCCGAATATTCCTGAAGAAACAGATACTATAAAATTAAATAGGGCTGCATCAGTATATCGTTCAAGAGATTTCTCCAACGCAGCACCCCATTCAACATTCTTGCAAAGATATCTGCTTGAGTCTCATTTTATAGCATTAAGACTTGGTAGAAAATTTCTGTCTAAGGGTGGATCCATGATATTAAGCATGGGTGGTAGAGTCCCTTTTGATTTTTTCTCAAGAATGGTTCTTGAATCAGGTTATGGCTATGAAGAACTTGTTGCAGGATTTAAGCTTCAGACTGAACCATGGGAAGTGCTTCCTGCGTATGCTGAAGCAGAAAAGTCAAATGAGAAAGAGTTTGATTTCTATGACTATGAACAAGCAATTGGAATCTTGGATGATCTAGGTCAAAAACCCCCTTTCACAAAATATGATGGTAATCTTTTAAAAGAATTGCTTGATAAAGCAAGAATATCTGCAGTAGAAGCTTACAGAAGATATCAACAAGACCCCAATGCGCGAGTTGGACACACAGTCCACATGATCAGAGCAATATACTGATTCACTTGTCAAATAAAGAGATTTATAATCCTCAAATCATAATTAGCCTTTTAGTCGTCTTCGTCATAACCTCAGCATCCTTCCCGACAAGAACCATGTCCTCAATCCTTATTCCAAACTTTCCTTTCCTGTATATTCCGGGCTCGATTGTTATAATCATTCCTTTTTCCAGCTTAAAGTCCTTTTCCTTCTTTCTTATTCCCCTGCCCTCATGGACATCAAGGCCGATCTGATGGCCGAGGCCGTGAGTGAAGTATTTTTTATATTTCCCAAGATTGCTATTAACTATTTTTAGAATTTTCTGCGCTTTCATTCCTTTCTTCGTCATTCTTACTGCTTCTTCCT
>JAFGPE010000140.1 GCA_016926055.1 Candidatus Woesearchaeota archaeon | reverse complement strand
TCTGTAAACTGTGTTTGAACATACTGTTTATCGACGAGAACTACTATAAATAACTATCGAAAATTCTCAGAGGGTTTCATAAGAGCCAAGAAATAAGAAAAGCTTATAAACTCTTTTGCCACGTTTAGCTCATGGTGAACTAAAATAACAACGCTGAACAATCTTCTGGATTGGTCTATAAAGGCAGGCAAGATAAGAAGCAAATATGAGTTTCATAAGACAGCAATAAGAAAAGCACTTAAGGATCTTCACCACGAAAAAGCTTACGCTGACCAATTAAAAAGGGAGCAAATTATCCTTCTGCTTTTTTTCATGAACAGAACAATCAACAATGAGTTGATGCTATATAGGCATATGCAGAGAGGGGCTCAGGGCTTTAAGCTTTCCATCCAGAAAAGATTAAATTCAGACAATGAAATCAAGGAGACCCTGAAGAAAGCAGGTTTCGGTGGTGCATATAACCGCTTGGATGACATAGTGAGACTGGGAATTGAGATGTCTAGGAAGATAGACGAGGAAAGGATTGTTCTTGAAAAGCTGAGTAGCATACTTGACTTAATAAATGTCGGAAACCTTAATTACACATATCTTGAAAAGTTCATTGGCGGGATTTTCAGAAGCATAAATGTGAAAAAATTTCATAAGCATGTCATGGCTCTTCCGACTGTGCAAGCAAAGTATGGTGAGCTTAGCAAACAGATTCAGCGATGCCCTGATTCCTTATTGAAAGATGTTCTTGAGCATTTGCTGAAAGAAGAAAGAAGGGACGATTTTGTTGTAGCTAAACAAAAAAATGGATTGAGGGAAGTCCTCAAAATAATACAGGATGCTTTCCAGTATATTCCACGTTATGCAAATTCTAAGGCAATGTCGCACGAAAAGCTTTCGCTGACAATAGGATATTCATTCCTGTTTTTGTATGCTGCAGGTTATTTGCTTTATATTTTTCAGCCACACCTGGTGAGTCAGTACTACGGTGTATGGGATACCTCAACCACCCTCTTCAGAAAGGCGTTTGGCACTTCATTTGTAGCTCATCCTGACAAAATACCTCCAGAACTTAACATGATCATTTCAATGTTCTAAAAGCTTCCTCGCTTTCTCTACAACTTCATAGACAGAAACCGCTTTCATGCACTTCCGGTAATCATTGCCTTTGAGTCTGCACTCCGGTACAATGCCAAGATGCGTATTTATGCACGGGCTGCATTTCATTTTTTTGTAAATTGAAACGCCTTTTTTCGAGAATGGAGCCCATCTTGTTGGGGTATTTGGTCCAAACAAGCCGATTACAGGAGTGCCCTGTGCAGCTGCGATGTGCATTGGTCCAGTGTCGTTGCTGATTACGAGAGAGCATTTCTCAAGGAGATGGAATAGCTCCCTTAGTGTTATCTTTCCTGCAGTAGTTATTGTTTTCACGCTCATTTGCTTTTTCATCAATTCCAGCAGTTCTTTTTCATATGGTGCTCCAACAAGAACAATTGTTGCGTTATATTTTTTCGCAAGAATCTCTCCGAGCGCGGGGTACTTATCCCACATCCTGCTTTTCGATGACTCTGCAGCTCCAGGAACCAACGCAATTAATTTTCCTTTCTTCACTCCTTCCTTCTTGAGCCATTTCCCAACATTTTCTTTTTCCTGCTTTGTTGTCTTCAATCTAACTAGTTCCCCTGCTTCCCTTTTTACTCCAAGCTTTTTAACCAAGTCAAAGAAAGTGAGCACTGTGTGCTGGCTATCGTCATAGCGGACTGTTTTTGAATAGAGCCTTGACCTTATCTGACTGTCAAAGCCAATACTTGCTTTTCCGACGAAGAACGATATTATTGCGGATATATTGAGATACTCCTCAAAGTCAACAACAATATCAAACTTCTTAAAATTATTCAGAATGAAAAGCTTTATTCTAAACGGATTCATGCTTGTAACAACAGCATTATATCCGGAATACACATACTTGTTCCTTTCTGTGCAGAGGATTGTTGTTCTAGCAGAAGGATATCTCTTTTTTACAGCATCGATGGCCGGCAATGTCAATATGGTTTCTCCAATGCCCCATAGCTGGATGAAGAGTATGCTTTTCGGGTTTTTTGGAATGTTGTTTTTTCTCGAGAACAAACCAAGAATTAAACAAAGAACATTTCCCATTATCCTGTCTGTCGCTTTAATTATCTTTATCATAAGGAAAGGATAAATATCAGGAGTTTATAAAATTTTACTAAGCCAATGTCCTCTTCTTCATGTAAGCCTTCATTATGAACGGAAAGATTAATGTCGTTGTTATTGCCATTATCACGATGGCAGAATAAACCTCTATGGGGATTAATCCCTTGGTTCTTGCTATCTCGGCAATGACAAGCTCCACCCCTCCTCTGGAATTCATGCCCCATCCGATTATATACCCTTCATCCATCCTCAGCTTTGTGAAAGGGACAGCGAGCAGAGCGCCGAGAACCTTGCCAATTATCGCAATGATGAGGATAAGAACAACAAGCCAGATGTTCGCCAGCAGCGTCTTGAAATTCATGTGCATCCCGATGTTTATGAAAAAGAAGGGAACAATGAAGCTGAACGTCATGACCTTAAGCTCCTCAACGTTCTCATTCTCGTCATCTATGTTTTTATTTGTGGCCTGTATTATTATTCCTGCAATGAAGGCACCAATGATTGGGCCAAGCTCGAGGCTCTGAGAAAGAAGTGCCACCAGTATGCCGATTAGCAGGACGCTTGAGAATGTTGCTATCCTTGATTTCTCCCGCTGGATGAATCCTATGATTGTGGGGATTAACTTATAGATGATAAATGCCAGCGCCACAAATAAAAGCAGCTTTGCAGGAAACAAAATCAGCTGGACATAGCTCTTGTGCGAAACAATCAGGATGATGGAGAGCAATATTACCTCGAACAAGTCATCAACTATTCCTGCGCTGAGTATTATCGTCCCAATCTTGGTATTCAGTGCATTGAGCTCCATCAGAACTTCGAGGGTTGTTCCCTCTGCAGTTAGAGCGAGACTGGCGCCGAGAACCAGGCCAACAATCTTCGAATAGCCTATGCCGATGGCAAAAACATAGCCCAGTATGAACGGAACGACAGCGCAAAAAACAGCAATTATTACGGCATCCTTCTCGGATTCTATCAGCTTCCTGAGATTAATCTCGAGCCCGGCAAGCATAAGGAGAAATATGACGCCAATATCAGAGAGAAGGTTAATGCTGTTTATTGAATCAGCCGTGAAGACTGTGTAAAAAACAGGAAAGCCGAGCACAATTCCTGCAAAAACCTGTCCAATAACTCGCGGATATTTCATCCTGAAGAACAACTCGGAAAGTATGAAAGATACAAGAAGACACAGTGCTAATATGAACAAGATGTTTTCTCCCATGACTACCTCTTTTTATTTACTTTCTTTTTTTCTCTAGTGCAATCTTCCTAACAATGTTTGTCAGTTGCATCTGGGTTCTTCTGACAACATGGTAAACGTAAAATACAACAATGAGCAAAAACATAAAACCAACTATTACGAGAAAGTCCAAAAGCCTGAGAACACCGATTCGCTTAAGAAACGGGTCAAGAAATTTAGGGATTACTGAGAAAATAATCAAGGCAGCACAAATGGCAGACCACGAAAGAGCTTCCTTTATGGTGAATTCCTTTCTTTTGTAGTTAAGAAAGGTCATATACAACAACAGCAGCCCAAACATCACTCCCAAAATCTGAATCCACTGCACATAATCACCTCCTTATTTTCCATGAAACCATGTCCATAAAAATCTTAACTCCGTGAAGGAATGTTGTTCCCTTGTACCTGTCAAGGTATACGGTGCATATCGGAATTTGCGTGTATTTAAGGTTATTCTTCCCTACCCTTGCAATTATCTCTGACTCGACACTGTAATTGTTTGAGTTCCAGGATATCTTCTTATAGCTTTTCCTTGTAAACGCCCTGAATCCGGACAAAGGATCGTATACATTAACTTTATATAAAAAGTTTATAAATCTTGTGATAAGAATATTGCCCATCTTAAGAACAATAGGCATGTTCTTATCGAATTTTCTGTAGGTGAAGACTATGTCATTTTCCTTTAATTTTTTCAGGAGAACAGGTATTTTTTCAGGGCTGTGCTGGCAGTCCCCATCCATCAGAACAAAAAACTCGCAACCATGCCTATACGCATATTCGCATCCTGTCTTTAGTGCTGCACCCTTTCCAAGGTTGATTACGTGCCCGAGAACATCTGCCCCTGCCTCTTCTGCAACAGCAGCGGTATCGTCCTTTGAACCGTCATCCACTACCACGATGTGTGAGACGATCCCTTTGTCAATAAGCTTCTTTGTTGCCCTAATTACCTTTGCAATGTTCTTCCCTTCGTTGAATGCAGGGATTATTGCCCAGACATTTTTTTGCTGCACCATATTTATTAAGATATGCTTTCCACCCTTATCTTGAAGCCGAGAGTCTGGTTCGCAAGAGGATGATTTGTTCCTGCAGGATATCCCTTCTCAGGAGGGATGATGATTGTTTTTTCATCGCTGATGTTCATGCCAAGAATGCCCTCTTCAAACCCAGCAATCATCCTGCCTTCACCTATTATAAACTTCTGGGTTACGAATTCGGAATGGGAGCTGAATTCAGAGTTCTTAGTGACACCTTTCTCCTCCCAGTTTACAATTGAGGAATCAAATACAGAACCATTGACATCATACCATCCGATATAATTCACTTCAGCCTCATCTCCGCTTTTTACTGTTATCTTCGGTTTTAATTCATCCATCATGTTCGGCTCAGAACCCTGCCAGTCAACCTTCCATACCCAGACATCTCCTCCAGTTAAGCTGTTCTGGTGGGTAAATAACTTGAAATGTCTCAAGCCTTGTCCCTGAAGGAAAAAAAGTCTTGTGAAGATGCTGTTTGTTAATTCAGGGCTTGAAAGCACTACACCGTATTCCTTTCCGCTTGGCACAAGGGTTACACCTATAAGTTCACCGGTACTGGATTTGATTAACGGCTCAGAGTATTCCGTGACGACTATTTTGTCTTCCACAGGGTATGCAAAAATCTTTGGGTGTATCATGGTCTGGGCAGATTCAATGTATGCTTCATACTTGCTTGGGCTTTTCATATCAATGATTATGCCATTTCCGCATTCCAATGTGTTCTCGTCTTTTTTTGCGCATCCCACAAATCCTGAAGCGTATCCCGGCCACCGTGCAATCCATTGGTTCGGATCTGCTGTTGTCGCTTCATAGTATATCTCAACCGCATCATCACTATTCAGTTCAAATTCTTTCTGCAACAACTCGATTGCTTTTTCCCTGCCTAACCCTCTGGTCAGGTAGTACATCTTAGCCTTTGTGAAATTCCATGAGCCGAAGTGAGCCCATACGCCGCTCTTTGCAATCATGTCTTCTGAAGCAATGAAATAATCCTCAGGAGGCTCACAGTGAGTATAGCTGAGGATTTTATCAGCTTGCTCATCGTTGAATCCCTCTTCCTTGAGAACCGCTCTTGCATCTTCCTTGTCTTTTTCAAATAAGTCATACAGGATGTTTACAGATGCTAGTGTGTCATTCTTCTCCCTGTCAACTTCGTCAAATGCATTGGTTGCTCCGCAGTCAAGCATCCTCAATATACCAACCGCCTGTTCCTCATTATCCGTCACAAGAACCTTTCCTATCCAGTGTGCCTGAGGGCTGTTCTGGCTAGTCCCGTCAAAGGTGACTGGCCTGTCCGCTATGTATTTGAACCAATGGCCAAAGTCCCACCATGAATTAACGATTGCATTCTTGTCAGCCTCTTTGTTTATCTTGTCAAGCGCAACATACCAGCCGTCGCTCATGTCATTAAGGTTAGCATGAATAGCTATGTCATTTGCCTGTTTCCAAATAGAGCTTGACCCTGCTCCTTTCACAGGGATGAAAAAGAGCAGACAGAACAGAAGAAACAATACAACGATTGAAAGGCTTTTTTCAATCTTAAGACCTTTCGTAACCCATTTTAGCAGATAACTGAATACTACTCCGATCGATATTCCGAAAGCAATGCTGAAAGCAGGAACCAGCAGCAGGGTGTATCTTGTTCCTTTGACTGAAGCATATGTTGTCGATGCTATCCATATGATGAGCAGAGCAGCGTATTTTACATCTATCTTTCCATGAATGTCTTTCTTTACCAGAGTCAGAAATGCTCCAATCATTGCAATAAAAAATAGGAACTTGCCTCCTATTTCATCAATCGCCTGCGAAAAAGAAAGAGGATTCTGCTCTGCAACAGTCGTGAACACATTCGGCCATATTGTTGTCTGGGCAACCGCCTTGAGCTTGATAAAGTTAAACGGCCCTTCCAGCATTGCACCCTTGAACGTGTTAAATGAATTCATCATTGAGACAGATGCAACTGAACAAACAATGAACACCAGAACGAGGAGCAGGGTGTGTTTTATTTCAGGAGAAGAGAGAAATTTACGGAAGTCTTTCTTAATCTTTCCGAAATGCGTCACAGTGTGAAACAGCAGATAAACAGCAGCTGCTCCAATCAGGAAGTCAAAGATGTACCACCAGCTGTTCCATGCAAAAGAATATAGCCCCACCAGCAGACCCGCGACTGCCGCAAAGACAGATTTTCTCTTCAGGTCTTTTATCTCAAAAGCTTCCAAGAAAATCCATGTAATTAACAGGGGGAACAAAACGTTATGGGCATCAGAGTCTGCAGCCCCTCCGATTGTTCTTGTGAGGAATGCAGGATGTATTGCAACCATCATCGCAGCAAAAAATCCTCCCATGTTGCCTCCAACCCTTCTTGCTATAAAGAACGCCGGGATAACTGCCAAAGCGCTAAGCAGCACAGGCATGTAGAATACCACGCCAGGGATTGTTGCATCAGGATTAAAGAACCTTATGAACTTATAGAAATATGCTTCAAGGTATGCATGGAACATGTCAGACGGGACAAACCTTCCAAGAGGAGCCATCATGTGGTTGTCATAAGGCTTTCCGTCAACAAGCATATCGCCAGGATGACCGTTGTTCACTATATTTCTCGCATGCCTCGCCCAAAAATAGGCATCTATCGCTGAAAGATAGTTATTCCCATTCTCATCCCTCAGTTGGGTTTTATAGTATTCAGATGCCTGCTTTATCTGTTCATTTACCTGGTCCTTGTTCTGGGTCAGAAATTTCTGGAATTCTGCTTCAATAAGGTTGTTCTTGTTTGCCTGCGGAAGATTCGGATATTGACCATTGATTTCGGTGCTTATCTGGTTTCTGAAATAATTATGGACAGAATTCTTTGCCCATTCATCCGTGACTTTAATTTGAGCCGGCATCGCCCTGAAATATACAGCCATGAAGACCGCTATGATAAGCAGAACTAAGACGGTGTGCCTTGAAAAAAACCCCCTTACTTCCCTGAATGATGACTTAAAGTCAATCGATATCTCTTCCTCTCGAGGGCTTTCTCGCTTCCCTTTTTTTTTCTCAGGCTTTGATTTGAAAAATTTCTTTATTCCTGAAAAATCAATAGTGATTTCGTCATCCGCTTCCTTCTCTTCAGCATCATCTTTCTTGTGTTTCTTCTTCTCAGGATTTTCCTTGAAAACCTTCTTCAGCCTGTCCCTTATCTTTCCAAAATCAATTTCAATATCATCATCATTTTCTTCCATAGACTTCCCCTCGGCCTTTATGAAAAATACTTTGTTTATAAATATTGTTATGCTATAGGCTCTGTAGAAAAAGTTAATAACCCAAAGCAGCTGTAAGGCTGCTGTTGGGGGTGGAGACGTGACCTCCACCATGA
>JAFGPE010000139.1 GCA_016926055.1 Candidatus Woesearchaeota archaeon | reverse complement strand
TTTCAGAGCTTTAAAGGAGCAAGAGCTTTCTTCGGGTTGTGGTTCTACCACCACAACCAGCTCAAGACATCATACTTGACTTAACCGCATTTTCGTAAGCTTTATAAATTACCCCCTGTTTCTTTAGGTCAAATAGCCCGAGTTCATACGAGCGCTGCATAGGGCTGCGTTGTATTTCTCTGTGGCTTTAATGTGTGATTCATAATGGAAGAAAAAAGTCAGGAACTAAGGTATATCGTCAGGATTGCGAACACCGATTTAGTAGGTAGCAAGAATATTCTGTTTGCTATGGGCAAGATAAAGGGCATAAGTGTTATGCTGGCAAACGCTTTTCTAGGTGTCGCAGGAATAGAAAAGGACAAGAGGGCAGGAGCATTGACAGATGCTGAAATACAAAAGCTCAACGACGTCATATCAAACCCTGCAAAGTACAATATTCCTGAATGGCTGTTCAACAGGAGAAAGGACCCTGAGACAGGAGAGGACATACATCTTCTTGCAGGAGACCTTAGATTCAACACTGAAAATGACATCAAGCTAATGAAGAAAACGAGAAGCTACAAGGGAATAAGGCACTCTCTCGGATTGACGGTGAGAGGGCAAAGGACCAAGGCTAACTTCAGAAGGAACAAGGGAAGGGTTTCTCTTGGCGTCCAGAGAAAGAAGACAGAAGGCGGTGCTGCTGCGGATTCAAAAGGCAAGAAATAGGTGACTTAAGTGGGAGACCCAAAAAAACCAAGGAAGAAATATCAAACACCATTGCATCCCTGGAACAAGGAAAGGATTGAAGCAGAGAGGGAACTGCTTAAGAAGTACGGCCTTAAGAACAAGCAGGAAATACTGATAATGGATTCAATTCTTAGCAACATGAAGATTCAGGCCAAGAGGTATATTGCAGCGACAGGAAAGCAGGCAGAGAAGGAAAAGCAGCAGTTGCTAACCAGGATTCAAAGGTTGGGCTTTGTCGAAAAACTTACAAGCCTGGATGATATCCTTGGAATGAATGTTGAGGCAGTGATGGAGAGAAGACTCCAGACACAGCTTGTGAGAAAAGGCCTTGCAAGATCAATTGTCCAGTCAAGGCAGTTTATAGTTCACAGGCATGTGACAGTGGGAAGCAAGGTAATAACCTCCCCTTCATATCTTGTATCGAAGGAAGAGGAAGGAAAGATAAGCTTCCTTGCAAGGTCAAAGCTTAATAGTGCTGAGCATCCGGAAAGGGCGATAAAGAATGAAAAGACATCAAGAACAAAGGGAAAGCAGAACTAGGGTCGATAGGTGGGGCGTAGCCCATATCTATTCCTCTTACAACAATACAATAATCCATATTACTGATATCACTGGTTCAGAATCCATAGCAAGAACCTCTGGCGGTCAGGTTGTCAAGTCAGACAGGATGGAGAGCAGCCCAACTGCAGCAATGATGGCATCAAAGAAGGCAGCAGAGCTTGCATTTGAGAAGGGAATAAATGCGATCCATGTTAAGATAAAAGCTCCGGGCGGGCATAATGGTCCTAACAATCCAGGTCCAGGAGCCCAGGCAGCGATAAGGGCTCTTTCAAGAATGGGCTTGAGGATAGGCATTATTGAAGATGTTACCCCCATTCCTCATGATGGGTGCAGGAAGAAGGGCGGTAGAAGAGGTAGGCGAGTCTAATGGAAGCAAGGCTTTTGGAGCAAAACAAGGAAAAAACAAGAGCATCGTTGATGTTCAGAAAGGTTTCAATACCTTATCTGAATACAATAAGGCGCTTCATGATGGAAGAGGTGCCAGTGATGGCGGTTGATGTTGTTGAGTTCAAGAAGAACAGCTCAGCCCTTTATGATGAAATCGTTGCGCACAGAATCGGGTTGCTGCCGTTGAAGACAGACTTGAAGAGCTATGCACTTCCCTCAAAATGCACTTGCAAGGGCGAAGGATGTGCAAGATGTCAGTTGAAATTAACTCTTAAGGGAAAGGGTCCTGGAATAGTATATGCTTCAGATATGAAGTCAAAGGATCCTGCTGTAAAGCCGTTATATCCTGATATGCCTATTGTAAAACTACTTGACGACCAGGAGATTGAGCTTGTTGCGATTGCAACACTTGGTCAGGGAAAAAATCATGCAAAATGGTCACCAGGTTTGTTTTATTACAAGAACAAGCCAGCTCTTACAATAAAGAAAAATCCATCAAATCCAGAGGTCTACAGCGAATTATGCCCCAAGAAGATTTTCGAGAACAAGAACGGTAGCCTTATAATCAACAAGGACAAGGTCATGAGCTGCCATCTTTGCGGCGCATGCACTGATTTAAAAGGAAGTGTAATTGAACTCGAGGAAAGCCAGGATGAGTTTATACTCTTCATGGAATCCTGGGGTCAGCTAAGCTGCAAGGAGATAGCAACAAAGGCAACAGACTTTTTCGATGAGCAGATTTCAGAGTTTGTCGAAAAGCTGAAGGAACTCAAATAATCATCCTCATATGCGGGGGTGCCGGAGTGGCCAAACGGGCTAGGTTGAGGCAACCCGGATGATTCCCGGTTTCAAACGCCTAGTGGCTTAGTGCCTGCGCGGGTTCGAACCCCGTCTCCCGCAGTTCCGAGCGAAGCAAGGAACTGAGGGTTCAGGGACACCGGAGAGAGCATTACTCGACTCGGTGTAGGAACGAAGTGACTACATGGTGACTGAACCCGCAGTTCAATAGTGATCGTGGACAGAAGGGATGAACTCCCTCTGCTCACAACCACAAAACGAATGAGGAAGACGCCGGAAATCGCAGATTTCGAAAAATCAAAATCGCAAGGTAATTCAACATGAAAAGAACAGGAACAACAAATCCACAACTCAGGGAACTGATTGTTAAGCTTAACGATCTTGCTAGAAAAGAGAATGTGCGATTATGGTCAAGAATAGCGTTTGAGCTTGAAAGGCCTACAAGACAGAGAAGAATTGTTAACGTATCAACGCTGGAAAGATATGCAAAAGACGGCGAGTTCATAGTTGTGCCGGGAAAGGTTCTTGCAACAGGAGATTTATCGCACAAGCTAAATGTTGCGGCTTTCAGGTTTTCAGACACAGCAGTTGAAAAGATAACCAATGCTAAAGGGAACTGCATCTCAATAGAAGAACTGATAAAGAAAAACCCTAAGGCAAAGGGAATAAGGATAATGGGTTGATAACATGATAATCATAAATGCTGAAAACATGCTGCTTGGAAGGATAACTGGCTTTGCGGCAAAGAAGATTCTCCTGGGAGAACAGGTCGCTGTCATTAATTGCGAGAAAGCAATGGTGAGCGGCAGGAAATATGTCGTGCTTGAGAAATACAGGCAGAAGCTACAGCGCGGTTCAGTGAGAAAAGGCCCTTTTATCTCAAAATCTCCGCAGATGCTGGTGAAGAGAACTATAAGGGGGATGGTCCCTTTCAAGATGCCCCGTGGAAAAATGGCAATGAAAAGGTTAAAATGCTACCCAGGACTTCCTGATGAGTTCAAGGGAAAGGAATTTGTCTCATTCGAGAAGATGAATGTTTCAAATCTTCCATCAATGAATTATGTTTCAATAGGCACTATATCAAAAGAACTTGGTGGTATCAAATGAAACAAACTTATTTTCATGTTTCAGGAAAAAGGAAGACAGCGATAGCAAGGGCAACAATCAGGCCCGGAAAAGGCGTAGTCAGGATTAATGGAGTGCTCATAGACACAATAACAAACACGCTTTCAAGGGTGAAGATGAGGGAGTCATTGATTATCGCCGGAAAGTTTGCTGATGATGTTGATATTGACGTTACAGTAAGAGGCGGAGGTTCTTCAAGCCAGGCAGAGGCAGCAAGGCTAGTGATCACAAGAGCATTGGTCAAGTTCTACAATGACAAAAGCCTTGAGAAGAAATTTTTGCAGTACGACAGGCAACTATTGATTGCAGACGTAAGAAGAAAAGAACCCCATAAACCAAACCGTCATGGAAAGGCAAGAGGAAAAATACAGAAGTCGTACAGGTGAGCAAAAATGATGATACCAATACGATGTTTCAGCTGCGGAAAGCCAATCGCCCATCTTTGGGAAGAGTACAATAAAAGGGTTGAGAAGGGAGAGGACAGGAAAAAGATCCTTGATGAGCTCGGCCTAGAAAGGTATTGCTGCAGGGCAATGTTCCTTGGTCAGGTTGACTTAATAGACGACGCAGCAGCTTTCAAGAAGTTTTAGGCTTTTATTTAGTTATCGGAAATTTCTCCAAAAATTTCCGTGGGATTTAAAACACCGTGGATTAGTACGGTTTTCGTTATCTTTAACTCTTGACTTTTTTTGCAGTTATTTGAGCAGTAGTTCTGTTGATAGAAATAAACATCATTCGCTAAAACGGTGAAGATTTTTGTCAGATATCCTTCTTGGGCGTACCGGGTAACCACAAATAATTTAAATCAACTTATGTTTCCCAGAACCAATGATAGACTTCAATTCGATATGCAAGAAATGGCAGAAGAAGTGGGAGGATGCAGAGATATTCAAGGTAAATGAAGATCCAAAAAAGAAGAAATATTATGTGCTCGAAATGTACCCCTATCCAAGCGGTTCGGGATTACATATGGGTCATGCACGAAATTACGTGCTAGGAGATTCTTGTGCAAGGTATAAACGTATGCGTGGCTTTAATGTTCTCTATCCGATGGGTTATGACTCTTTTGGCCTTCCTGCAGAGAATGCAGCAATAAAAGCAAAATCCCATCCGAAGATTTTTACTGAAAAAGCGATTGAAACATTCATCAGGCAGCAGAAAGAGCTTGGCTTGTCATACGACTGGAGTAGGTCGCTTGCCTGCCACAAGCCGGATTATTACAAATGGGACCAGTGGATTTTTCTGAAGATGTATGCGCAGGGCCTTGCATACAAGAGAAAGGCGGCTGTGAATTTCTGTCCTGAATGCAATACTGTTCTTGCAAACGAGCAGGTGATTGGCGGAAAATGCTGGCGCCATGAGAACACAGATGTCGAAATCAAGGAGCTTAACCAGTGGTTCTTCAAGATAACAGAATACGCAGATGAATTGTTAAGGGATATTGACAAGCTCCAGTGGTCAGAAGATGTAAAGATGATGCAACGCAATTGGATTGGAAGGAGCGAAGGCACATTGATGTGGTTTGATATAAGGGGCTCTGACAGGAAGATAACTGTCTTCACAACGAGGCCAGATACATTCTACGGCATAACCTACCTTGTCTATGCTCCTGAGCATCCTGATGTGCTGGAACTTGTGAAAGGAACAAAATATGAGGAGGAAGTGAAAAAGTTCGTAAGAAAGGTTATTCTTGAGGACAGGTTCACGAGGACTGCTGAAGACAAGGAGAAGGAAGGGATGTTTATTGGAAGGTATGCAATTAACCCGATAACAAAAGAGGAAATTCCGATCTACATTGCAAACTTTGTTTTGTATGAGTATGGAACAGGAGCCATAATAGCTGTTCCTGCCCATGACCAGCGTGATTTTGAGTTTGCGAAAAAATTCAATATACCTATAAAGGTCGTTATCAATCCTGATGGCTATGAGCTTAATCCTGAGAGGATGTCGCGCGCCTACATGGGCGATGGCAACATGACGAACTCAGATGATTTTAATGGAATGTTCAACAGGGATGCTATCGAGGATATAGCAAAATTCCTTGAGAAGCATGGTCATGGAAAGAAAACAGTGCAGTACAAGCTTCGTGACTGGCTTATCTCAAGGCAGCGTTTCTGGGGAGCTCCGATACCGATAATTTATTGCGACAAATGCGGCATTGTTCCTGTGCTTGAGGAGGATTTGCCGGTAATCCTGCCGGATGATGTTGTCTTCGAGGAGGCAGAGAATCCGTTGAAGCATTATGAGAAATTCCTTAATGTAAAATGTCCAAAATGCGGTGCAACAGGGCAACGTGAAACAGATACGATGGACACATTTGTTGATTCATCATGGTATTTTCTGCGCTATTGCGACGCGAAGAACGATAAGCAGCCTTTTGACCCCAGGAAGGCAAACTACTGGATGCCGATTGACCAGTACATCGGAGGAAGAGAACATGCCTGCGGCCATCTGATTTACTTCAGGTTCTTTACAAAATTCTTAAGGGACCTTGGCTTGTTGAACTTTGGCGAACCTGCTCTAAGATTGTTCAACCAAGGAATGCTGCACAAAGACGGTGTAGTGATGTCGAAGTCAAAGGGCAACGTTGTGATTCCTGAAGAGGTCTCAAAGAAATACGGGATTGATACAGCAAGATTGTTTCTGATGTTTGTTTCCTCTCCGGGAAAGGACATGGAATGGAGTGATGACGGGGTTGAAGGCAGTTTCAGGTTCATCAACAAGTTCTGGTTCACTATAACAGAGAAGAAGATTACAGACTCAAAAAGCAGCAAGGAAGTCTCAAAGCTTCACAAGACGGTAAAAGAGGTTACGGAGTTTTTTGAGGGCTTTGAGTTTAACAGGGCAATAATGAGCCTGATGCAGTTTACAAACTACATCTCTGAGATGGATGAAATCTCAAACGAGTCAGCTTCTGCGCTTGTAAGGATGCTTGCGCCATTTACTCCACACATCTGCGAGGAGCTCTGGAAGTTCCTTGGCAATAAGAATTTTGTTTCGCTCGAGAAATGGCCCGAGTATGATGAAAAGCTCATTGATGAGGAGGCGGAGGCATCAGATGTTCTTGTTGATAGGACACGAGCTGATATAGTCCATGTGATGAATCTGCTGAAGATAAAGAAAGCAGAGAAAATCAAATTAATAACATCGATAAAATGGAAATACGTCTTTATGGAAATAATGAAGAAGGAGCTTGAGAATACAAGGGATGTTAAATCAATAATAGGAGTGTGCATGAAAAATCCAGAGCTCAAGAAGCATGGTCAGGAAATATCCAAGCTCGTTCCGGCGGTCCTGAAGGACCCTAGAAAGATTCCGGAAACAGTCCTTTCAGAGGAAAGGGAGTTTGAAGAGCTTGTTTCTGTGAAGGAAAAGCTCAGCAAATTCTTCGGCGCAGATGTTGCAGTTGTGAGAGCAGAGGAAAGTAAAGAGAAAAAAGCAGAGGTTGCGCTTCCAGGAAAGCCCGCTATTGTTATTTCTTAAGGTGTAGCCTTAGCAGCAGGATTCTTGTTGTAAGGTTTTTCCTCCTTCTTATCTTTTGCTTCAATCTGCTGCATGTACTTGCTGGCATTTGCTGCCCGTGACATGGAGGTTGGAATAGAATAGCCGAGTGCACCGCCTGTCAGCGCTGCAAGACCATAGCTTACATACTGTGACGCAACACCAAGATATGAGCCGATTGTTGTAGCAATCTTCGCCGTTGGCCCGAATGATGCTATCAGGGGCCCTCCGAAGTATGTTGCTGCTGCAGCAAGGCCAAAACCTAGAAATTTGCTCAGGCCAGAAGGCTTTGACTTGCTGTATGCCTCCTGGTATTTTTTTGTCATTTCCTCCAGTTTTTTTGCATCTTGCTTTGCCTTGTCATCAGTTTTTGCTCCCTTTGCCATCTTTTCAAGGTCGCTTTCTTTTTGAGGTTCAGCCATGCTGCTCACCCTCTTCAAGGAAAGCATTCACAGCATGCTCAACAAGATGACTTTTGTTTCTGAAAAAACCGTCTCTTAGCTTTTCATTTATCTTAAGAATTGTCTTCTCGTCAACTGAAACGCAGATGTGAAGTTTCATATGATTTTCTAATCCTCCATAAGATTTACTATTATTTAGTGATAATAAGTATAACTAGTATATAAATCTTTCGTTTTTTAACTACTAGAAAGTGATAATAATTGCAATTTCAACAACAACCAAGGAGACAGATTGTTCTACTGTACAATCATGTACTGTTGGACACAAAACACATAAATATAACCACGAAAACGTTTCCATAGGGGCAACAATGAAGCTGAAAAAAGTCCTTGTCGTTTATATGCAGGATCCTTACACTGAGCACTATGTCTGCTTGAAGAAGGTGAGGAACGTGCTGAAGAAATACAGGATAAACCATGAGATGATTCAGCGCGATTGCCTTTGCATGAAGAAGATAAGTGGCAAGGACCTTGTGATAACAGTAGGTGGTGACGGGACGGTGCTTTCCACATCCCATAAGCTGAGGGACACAACGCCTATTCTTGGGGTAAACTCGAACCCGCAGATAAAGGAAGGCTTCCTTTGCAGGGCAAATGCCAAAAACTTTGAATCTGTGCTAAAGAGAATACTTTCGGGAAACTTCAGGATAGTGAGGCTTTCAAGGCTTGTTGCAGTCTTTCGGAACAGAAAGCTCACTCCTGCTCTAAACGAAGTATTTGTTGGAAACAGGAAGCCGTATTTTACCGCGTTGTATGACATAGAAATCAGGGGCAGTAAGGAGTTCCAGAAATCCTCGGGAGTGATTGTTTGCACACCCACCGGCTCTAACAGCTGGTGCAAGTCAGCAGGAGGAAAGAAGCTCCCTTCTAATTACAATGGATTCGAGCTCATTGTCAGGGAGCCGTACAGAGGAAAGCTTTTTCAGCCGAAGCTAACAAAGATGCTGTTGAAGCCAAAGGAAGTTATAAAAATAACCTCGCGCTTCAAGGACAACATAGTTGTTATTGACTCCATAAAGGAGGAGCATTGTCTGGCACCCGGTGAAACAGTAAAAATAATGCTCTCGAGCACGCCATTATATTTTATAAATGCATAGGTGATAAAATGAAAAAAGGTACTCTTAAATTAAAATCTGGTTTGGCGCAAATGCTGAAAGGCGGAGTGATAATGGACGTTACATCTGCAACTCAGGCGAAGATAGCAGAAACGGCAGGAGCTGTTGCAGTGATGGCTCTTGAGAGGGTTCCAGCTGACATAAGGAAACAGGGCGGGGTAGCAAGGATGGCAGACCCTGAGAAGATAAAGGAGATAATGGCTGCAGTCTCAATACCTGTAATGGCAAAGGCAAGGATTGGTCATTTTGTCGAGGCACAGATTCTTGAAGCTCTGGGTGTTGATTATGTCGATGAGTCTGAGGTATTGACACCTGCCGACCCTTCCCTTCACATTGACAAATGGAAGTTCAAGGTTCCTTTTGTGTGCGGCTGTACAAACCTGGGTGAGGCGCTGAGAAGGATTTCTGAGGGCGCTGCGATGATGAGGACAAAGGGTGAAGCAGGGACAGGAAACATCATTGAGGCGGTCAGGCACATAAGAACTGTCAACAATGAGATAACTGCGTTGAAGAGCATGAATCCAAAGCAATTGCTATCAAAGGCAAAGGAGTATCGCGTTAATGTGAATCTGGTAAATGAAATAAGAAAGCTTGGAAGATTCCCTGTTGTGAATTTTGCCGCAGGAGGCGTTGCGACGCCTGCAGATGCTGCACTTTGTATGCAGCTCGGTGTTGATGGCGTTTTTGTCGGCTCAGGAATCTTCAAATCAAGCGACCCCGCAAAAAGAGCCAAGGCAATTGTTGACGCTGTAGCGCATTTCAGGGACGCTGCTTTTCTTGCAAAGGTATCCGTTGGATTGGGCGAGGCCATGGAAGGATTGGAAATAAGCAAGCTAGACACACGGCTGCAGGAAAGGGGATGGTAAAGAATTAAGTCGGTGCAGGAGCCGGCGTCATCCCTTCAAGTCCGGGAGCAGGCCCTTTTTTCTCATCTTTTTTCTGCCCATCCTTCTTTTTCTCATCTTTCTTATCTCTCTTCACGTGCTTGTATCCGAGAAGCTTTTTTATTCCGTAATAAATAATTCCTCCAATAACAGCTCCTACAACTAAAGGCGCCGCAAGGAAAGGAACATAGGAAGGCAGGTACATTGCAGAACCGGCAATATGGCCAAGGCTCTGGACATATGGGTTGCTAACATAGGCAGCCATGGCAGGCAGAGCTGCAGCAAATCCCCCTGCTAGGGCATATTTCTCTGTCTGATCGTTCATCATTATCCGGTCTAGGTCAGCCTTATCTTTTTGCTTCGTTTTATGATCAGGTTTACTGTCCAGTTCCGGCATTTCAAAGTCCTATGTACATCAGAGTTTATAAATCTTTTGTTTTTTAACCACTAAAGAGTAAATACAAAATTATCTGTGGACTACTAAAAAGAAAACTTTATAAATGTGGACAACTAACCAAATGTTATGGCATATATTGAAACAATAAAAAAAGGAAGAAAGAACTATTATTATCTCACAAATACTGTGAGAATGAAGAAGAGTTTCAGGAAAGTAAGATGGTTTCTTGGAAAAGGAGATATTTCAAAACAAAAGCTCGAGGAGCTGGCAGAAGTAGCTAGAAAACATCTTGATGAAAAAATCAAAACTGTAAAAAGCATAATAAAATTATCCAGACTTGATAAAGAAACCAGGACCAAGCTCGAACAGATAAGGGTTAATTACCAGAAGCTGATTTCTTCAGT
Source organism: Candidatus Woesearchaeota archaeon (assembly GCA_016926055.1). GTDB lineage: Archaea > Nanobdellota > Nanobdellia > Woesearchaeales > JAADFO01 > JAFGPE01. The sequence continues at coordinate 10,355 of JAFGPE010000139.1, read as the reverse complement.
TTCAAAGGTGGAGTATTCTGTGATTGAAAAGCAGCGGCTGATCAGATTCACATTCAACACAAATGCAATCGAGGGCTCCACAATAACTCTTAAGGAAACGGCGCACATCCTTGAGGATGGTATATCTCCGGATGGAAAGGATTTAAGGGAGATATATGAAGTGGAAAACACAAGAAAGGCTTATGATTTTATGAAAAAATACAAAGGAAAGCTAAACGTCAAATTCATAAAAAAAATTCATTTTAACCTAACTTATAACATTTTAGGTGAGAATGCAGGCAGATTTAGAAAAATTCAGGTTTACATGGGCGGTTCAAAGCATGTGCCTCCCAAGTCATCTCTGCTTAAGAAAGAGATGACTGGTCTGATGCGCTGGATGAAAAATCAGAAAAGAATGCATCCAGTTGAGCTGGCAGCTTATATCCACCACCTTTTTATTGCAATTCATCCTTTCATAGATGGAAATGGCAGGACTGCGAGATTATTGCTTAATTATATGCTGATGAAATCAGGCTTTCCACCCATTTGCATAAAAAGGGAAGAACGGATAAAGTACACCGATTATCTTGAATATGCACGGGACGGTAATATGGATTATTTTCTGCAGTTTATAGTGGATAAGATAGACGAGGCAAATAACGATATTGTGGACACTATAAAATAAGAATAGCATTTTGTGGACACCAAATATCTGTCCAATATCCGAAACTGCTACACAAGATTTTTATAACCCCTTCTTTTCCTTCTTGCCATGATAGGCGTTTTGGCTTTACAGGGCGGCGTAATAGAGCACGTCAGGATGTTAGAGCGCTGCGGCAAAAAAGCAATAGAGGTAAGGGCAAAAGACGATTTAAAAAAAGTTAACGCACTGATTCTTCCAGGCGGTGAATCTACAACATTGTTCAAACTGATGAAAAGGCAAGGCCTTGACACAGAAATAAAAAAGAGAGCAAAAAAAGGAATGCCTGTTTTCGGCACGTGTGCCGGAATGATTGTTCTTGCGAAAGAGATTATTGACAACAGGGAGCAGGGTCTTGGCTTAATTGATATTTCTGTAAAGAGAAACGACTATGGAAGGCAGGTTGATAGTTTTGAAGAAGAAATTGATGTAAGGGACATTGGAAAGGTTAATGCAGTTTTCATAAGAGCTCCGATAGTAAAGTCCTGTGGAAAAGATGTTGAGGTTCTTGCAAGGCAGAATAAGAATCCAATCCTTCTGAAACAGAATAACATTCTTGTTGCGTCATTTCATCCTGAACTGACAGATGATAAAAGGGTTCATGAGCTGTTTCTGAAGATGAATTCTATTATTTGACACTTGCGCAAAATTCCCCAGCACCAAGCGGAACAATCTCTATCTTTTTATCATGGACAAAATGGGCAAATTCCTTTGGTATCCTGAAAGTCCAGTTGTCTCCGTCAAAACTAAGGTTTCTTTCCATCTTGAAATTTTTTGAAAGCAGTCTGTTCAGCACCATTGCCCTGTCCAGCTTTCTTGCCTCATCCAGACCGAAATACTTCTTTTTGCATTTTGTGCATTCAAAACCGTTTACCTTTACGAATACTCCTGACTCCAAAGCAACCTCAATCTCTGTGTTTTTCATTTTGGTATTGCACTTTGAGCACGTCAGTTCCCTGGGCTTGAAAGCACTTTCATCTATTTTAAATTTAGCTTCTTCCAGTTCATCAAGATTTAGCTTCTTCATTTTTTATCACCATGCTTCTTGTAAAATCTTATCTGGTCTTTATCTGAAGGATAAGCTGTTGTTATCTCAGCTTCCTTCGTTTTTTCATCATAATAAAAAAATATCGTCAGGTATCTGCTCCTGCTCATTCCAATCGCGAGATATTGGTTTCCTCCGACTTTTCTGTAGATGGGCTTGTCATTTGAGAGCACATCGTGGATTTCTTCCTGCAGCACGTTGTGCTTGCTGAAAATCTTGGTTGCTGTCTCAAGTTCTATTTTCAGCGCTTTTATTATCATCAGTTACACCTTACGGAAATAGTAAGGTAAACTGATATATATGTCTTTCGCTTTTTAAGAAAAATAGCGGGCATGCCTAAAGATGGATAGCTAAAAGCAGTAACAGCTTCCCTGAAGTCTCCTCGGCTCCGCTACCCTCAAAGCACCAATGCTGACGATTAGTGCTGCTCCCGTCAGGGCCTGACACGGTTCTCAAAAGCACCAGTCAAAGAGGACAAAGCTTCATGGTTGAAAACAGGACCATTGCTGCAGTTAATTACCTCTCCCCAGGCTTCAGCTCCACCATGAAGTCCGTTTGTGGTGACAGCGCAGGACTATCGCGCCAGCCTAGCCCGCCATGAATGGTTAATAGGGAGCTTTTTTTAAATGTTTGCAAAGAACTAGACTTCCAGCAGTATGTGCTTCTCATCCGGCACAGAAACATAGATATATGTGCCTTTCTTCAGGTTAAGGCTCTCCACAACATGCTTGTTCAGATATATTCCCAGTCTCTCACCAGAGAGCTTCACGATTTTCTGCTTTATCTTCAGGGCAGTTTCCTTTGCCTTTATCTCATCTATTACCCCATTGGCTGATTTTTATTCGAATTCGAAATACTCGCATTTGGGGCATTGATAGCTGAGCACTGGGCTGTCAGCCATGTGGACTTTTACCCGTACCTTCTCCATCCCGGTGTTACAGTTTCTGCATCTCATTTTTTCGCTTTGACATTTATAACATACAATACATCATCCTGTTTCTCGCACAGGATGTAAAATCTCTCATCCTGAATCAGCACTTCTTAATAATTGTATTCGAGAATTTTCCGCAAATTTTTCAAAAAAACTGAAGGCTTTTCATTTCACTCCGGAAGGTTTTCAAATTAATTTGCACTATTTACAGAAACTCCGAGAGAAATCTACTTTACCGCTTCAACCTTCTGCAGTTCTTCGTTTAGTTTGGCAATCTCTTCATCAGGGTTAAGGTCGGTTACAACATTGTTCGCAATAAATTCCAGCCTGTCAAACATCTGGTTCTTCACAACCCTGCCTGTAAATTTAATCATGTTGCCAAGAAGCTCATTCTTCATGCTCTCAAACTCCTCCGGCTTTGTTTTGAAGGAAACCATCTCTTCCTTTGTTTTCTTAAGCAGCGCTTCTGCCTGGTTCCTGAAGCACACAACCCTTATGTTCTCTGTGCCGTCATCCAAAAACAAGTTCAACACATAGGAATAATCCGGAGAAACATTTCCATGGCTCTCGCATACAAAGTTGGTCTCGACAGGCTTTGCTCTTTTGCCGCAGCTGGGGCATATCTCAAAAAATCTTGGCTCAAAGAGCTGGACAACAGTTCCAAGGATTTCAATGTTCTGGTCATTCTCCTTTAATTCGTTTATCTTCTTCCTCTCCCCTGAAGGAGTTCTTTTTACCTCTCCAACCTTCTCCCCCTCGGGATTAATCATCATCCTGCTTTTGTCATTGAGATGAATCTCTGTTCTTCCGTTGTTGTCTCTCACATAGCCATTGTCAATCTTCACCGTAATATCCTTGGCAAGCTTATTTATAGAATCAACCTGGTCATTCCAGAGTACAACCCTCATCGTGCCAGTCTCATCACCAATTACAATATTTGCAACCCTTCCCTGCCGCGCGCCAACAGAAAACTCTCTCGATTCAAAAATCTGCTCCACCTTTCCGACAATCGTTATGTTCCTCATACCAGGTAGCATTTCCTTTATCTTCTTCCTGCCACCGATATCAAAGAGCCTTATTCCAAGCTCATTTGCGACAATATGTGCAGCCCCTTCCTTGGAGATTAAGCCAGAGAGTTGCTCCATCTTCTTCTTTACCTTGTCCCTAATCTCGTCTTCACTGATATTGGTGGCTTCGTTTATTCTCCTGACCATGTCATCGAAAGGCATCTTTATCATGAATTTCCCCTATTACAAGATTTTCCAATGGTTTAAATAGTTTTGTGTTATGAAATATAGAATTAATAAAGTCCAAGGAATTTTTTAATTTCATCATTATTTACGTCGATGTCCTTTTCATTTCCTTTCCCGTCAATGAAATATAACCTTGTTCTTTCAGCTTCAAAGCTGTCTTTGCTAAGCTCCCCTGTGATTGGCAGGAACTTGATGTTTGCTGTCCCGCTCCATTCAAGCAAGTCTCTTGTCTCAACAACATTCTTGGCAATCTCCCCGTCCACGTTGATTACGATAATATTGCTTGTTGCTTTGTCCCTGACATCAACAGAAAGCCTTATTGAGCTTATATCATAAATCCTTTCCTCTATTTCGCAGTTGAGATTAAGGTTTGTTCCGTCAAACTTAATTTCTTCATCCTCGCACTCTGGTGGCACAAGATCATCCACAGATTCTGCCTGTTTGATGAAGAATTCCTTGCTTTCCTCGCCTGTCGTGCTGTCAAATGCAGTAATCACAACATCATACTCGCCGTCTTCCTCAACAGAAATAGCATAGAGAAGAACTTCATCAAGGAAAATGTGGCTTTTTGAAAGGTCAAATTTCTCTTCAAAGGAATCTGGCCTCCACATGACTTTGTCGCCAGCATAATATCTGCTTTTCATATCATATTTACATTCATCCTTGTTGTCTCCAACACATTCTTCCTCTGCTTCTTCGATTGTCTTCCCAAAGAGGAAAACAGGAACCTCATTCTTGTGTGTTCGCCTGTTATTTTCAACAACGCCATCCTTTACGCTTACTTTTTTTATCCGTTCCATCTTTGCCTGATTATTTCCAACCATTTCTTTAATCTGTTCAAGAGTCTTTCCTTCGAAATTTCCTTTTTTCGAGTAATAGGCATTATAAGAGTCTATGTTGGGATGCGGCTGGTTCTTCCAAATCAGAAGCAAGCTTCTTTCCCCTCGCTTCTTCTCAGCCGCCTTGAACTCAACCTTTCCGGGTGGAAAGCTTCCCACATTGTAAGCAAACCTTATCACCGGATTTGTTTGCTCTGTTTTTTCTGTTTCAGGATTATAGACAAAATAGCTCACTCTCTTGTCAATTGCGCAGACAATTACGTCAGTTTCCTTTGCGCATTGTGCTGGCAGCTTTTCTGCCTCCTGGACGAGCATCATCATCGAGGAACCGTCCGGCTGTTTTTTGTTTACAAAAGCCATGCCCTTTGCAGCACCATCCTTTGTTCCAATCATGAACTTTCCATCGCCTGAGATAACACCTGTTATCTCGAAATTTGTTTTTAGTTTCGGAACAAAATCCAGCCTTATTTTAGTGTCTTTCATCGTATTGCCGGAAAGCTCGTTATTTGTTTCCTGTTCCACATTATATGTTCCGTTTTCAAGAGCAAAATTAAAGCCGTACGGGTCTTTGGGAACTGCTCCCACAATTTCGATATTGCAGTTGCAGTCAGTCTGGCTTTCGCACTCCTGATACCTCATAAGAAAGTCATCCAGTGCTGATTCTGCCTTTGTTTCACAATAATCGTTCCACTTTTCCTCATCCGTTATTCTTTCTGTTGTCTTCAGGATAAAATCAAAATTCTTGTTCTTGTTTAGCTCGGCAAGGAACGCATCTATGCCTGATGAGGCAGAGCTTGCCTTTGCTTCCTCGACAATACTATACAGCTCATCATAGGTGTCAGGATAATAGTCAAAGTCTATTCTAAATGACGGCTTCATCGAATAAAATCCCTTGATGGTGTCTCTTTCCTCGTTCTTTCTTTCCTTTTCTTCTTCAGGCTTATTCACAATCTCTTTGATTTCAGTTCCTTCATTATTCAAGGTTGTTTGGTAGACGTCGCTGTAGCCCAGGACTTGGGATACATATCTTTTTGTTTCCTCAGCTTTTGCAGTGAGCTGGGCAGGTTTGCTGAAGTATTTGTTCATGGTCTCTTTGCTGAACGATTTGCTGTAGGCAGAGTAGATTACTTCAGGAGTCACATACTGCGAAACCATCTTCCAGTCAAGCTCCTTTTCAGCACCAGCAATCAATCCCAAAGAGCTCTTGGCTTGCTGAATTGCACCATTGATAACCCCCTCACCGCCGTTATAAGCAGCCAATCCCAATTCCATCTTCGACTCGTATTTCCTGAAATATGAAACCTTGCCATTCAGTATCTCTATTCCTTTCGCTATGTTCGGCTCGGCGTTTACCATCTCTAATTTGTTTCCTCCGCAAACTCCCATCAGCCCTGTACATCCAGTAGGTGAAACAGCAGTCTCAACCCCGCAAAAGCTTTCCTGCGCAATTATCCCTATCACGATTCTGAAATACATCTCTTTGTCATCCAGACTTTTGGCTTTTTCAAGTTCTTTTCTTATCACGTTTCCGTATTTATCAGCTATTGCTTTAAGAGCCTCGTTGTCGCAATGCTGTTTGAAGGGAATCAAACTTCCTCCTCCGAGATTAAGTATTGGTTTACTTTCTGCATAGCCGGTTAGTGTTGCTCCATCAGGATATCTTTTTATTGCAAACTGGTAATTGCTGGCAGGTATTGAAATCCCGCTATAGCTCATCACATAATAGTCAAGATACTCGTTTAGGAAAGGCTTAATATTCTCTTCAATCTTTCCAGGTTTACAGCTTTCCTTTTCATCCGACCATCTGTTGAATATGCCCATCCTTCCGCATTTGCTCTCTGAACCGAATCCAGAGTTCTTTCCAAGGTCTATTATCGCTTCATGAAGCGAGAATCTGGCAGCATCTTCAATATAGATTATCGCTTTCTCGCTTTCCATGAAGGCTCTGAAAATATTCAGTTGCCCTTCCCCTATATACCTGTATTTATCGATTTTGAAAGTGTTGTCAAATTTCATTATTGCGAGAGGCAACGCTATCAGCACCCCCAGTATGACCAGAGGTATGAGGAAAAATGTCGCCTTTCTTGAGATTTTTTTCATTTTCATTCTAATCGGCTTTTTTCGTGAGGGCAAAAAGCGTAACCTTTAATGAAGCAAATTCCTTCTCCTGTGGAAGCGGCAGTATCTGTTCAGAGATTATTCTTTTGTCTCTCGTTCTGCTCCAGCCGCTGCACCTTGAGTTGATACAGCCCATGCGCTCTAGGACATTCTCTTTTGGCATCTTGCTTATTTCAACAACCCATTCCCTTGTGCCCGACTTAAGAAAAGAGTTGTCGAAAAACTCTTCTGTTTTTATCTTTAACAAGCCATAGTCCTTTTTCAGGTATGATTCTTCAATGAGCCCGGATACTGTTTTTGCTTTGACTGTAGACGCATTTATGGGGCCCTTAAGGTATTCGACCAGAAGATAATCGCCTTCCATTCTCTCCAATCCTGCTTTGGCACTTGCCACTTTTGAGTTTACCATATTGATTGTGAATCCGAAAGACAACAACACAAAAAAAATCAAAATAATGACAGATACTATTATCTCTACAAAATCGTCAGAACTTCCTTTCCTGTTAGCGGTAATTTTGAACCTTGACAACCAAAATCCCTCTCTTGATGTTTCCTTCATTATTTATTAAAACAGGATATTCCTTTTTGATGTTAAAATCCGCTCCGGCCCAGTTCAAGGTATTGATGTAAGCTGTTTCTTTTGCATCATTCCTCAGTGCAAGGCTGAATGCTGGCATCTTTTTGTTCTCCACAGAATAGCAGCTGTTGAGGTTTTTTTCAGTAAATCTGCTAGCCAAAATCATTCCAGGAAAAGGTCTTTGCAGCTCTGCATCGAAATATGTGAAGCATTTAGGCGATTCAAGGAATCTCTGGACGAGAATCTCTGTCTCTAGGCCGCCAACAGTGGCCATCTCCTTTGAGGCATAGCTGCCCATCACATAATAGAACGCAAAAAAGAGTATGGTCCCTATTGCTCCTACGCCTATCGCCCAGAATATCACCTTCTCGGCGCTTCTGCTTGTTTCCTGCGCTTTTTTATTTTTCAGCATTCTTATAATAATTAACAACCCCCTTGTATACTGCTGCCCCTATCTGGTTCGGTTCATTGATAAATGATGCCCGCTTAAGCTCAGTGTTGCCAAGCTCAAGAAGAACAGCCAGCCTTTCACCATTGCTGTTCAGGACATCGTCACTGTCCCATGGAATGACATTCGGCATGTCTGTCTCAGGAAAGGTTTCTTTTAGCGAGTTGGCAATCGAGCCAGCAAGCTTTATGTTTTTGTCCAGCATGGTGCTCGACAGTTTTTGCGGATAGAATGCAATTACAGGATTCTTCGTGTTGCTGTTATAGCTTCCAAACCTTATGATTATCAGGATGTCAGGAGATTTTTCCTGTATGAAGCTTATCCTCTCTTCCCCGCTCTTTGATTCGGTTTCCATTCTTGTAATATCTGTTCTCTTAAAACCTGTCTGGGTATTTGTGAAGTACTGCGCAATCCACCATGTCTGTTCTGATTCCTTCCTATTGACTGTTGGAAGCATCTTTTCATCTGAGCCTGCAGGGTCGATGACAAGCGTTTGTTCTGATATCTTTTCCTTTATTTCCACTTCAGGCAATACGAGCTTGCTCGACGGAATCTTCTCCTCATTGACAAAGGAGATTACCTCCCCTGATTTTGTGATTACAAGGTTTTCCTGCCCCTCTATGCCTATGTCCGGTTCGTTCTCCTCAAAGGAGGCGAAGCTGTATTTTTCCGGCTGAAAATCCATCTCTCCAGCAGAGACCACTACCCTTCCCTGGACCGCTTCGATTCTGAACCGAGTCATATCGCCTTTGTATCGGTAGCTTATGTCTCCGGGTACAGCATATATTGTGTCGAGTGTCAGGGCAATATCCTTTGCATAAAATGACTTCAGTACTGTCTCTCCAAGACCCTCTCTTGTCGCTGAATAGCCAAGAATCGATAGGATTAACACAAGCCCAATTACCTCGAATAGAACCAATACAACATTTCCTCTTTTTTTATGGAGCATCATTATTCAGTTTTTGACTACGTCGCTGATGCAGTCTGGTGTGAAGCAGAAGCCAACCAGGTTGTTGTTCTTCTCGATATGAATATCTCTTACAGCTTTCGTGTTAACAAAGCCACGCTCTATTATGAAGCTGTCTGTTGGAACTCCTCCAGAGTCGCCTGTTGTAAGTTCATACATAGTTGTCTTGCAGACCGGCTCTCTGCATTCATTGTAACCAGTATCACCCTCCTTGATTTTTTCGCACAGGCAGATGCAGCTCATCAGGCACTCTTCTGAAAAAGTGTCGCTTCCACCTGCTCCGCCTCCTTCCGGAGTGGCTTTACATTCCTCTTTGTCTATGTTTACTTGACATTCTCTCGGTCTTTTAAATCTCAGTACCTTTGCGTCAGAGGGCACAGGCTGGCTTGGAGCAGTATAGATGTATTGGACTTCTGTTGCGCCTTTGTTGAAAAACAGCAATGCAGTATTCCTGCTCATCTTTAGGTAATGGGTTGTTGTTTCTCTGCTTGGAAGGCCATTCATCTTGTTTATCAGCGTAATGTATGAATTCAATTCAGGGCTCAAGCTTTTGCATCCGCGGAAAAGGCCTATTGATACAAACACCAATGCTATTCCGAATAGCGTGTAGATGAAATATTCTACAGGCATATTTGTTTCGGTTCCGCGCTTACTTCTTGTATTTTTTCTCGCACTTAGGATATTTGTTTTTATCATTATCGCATCCTATTTTTTCAGATTCCTGCTCATCTCCTGTGCAGCCGTCCATTCCAACATCCTTTCCAGGGCCGGTCATGCAGCACCTGTCCAGAATGTCAATCACACCATCATCATCACAATCATATCCGCTTTGGTCTATCTGGCCCCTTGTCGCGCCAGCTTCCTTTCCAAACAGCCCCTTGAAGGCAAATATAATTACTATGCATACGACGATTGCAATTATTGCAACAACAATGAATTCGAAAGCCACTCCTTTTTTGTTTGTCATAATGGTCCTCCTCTTACGTTGTACATTTGGGTATCAAACTAATGGCAACATCCTCGAAGCAACCGTCCTTCAGGGTGTTATATGTTACATCGCAGTTGTCTCCCCTGAGAAAACCATTTCCTGAGCGAGGCATGAAGCAGATGAACTCATGATTGGTGGTTTTCTTTGCGTAGAAATACAATCCTCTGTTTATGCTATACCCATCTTTGCCTATTGTGAACTTATCCGCCTCGTTAATTGTAATCCCGCTCGGTTCACGGAATTCAGGCATTATCTCACTTGGCCTGCGGCAACCATTGGCTTTTATTTGCTCTTCTGATAAAGCAATGTTCTTCTTTAGGATTCCATACTTATCAATGCACTGGAACCAGTTATTATGGAAGTTTTTTGTTTCAGTTATTCCCGTCACAACACAGAGCGTCTTGCCCTCAATTGCCGTAATCTCAAGGAATCTTGGATTGCCCTTTATTCTCTCAGTTATCGCAAATACAATCTTTGCTTCAGTCCCATCCTGTAGCAGTTCAATGCTCC
>JAFGPE010000138.1 GCA_016926055.1 Candidatus Woesearchaeota archaeon | reverse complement strand
TTTTATGTGTTGTCATCCTACATAGAGAATAATGAAATATTTAAAAATCTTTCTTCCCCATGTAATTTCTAGAACTCCGTTTATTTAGCTTAACAACGGAATTTAATGAAGTCGCCGAAGGCGATTTTGGAAACCGATTGCATTTTGCCGTTAAGTTCCGATGCTGAATGAAATTATGAACCGGCCTCAATAGAAAAGTTTATTTATTCCTGAATAAACCAACAATATGTGGGAAGAAAATCAAGAACTGTGGTTATTATCATTATGTTTCTTTTATTAGCAAGTATTTTATTATCAACATATTTTAATAAGGATCAAGATTTAACAATATGTAGAAACCCATACACCATAAAATGTTATGATTATGAATCTTCACCCGAAAAGGTACTTAAAGAACAAATTACTTGCTCAACAAATGAAGATTGTTTAAATCTTACAGCAATCTGCGCTCCTGGAATGCCTGCTTTCGCTGATTGTATCGGATTTAATAAATTTTGTGGAGAAGACAATACGTGCAAGTGTTGTTGCCCTGATGCAGGTTCATGACTTTCGCAGAAAAGAATAACCTTTGCATTCTTTTCCTAAAATCCTCGAAAATTTTCGGGAGTCCAAAAAAATTATTTCTTCTGCCAGGTAAACTTTCTGAGCCTTGCAGTGGCGCCGTAGCCGCAGCTCGAGCATTTCTTTTTCCTGATATGGTATGTTCTCTTGCCGCATCTCCTGCATCTGATGTGGGTCTTTTTGCCAGACCTTTTACCCATCGAAGAAGTTCCTTTAGTCATTGTGCTGCCTCAGAGTTTACGCAGGGCTAATCATTATAATTGTGTCGCCTCTGACAAACACTTCACCGAGCTTTCTCTTAATCTCGCCATCAACCCTCTCTTCTGCATCTTCCAATGCAACGTTGATGTGGATATCAAAAGCCTTTAATTTTCCAATGAGCTGCTTCTGGTTCTTCAGCTCTACAATAACTCTCTTGTCTCGTGCTTTGTTCAAAGCATCCAACGGTCTTGATTGTTCCATTTCCTTGCACCTCAAAAATAAAATCAATATCCTTCAGGGATTGCGGTTTGTTTATAAATGTTTTGCTGCAGCAGTTCATTTAACCGGATTCTTGGCGTTTTCCTTCAGAGCCTCAATGGCAACAAGCTTCTTTCCCTCGAGCAATGTTAATGATGCTCCTCCACCGGATGAAACAAGGCTCATCCTATCAGCTAAACCAGAACTTTCAATTGCGCTTGCAGTGTCTCCGCCGCCAATGATTGTTGTGGCGTCCAGTTCGGCAATGAACTCTGCAAGTTCTTTTGTTCCCTTGGAAAACGTTTCCATCTCAAAGACACCCATTGGTCCATTCCAGACAATGGTTTTTGCTTTCCTGAGAATCTTTTTGTAATTGCTGATTGTCTCAGGTCCGATATCAAGAGCCATCCACCCTTTCTCTATTGAATCCACATCAACAATCCCTGTGTTGGCATTATTGTCAAATTTGTCAGCAATTACCGCGTCAACAGGCAACATTATCTTTTTGTTATCCTTGACGTCTTCCGGAAGAGAATATCCGTACTCGGTGTCTATCTTTGTATCGCCGACTTCGTTTCCCTTTATCTTCAGGAAAAGAAATGCAAGCGCTCCTCCCATCAGAATGTAATTTGCCTTCTTAAGCATGTTCTGGATTGCATCCATCTTATCTGCCTTTAGCCCCCCGATTATTGAAACAAATGGCTTCTTTGGATTTTCCATGGCAGCTTCGATTGTTTCTATTTCCTTCTGTACACTTAGCCCCATGTAGCTTGAAAGGTATTTCTGTATCGGAACAACAGATGCATCATTTCTGTGCGCCATGGAGAACGCGTCGAATACATAAGCATCTCCTAGCTTAGCAAGCTCCTTTGCTCTTGCATCCTTTAACTCATCGTCCTTTGAATCTTCTCTCTCATCAAATCTAAGATTCTCCAATGCAACAATTCTTGCATCAGGCAATCCATTTTCGCCCCAGCCGTCAACTTTTACAACATTCTCTCCGATTAGTTCCTGAAGGCGCTCTGCGCCTTTGTTTGTTTTCAGATATGATTCCTTGTTCTTTGGCCTGCCAAGCTTCCAGATGAGGATTAGCTGCTTTGCCTCCTTTTCCAGAAGGGTCTTTATTGTAGGTATGGAGATTCTTATTCTTGAATCATCCTTTATCTCTCCTGTTTCCTTGTTTACAGGAGTGTCAAAGTCCACCCTCAGCAGAACCCTTTTTCCTTTAAAGTCACCATCCTTGATTGTTTTAAAATCCATGTTGAACCACCTTATGTAATAGATTTTGAAGGTGTTTTTATGTTTTGTGAAAAAGAGATGTAGCTGACATGATGCACTGTTTCATAAGAGAAAAAATAAGAACAGCGTCGCCGAAAGAGTTTGTGAAAATAAGCCAAATTACAGCAGACTTATCCCATTGTCCTTGCAGGTCTTCACAACATCATCCGGCCACATGCTTGATTGGACTTCCCCGATATGGGCTTTTCTCAGGAAGAACATGCACAATCTGCTTTGTCCAATTCCGCCACCGACTGACAGAGGCAATCCGCCTTCGAGTAGTTTTCTGTGCCACTCATACTTCTTCCTTTCTGGAAAGCCGGTCATTTCGAGCTGCTTCAGCATCGCTTCCTTGTCAACCCTTATCCCCATCGAGGAGATTTCAAATGCCTTTTCAAGCACAGGATTCCACACAATTATGTCACCATTTAATCCTTTGCCAAGCTCTGTTTCTGTAACCCAGTCGTCATAGTCTGGAGCCCTTCCGTCGTGCGGTTTTCCATCCTTTAATGGGTGTCCAATTCCAATTACAAAAACAGCTTTCTTTTCTTTTGCTATTGCGTCCTCCCTTTCTCTCGGCGAAAGCTCCGGATACATTCTTTCCAACTCTTCTGAATGGATGAAATGAATATCGCTGGGAAGAACCGGCTTTATCTCATGATAATTCTCGCTGACAAATGCCTCAGTTTTCTTCATCACAGAATAAATCTTTCTTACAATCTCTTTCAGGAACCTGATGCTTCTTTCTTCTTTTGAGATTATCATCTCCCAGTCCCACTGATCAACATAGAGGGAATGAAGGTTGTCAAGAACTTCCTCGTCAGGCCTTATTGCATCCATGTCCGTATAGAGTCCTTCGCCATGCTTAAAACCATAGTCTGCAAGGGCCATTCGCTTCCATTTTGCAAGTGAGAAGACGACCTCTGCCTCGGAATTATTGTCATACTTAATCTTGAAGGAGACCTTTTTTTCCACTCCGTTTAGGTCATCGTTTATTCCTGTTCCTTTTTTTACAAACCTTGGCGCAGACACTCTCTGGAGATTAAGCTCCTCAGCCAGATGAATCTGAAAGAAATCCTTAACCTTCTTTATCGCTTTCTCAGTTTCCCTGAGAGAAAGTATGCTTTTGTAGCCATCAGGCAATATCTGGTTATTTGGCATTTTCATGAGTAATCACACTCCGTTATTAAAGTTTATCTTTTGGTAAACAGGACTTATTATTAAATTTATTTCCATTATTATTGAAAATAATGCAAAAAATAGAAAGATTTATATAATAAATGGAACATATGTTTCATAATGAGCTTCACTCTCGACGAAAAAGACCGGAAGATTATTGAAATACTAAAAGAAAACTCTGACTTCACGACGAGGCAGATAGCCAAAAAGACGCTTTTGCCAATAACGACTGTACACCACAGAGTCAATAAGCTAAAAAGAGAGGGAATCGTAAAGAAATTCACAATAGAGCTTGATGAAAAAAAGCTGGGAAAGAACTTTGCTGCCCACATCCTTGTTTCATGCGACTATAAAACTCTTCGCGGCGAGAAGAGAAACCAGCATTTCCTTGCAAAGGATATTTCAAGGTTTCCAGAGGTCGAGAAGGTCGATATCATCGCAGGAGGTTCTGACATGATTGTGAGAGTCAGAACAGCTGATGTTGAGGCATATGATGAGTTTTTGTTCAATAAACTGCAGAAGCTGAACGGCATTGACAAGACGCAAACACTTGTGATTATACATGAAGGGTAAACTCTAACTTTTACCAGAAGAAAATAATTCGTCAATAGTTACTTCGGTTGGGTTGAAATTAGTCAAGGCATCTGTTCTTTTTCCATTCTTAACGTAGGAAGAGCTCCATCGAACATTGAATAGATTAAAGCCATAGCCAGCCTTTTGAAACTCCTCAAGGGCATCGCGAAGGCTTCCGTCATAAGCAAGTTTTCCTACATAACCAGCTTTCGTTGCCGTGTCGTTGGGCTTATCTCCCTGAAAGAAATATATCTCTTTTTCATCTATATCTATCTCGCCAATTAATTTCAAGTCAGTATCGCCAATTAGCCTTCTGTTTTCGTAGTTTATAGCATAAAAGGTCGTATGCTTTACAATAACGTCTTTTGCAGAGTACCTGGAGACTGCCGATTCAACATCACTGGCACCCGGTTTAGATTCTTGCAAACATTTTCTGTCTGTAACCATTTTTAAGTAAATAAGATTTCAGTAAAAACATTTAAATACTTTCAATCAGATTGTAATTAAAAAAGAGGTAAACAATGGACAAGCATGAAAAGCTGGGAACTGTCGGCAGGCTATTCATCATCCTATCTGTAGTGTTCTTTATCATCTTTATTATAACTGTCCAGATATTGACTTCTGCAAGCCTGTTTCTGATTATGCTTGGTTTCTCGCCTACACTAATAAGTTGTCTGCTTGTTATCTACCTGGTAGAAACGAACCAGAAGCACATTCTCGACTATTCGTGGTTCATCCCCTTGATATTTGTCGTTGCTTTCTATGCCATTGGGACGAGAGTTGACTCGGAATTGTTTAGGGGTTTTGATGTGCCTGAACTTGCAGCACTAAATACCCTGCTTTCAATTGCATTTATCTCTTTTCTCCATCTCACCGGAATGAGCGGAAGGAGGATGAGGCACAAGAGCTTTGCAGCAAAAACAGCCCTTCATGAGAAAACAGAACCCCATCCTGCAAGCCTTCAGGTCTATATCCAGTCAATAGAGGACAAGTGCAAGGCTCTGAACTTTGTAATTGGAAGGGTTTACTCTGACAAGCACGGCGGCTCTCCCGAGCTGAGAAATCTTATAAAGATGAACAAGGAACATTATAACAGTTTCTCCAACCTGACTGACTTTAATGATGCGAAGACAAAATCAGTGCTTCTTGAACTAGTCCGGGCAATAGCCAATGGCCTGCTGCTTCTGAGAAAAACAGAGCACGAGGTTTTTGGCGGCAGGATGCACCACCTGAAGAATATCCAGCGCGAGCATTATGGCAACGACAGGATTATTGATGTTCTCATAAAGAACGACAAGGACCCTGTTCAGACATACTTTGACTCTGCAATCCAGTTCTGCCACAAGGCAGAAGTTGAGCTGGTAAGATAAACCATATAAATAATGGTTCGCCACTTTGTTAAATGTATTGCATTGCAACAAAAGCAGATAGTGTACGCATGGATGAGTTGGTGGAATATTTCAAACAAAAAAAAATTTATTATGATTGCAGGTTCATAATCGACAAGGCGATGCTTGAAGAAACTTTTAAATCTAACCCCGTGATTAAGAATTATTCTTTGAGCCAATTGGGAAAAAGAAGATTGCATGACTTGCCTATTATTTGGTTATTCTGTGAGAAGAGCGATGAAACTCCAGATTCTTTGCTCGAGAAACACGGATTCAAAAGCACCTAGATTCTCTCACTTACAACCCTGAGCTGTGTTGTTCTCATCCTTCTGAGAAGCTCATCGTACTTCAGGAGGCCATTCTTTGCACCATACGCAGTTAGCACAGACATGGCATTGATTGTTGCCATCTTCAGTGCAACTTGGATAGGCTTCTGTTTTATCAAGCCGGAGAGGAATGTTGAGGCAAAGCAGTCGCCTGCTCCGGTAGAGTCAATGGGCTCCATCTTAAGAGTATGAGCATAGTAGTTGAACTTGCCGTCTGTTGCATGCGCACCTTTCTTACCGTCTGTTATCACAACTAACGGGACTAGCCTGTTGAGTCTCTTGAGAAGAAGATTCATATCATCCCTGCCGACAAGGTACTGCGCTTCCTCCCTATTCAGGACAAGAAGGGTTGTATACTTCAATATACTCTCAAGATAGCTCGCACCTTTCTCAGCAAGATAGCTACTAGGGTTAAAGCAAACCCTTATCTTTTTGTCGTGGGCAAATTTTGCAATCTTCTCCAAGGTTTTGAATGATTCACCCATCATCGAGCTGAAATACATCCATTTTGCTTTCAGCTTCCCAAAATTAACATCCCTGACACCGAGTTCATCGTTGCATCCCTTGTAGGTGAGAATAGTCCTGTCGTGCTCAATGCTCTCCAGTATGATTGAATAGCCGGACATGATTTTCGAGCGTGCTCCAACAAAGCTGACATTGTCCCGCTTCAAGATTTTGAGAATCCTTTCACCGTTTTCATCCAACCCGACCTTTCCAAGATATGCTGCCTTGCAGCCCAGCCTTGAAAGGCATACTGCAGTATTTGTTCCCCCTCCCCCGATGCTGAACATGAGCTCGCTTATGAGTATCTTTGTGCCTGAGCGATATGCAAGAAACTCCTCCTCGAGCTTTGAAGTGCCAAGTATCTTTATCAGTTCAGACCTCTCGGCTCTTGCAAACACATCAAAAGTAGACGAACCTACTGTTATTACGTCGTACATGCAGTGTTCTGAATCTTTTGTATTTTTAAATATTCCGCTTTTTTGCAAAGAATATATAAATCAATGCTTTATTCCAATCATAATATGGAATTGAATGAGATAAAGCTGATAAGAAAGAAGCTTAACATGACACAGAGCCAGCTGGCAAAGCTGTCCGGAGTATCGCAGTCATTAATAGCAAAGATAGAGGCGGGCAAGCTTGACCCAACATTTTCAAAAGCCAAGAAAATCTTTGATGCCATCAGCGCTGTCTCGAAAAAGAATGAGATGACTGCTTCAGAGCTGATGCAGAAGAAGATAATCTTGTGCGCTCCGCTAGAAAGCATAAGGACGGTAATCAACAGGATGAAGCAGTATGGAATAAGCCAGCTTCCTGTGATGGAAGGCAACGATGCGCTTGGCCTCGTCTCGGAATCAACAATCCTCGATGCAATCCTTGAAGGAAAGCACGAGAAGAGAGCAGAGGACGTAATGGTCGAGGCACCTCCAATTGTTGACAGAAATTCAAATTCAAACCTTGTTTCAGAGTTGCTGAAGTTCTATCCTGTTGTTTTAGTTGCGGATAAGGGAAAGATTTCCGGCCTGATAACAAAGTCAGATATTTTGCAGAAGGTTTATCGATAATCTATATATCCAGCAAATGCCCTAGCTTCTCCTTCTTTGTCCTGAGATAGAATTCATTGTGCTTCGTGGGCTTTATCTCAATAGGGATTCTTTTCTCGACCTTTATGCCGTCCTTCTCGAGGTCCTTTATCTTGTCCGGATTATTGGTAAGAAGAGAGACTGATTTTACTCCAAGAATCTTTAAGATGTCTGCTGCAACCTTGAAGCTTCTTTCATCCTCCTTGAAGCCGAGCTTTTTGTTTGCCTCGGCCGTGTCATAGCCTTCCTCCTGCAGCTTATATGCCTTTATCTTGTTTATTAGGCCAATATCCCTTCCTTCCTGGTCGAGATAAATCAATAGCCCTCTGCCTTTTTCCTGGATGTAGTTCAGGGAGAATTCAAGTTGCTCCCCGCAATCGCATCTCATGGAATGAAATGTGTCGCCAGTCAGGCATTTGGAATGAATCCTACATTGTATTTTATCTCCTTTAATATCGCCCTTGATTATCACAGCATGCTCCTTGCAGTTGCTTTTTTCCCTGAAGACAACTATTCTGAACTCGCCATAAAACTTGGTTGGAAGCTTTGCTTCTGCTTCCTTTGTTACACAGTATTCTGACATAATTGTGCAGTGTAAGCACATTGTTTAAATATATTTCCAAAACTGCAGTACACAGAAAGCTTTAAATACTATTGCTATTTGCCCGTAGTTAAACAATGGGTAGTGAATGTTGAGAGTGACTACTAAGATGAATGATAAAACTTCATAAAAATATCATTCCAATCCCAAATTCTTGAAGTTATTCCTTCAATCATGCA
>JAFGPE010000137.1 GCA_016926055.1 Candidatus Woesearchaeota archaeon | reverse complement strand
TGCATGATTGAAGGAATAACTTCAAGAATTTGGGATTGGAATGATATTTTTATGAAGTTTTATCATTCATCTTAGTAGTCACTCTCTACATAGTTATCATGAATATTAACTACTTCTAAATAGTTAAAATGCAAAGATTTTTAAATGAAAAATGATTTCCTGTCCTTTTCATACAAAAAGGGGAAATCGATACAATAACATGGCTTTCCGAGCATAGAAAAACTTATAAAATAGTTCAATCCGCTTAACAAAATACGAATATCGGAAACGTATGATAAGGTATGATAATGAGGAAGGGGCTATGAACAAAAACAACATCGCTGTTGGAGGATAGCAAATTGACCCTAGAAAAAATAGTTCTTCTTACAAAGGGCAAAATATCCAGAGGGTTTAGCGAGAATATACAAAAAACCCTGAAACAACACGATGTTGATTCTGAGATTATTGATGTTAATCAGGACACAGATTATGACCTTAGTGGCAAAAAGGTTTTTGTGACATATATCCCGAAAGTCAGGGACAATACACAGAGATTTCTGGTAATGGATGCGCTTAAGGCGTTGGAAGGGGATTCGAGGAAGTTAGAAGATGCCAAGAAACTTTTAAAAAAACTTTACAAAAGATGCACTGAGGATTTGCCTGACAAAATAGTTTCACTCCATAATGTGCGTGAAGTCCAGGAGCATAACATTCAAAATCTTATTGACAAAGCTGATGATTTGAAAATCGGGTATGGAACTGTTTTTCCAGAAGAAAGCTATAATCTGACCAGTAATTTGGACGAATATGTTGATTCAACAGTTATGCAATTTGATTCTAAACTCAAGTCAATGAAAAATGAACCAATCACCATTCTTACAGGAGGAAAGCTATCAGCAAAATATTGCAACAAAATTGCAGAGAAATTGAATGATCTAGGTTACAGTGATGTGAATGTTGTGAGCAAAACAACAGAGAATAAAAACGGTAAGATTGAAGAGCTGCATCTGGCTGATCGCTACCATCACGAAGAAGCTGCAAGGTCAGATGCCAACTGGAATGAGTTGCAGGAAAAGGTTAAAGGCAGAAAGGTCATAGTCAGCTACATAAAGAACAGGAATGACTCGGGATATATTGATAAATTAAAAAGCGTCATAGATGATGGAACATTAGATGTTGAAAAAGCAAAAGCTGTTTTAAAGATTTTTGAAAGAAGGTTTGACAGCGAAGGTCCCGATAGATTAAATTCCCTGCTCAGTGTTGTGGAATACCAGGAAAAGGTTCTTCTCGATATAATCGATGAAGCAAACGAAAAAAATCCTGAATCGCTAGATGTTTTTCAAAAATGCCTGCCTTATGAGCTATATCACAACAGAAAGAAATACCTGGATGCAGAATATATGAAGAAGAAAGAACTCGGTCCAAGGCACGAGTCAAAAGCATTAGCAAATTTCATCCATTCATTAAGAAAGCGCAAAGTGAGAAATCTGGGAGTTCTGGAACTACATGCTGTCGGCGACAGAACAGGAAACGCCTTTAGAGAAGGGGTGCTTGCTTATGCTTTTGATAAACATGACAGCACTAAACCTCTCAATGTTCTTAACATCAGCACGGATGGCCATTCGACGTATAATGGGGAAGGAGCTTCGTTTGATGATCTTAACATACCTGTAGAAGAGCTTAGCCCCTACACCTGCAGGATTGATGAACTCGCTAAAGAAAAAGCTCAGAAGTATAAGATAAATGATGAACTGGCAAGAAGACTCTTTTTCTGCCTTATTCCTGACGAAGGAGATGATGTTACAGGCCATGCATTTGCTGGCAAAAATAAGATTGCCTGTTTAGAAACCTATAAGGATAGAGACATAAGCAGTGATGTTGACAGTGGCGACCTGCCTGGAATGAACGTTGACTACAATGACATGACGCAGGTTATTCAATATCTAGATGGGCTTAAAGATAATGAAGATATCAAAAAGATTCAATCTGAGAATATTGAAATTGAGGTTGTTTTGAGGGATGACTTCAGAAGAACCCTTGGAACAGCAAATTGCCTGATGGTAAAGATAAATGATACAGTAGACCAATACAATAACAAACATGGAACTAGATTCAAAGTCAATAATCACCTCTACATACCTCATAACAGGCAGCATTGGATGGGCGCACTCAAAGAAAAGAATTATAGTGCCATAGATGATCTAGTTGGCTTAAACACAATACCTCAGTGTCCTCCAGAAGCAAAACAGCTTGAAAGACTGACAGTTGATAGACCTGAATTCAATAAGCTTAGAAATAATCTAACCGAACTGAAGATTGCAGATCAATTATGTGCACAGGGTATCAGATATATCCTAAAGAATGCAGCCTAAATATATATAAACCTCTTTTTCTTCCCTTTTTGATATGGCATTCACTAAAGCATTTCCAAAAAGAACCGATAAACTTTCTATTCCGACATGGGTTGATATAACGCTTTCTGAGGATGAGGAAAAGCAGGTAGATGAGAAGGCGAGACAGGAGAACATAAGGCTGATGAAGGAATGCATCGATGACGCGAAGAGGATTTTTATTGACAAGAACATGCGGGAATATCAGACAAACATAGTCAATATCGCAATTGCATTGTTTGAGAAAAGAGCTTCCCATTCTGTCTACTGGAAGGAAAGCAGGGCAAAGGAAAAGATATAAATAATAGTTAGGTTATCCTCACTAAAATGAGAAGCAAGGAATACCTGATTCTTGAAGCATTCTTCAATACTCCAAAACACTGGAGTTTTGATGAGCTGCAGAAAAGAACAAAAGTAAGCAAACCTCAGCTTTCGCTATGGCTGAAGAGATTTGCGGAAGAGGGGTTGATAAAAAGGATAAAGCCCGGGGGGAAAATGCCTTATTATGTTGGAATTTTTGAAAAACCGGAATTCAGAAACAGAAAAAGACTTTATGCGCTAGAGCAGATGACAAAAAGCGGGTTGCTTAACCACCTTTCATCGCTAAGAGATGCAAAGGTTGTCATTTTGTTTGGAAGCTTCTCGAGGTGGGACTGGTACGATAACAGTGACCTTGACATATTCATCTATGGAAAAGATGATTATTTTGAACAGGGAAAGTATGAAATTAAAATGAGAAGAGAAATACAGGTACATACTGCTAAGGATAAGAATGATTTAAAAAGAATGAATAAAATGCTTCCCTACATACTTTCAGGTGATTTCATAAAAGGCAATATTGCTGATTTAGAGGTGAGCATCGTTGCCTAAGTTCAAAAATGAAGAGGAAACGTATGACTTGTGTATTAGCAATGGTGCAATCAGGAAGGAAGAATTCAACAAACAGAAGATTATTGATCTGAAAAGCAATGCTAAAACGAGCATTGAGAGTGCTGAAATTCTAATAAAGAGTATTAACAAAGCATCGAATAGCTGGATGAGCGTTTATATTTGTTATTATGAAGCATTGAGGATTTATACTGAGGCGCTTCTTCACTTAGAAAGCTTGAAAATCGTAAATCATCAGTGCCTTTTCGCTTATCTTTGTGTTAAATATTCTCGACTGGAGTTTGACTGGAACTTCTTCGAGAAAGTCAGAAACAAGAGAAACGGAGCAAACTATTACGGAGAAAGAATAACGTTTGAAGATTGGAAAACCATTGAGCTTCAGATGAAGCTTTATATTTCTACCTTGAGGAAGGAAATTGACAGGAGGTTATGATTCCTTTGCAGTCATAACTCTCCGCAAGATATATTTTTCAAAACCTAAAACTATAAAAATATTCAGCTAATTGATTTTTTAGTTCTTTTGACTCATAGAGGTGATAGTAGTGGTAGTGAAGATATTTTGGCAGGAACAATGTCCGAATTGCCCTCCTGCAAAGGAACTTGGGAGAAAACTAGAGACGAATGGAGTCGATGTTGCATACTATGATGTTAAGGATCTTGTCGGTCTTACTCATGCGATAAAGCACAGCATAAGGAGTACCCCTGCGGTTGTTGTGGCTGACGATGATGACCGCGAGCTTAAAATCTGGAGAAGCAAGGTTCCAAGCCTCGACGAGGTTAAGAGCTTTGTCACAAAATGATTATCGGCCTTACAGGAAAAAACGCTTCTGGAAAAGGTGAGGTTGCTGATTATCTTGTGAAAAAAGGCTTCTCGTATTTTTCTCTTTCTGATATTATCAGAGAAGAGGCAAAAAAGCAAGGCGTCGAGGAAAACAGGGAAAATCTTATCAAAACAGGGAATGAGCTTAGAAGGAAATATGGGGCAGGGATTCTTGCAAGACTCACGAACAAGAAATTAAATGACAACTCTGTTGTTGACAGCATAAGGAATCCTGAAGAGATTAAAGAGCTAAGGAAGAACAAGGATTTTATCCTGATAGGAATTGATGCACCTGTAGAATTGAGGTTCAAAAGGGCCCTGGAGAGGGGCAGAATTGAAAACGCGAAAACACTCTCAGAGTTCAAGGCGATGGAAGAAAAGGAAAATCTTAAAAACCCTGTCAACCAACAGCTTGATGAATGCCTCGGAATGGCTGACAAGACATTGCTGAACGATGGCAGCATTGAAGAGCTTCATAAGAAGATGGATGTTATTTTAGAGGGATAAGAATGGCAAAGAAGAGGGCAAGCTGGCAGGAATACTTCATGAACATTGCAAAGGAGGTTGCGACAAGGTCAACCTGCGACAGAAAGGCTGTCGGCGCAGTGATTGTAAGGGACAAGACAATTCTTTCAACAGGCTACAACGGTTCAGTCAGGGGCTTACCTCATTGCGATGAGGCTGGCCACATGATGGAGAACAAACATTGCGTCAGGACCATTCATGCGGAGGCGAATGCAATTGTACAAGCGGCGAAGAATGGTGTTGCGATTGACAACGGCGAAATATATATAACTGCCTCGCCGTGCTGGAACTGCTTCAAGATGATTGCCAATGCTGGAATAAAAAAGATTTATTATGGAGAGTTCTACCGTGACGAGAGAATCCTCGAAACAGCACAAAAAATTGGCATCGAATTAATAAGCATGGAAGAGGCAATAAAAAAAGGTAAAAAATGATTGACCCCGAAAGAGCAAGGAAAATGAATGAGCTTTTCAGTGAATTAAAAAAACAAGGCAGCATGGATGAGGCGGTAGAAGGGGCAGAGGAGATTGTTCTTGAGAAAAAAGAAAGTTCTTCTGAAAAGGAAGAAATTTCAGATAACAGAAGAATGATTGCAGAGATAAACCTGCTAAAATCGGCTCTTGGAAAGCTAAGGCTTGAGTTTGATTCAATTAAAGAGGACATTGCCGCACTAAAGCAGAAACCAGAACTTAAAGAGGAGAAGATTGAAAAAGAGCCCCCTGTGAAGAAAGATGAAGTTCCAAGCGCCCATGACCTGAAGCCGGAGTTCCATCCGAAGCAGGGCAGCTACAGGCCAGAAGATGTTGCAGTAGACAAGTTCTTTTATTTCGGAAGCAAAAGATAGATGCTGCCTTCTTATCTGCCATACATGTAGCTTTGCACGATTATGTTCTGATAGGTATTGGAGTTTCCCAAGACATAGGTTTCAACTATCGCTCCCAAGAGAAGAAATACCAATGAAACAAGGAACAGCATGAAGTTGTACTTGAAAACTTCCCAGAATCGCTCTGAGTCAAAACTCTCAAGGAGGACATCCTTTGATATTACCCCGCCCGAGATTGCGCCAAGTATATATGCCATCATCTCAAGGAAGGCGTGGGGAAATACAATAAACAGAACAACGAATAAATACCAAAGCGGATTCACCCTTGCAAACAGGGCAGCATTCTTTGCAGTTATTCCGAATATGGTGCCCCAAAGGGACGCGTTCCATGTTATGAGAAATATTGCGCCATCTCCTGAAAGCAACGAAACAAGGAAGCATGCAACAAGAACCCACCAGTTATTCCTGAGTATGTCCCAAAACAAAGACATCTGGAATATTGCATTTCCTGATGCTCCCCTGAGCTCAAGCTGCTCCCTGAAAAGTTGGTTTACTTGCATTGAGGGAAGAAACATCGCTGCAAGCGTATAGACGAGGAATATCCCGAAGGCAAGAAAGACGTACGTCTTCACAAAATCCCTGTTATCCTTAAAAAGCTCCCTGAATGAGAATTTCTTCTCCTGGTCCTCAATCTGCTCCTCGATTGAGAAGAGCTTGTATAATTCAGGAAGAAGCAAAAGTGAGGTAAAAGCGACCGCAACAAGAGCAGGGTCTGCAGGAAAAAGGATTTTCGCCATTGCTATTGCAAAAATTGAATATGCTGCTCCCAGAATAAACGCATACATTGCTTTCTTCTCAAGCCAGTCCTCCGGGAATATGTGCTCTAAAACCATTCATGCATTATCTAAGGAACGTGTTTAAATATTTTGTTATTTATCTGAGCGATTCTGACTCTTTTTTAAGCTTCCTGAACCTTTCCTCTAGTTTTTTTCTCAGCCTTGCATAACCCTTTTCATCCATTACCCTGCCTTTTCTTAGGGCGTCTGTATAGACAGCATATTGCCCTATCTCGGAAATCTCTTTTTCAATGTCTGACTTGCTTCTCCACTGAAACAACTCTTCTTCTTCATTCCTTAATTTCTTTCTCAACATTCGTTCTCTGGAAAGCAAAAATACAACAACTGCCAAGAAAGACACGATAGTGACTACCAGAGAAACCATGTATAAAGTTCGAGTAGCCATTACATGCTTTTGTTCATGTTCAGTTTGACCAATGATAACCATGAAGTTCTCTTCCTTGGTGTATTCATCAGACGCTATGACTAATTTTGCAAGATATTGTCCCTTATCGTAGGAAGGCTTGAACCTTATTGTAAATATCTGTGTTTGGTTTGGTTCAAGGGACACTGATACAGGAGGGATGATGTAAAGCTCGGGTGGCAGGTTAAATATTGTGACGCCGAGATTATGCAGGACAATATCCCCGTTGTTTCTTACCACTATTTCCATCGTCTTCGTTTCATTTATTTCCAACTTGAGAATTCCAGGATATTCCAGTAGCTTTATTTTTGCTATCAGCTGCGGCTCGATTTCTTTAGCGGCGGACTCAGTTACTTTTTGGATTGGCTGCTCTGTCTTGTCCGTGACAGCAACCGCGCCCCCTGCTGACGAAGCACCACCTCCTGAAGACCCTGAAGATTGAACTGAAGTCTCCCTGCTGGCAGTGAAATAACTGGAAGCCCCTGATACCTCTGTCCCGTAATAGACCAAAATCTTGAACCAGTAGTTTCCTTCATCAGCAACTTCACTACAGCTCAACTGCGTATTCCAGCTTTGGCTGGGATAGATGAGCTTGGCACCTGAACCATAGCAAACATCGTCAGTTCCCCCGCAGGAATTGCTTTGCTCTGAAACAAGACAGTATTCATACTGGTATTCCTGGGTGCCTGTGCCTTCATTGGTTACAGTAACATCTGCAGTTATTGTTGGAACTGTTTTGTCGGTTATGTCGTTTATCCTTACTTCCGCCGGAGAGCTTTCCAGTTCCCAGAAATCGCTGTACTTGTTTGTGACACCATTCACAATGGTTGTGACAACTGTTTCCCAGACGCCGTCCGCCATAGAAGATGTTGTCGTGTAGTTGAAAGAGTAGATTCCTGTTTCGCCCAGGGACATACTGAGTGGACCGACTGCATTTCTCACAGGATCATATAACAAGACAGTTGGTGTTGAATCGGCATTCTTTGGATTTTGTAAATAATCAGTTATCCATATCTTCATTAGGAAATCGCTTCCGGCTGCAACCTCCCCAAAGTCTGACAGCCTTACATGGAAATCAGAGCTCATCGCTCGGGATATATTATAAACAGTGGTGTTTATCGAGGATGAAAGAGCATAGATGCTCTGTGTGTCGTTTCTCAGAAGATTCAATAGGTTGCATATTGTTGAATTTGGACTCTCTGAGCATTGGTGCAACTCTTCAAGGCTATCAACCTCAAGAAGTATTGATGACAAAGTAGAATTAATTGTAATATTAAGGCCTGCCACATCATCACTTAACGTCGATATGTTGTTTTGGATTGAGATTAATCTGTTCTGGGTGCTGAGATTGATATCAGACACCATAGTCAAGAGGGTATCTGTAATTGTCTGGTTGATCTGAGCTACAAGGTAAGTTATTTCCTGCAAGACATTACTTATAAGGAATGAGAGCGTCAGGTGAGCAGAATAGGAGGAATAGTTTGAGTCAACCTCTATCCTGTAATTTCCTTGGGGCGATGAGCTAGACAGAGTTAAGGTGTAATTTGCTCTGCCTGTTTCATAGTATGCTGCCTCTCCTGCTGCCAGGGATGTTCCGTTCGGGTAGAATACTTCAACGTCTACAGTCGCATTAATCAAAGAGCCCGGATTATCTGTTGTGATAGTGTAGACAACAACCTCATCAGAAGGCGAATAGAATGGACCGGCATATGCATACAGCTTCAAACCCTGAGTCAAATCTGTTGCCCAGCTACTTACATGGAAATCAGAACTGCCATAAGCTGAGGGATTGGTACAGTACACATTGGTCATGAACACAGAAATGTTGTTTGGAACTGTGAAATTATAATAATATCCTCCATTGCTTCCAGCGATGTAATACATGACAGCATCAGAAACCTGAGTGTTGTTCCGCAAAAAAATGCTCACATTACAATTAGCATCATTCGCAATAGTTCCGTTCTGATAAGTCACCTGAGCGTAAACAGTCCCCTCCTCGCCAGCAGCATACTCTGTGCCAAAGACATCAACTGTTCCGGCAGCAGCCTCCTTGAGAGAAATAATTAAGTCAGCTCCGTTCTTAACGATATTATTGCTTCTGTTGTAACCTTCTGTCAAGAACTGTGTTGTATAGGTTTGATAACCCTCCTTGGAGATGGTTAGAGTGAAGGGGTAATAAGTAATCCAATCAACATCCGGAGTGTCAAAATAATAATAATAACCGCTTCCCCATGTGCTGTTCGCATAAGCTTTCATTATATCAATTGTTTGCTCCTCAATCTCACCGAGAGAATCAGTCGTGTTAGTAAACAACACGTTGCCAATCTTGTCAGTCATTAATACTGTTGCCCCCTCAATAGCATCACCATCCTCATCCCTTAGTTTAGCATTAAGCGAAAAAGCTATGTAAACATTATCACCATACACCGAATAACTACATGTAATCCTGTATCGTGGATTGTTGCATTCAGAAATATCAAAGTTAATAAATCTAGCCTGGTCTTTATTCGCACTGTAACCAACATTATAAGTGTAAATAATGTTCTTGTTTGGGGTGTCATCAATAATTTTAAGATTCTTATAAGTTGATATTGTAGCAGATGTTGGAAATAATTGATAATAATTAGTTTTGTAAATTGTGAATTTATCAACGCTGCTAACTGTTGCAACAAGAGCGTACCTTCCACCACTCCAATATCCTCCTAAGAAATTCCAAGAACCAGCACCGCTAAAATAATTATAATTATTAGTAAAACCACAATCCCTGCATGTCGTGGCATAACCTAACAGAACATCTGCTCCGTAAACTGCTTTATCCCATAAGAAACTCACACCTTGAATGTATAGGTGATTAAGATAAAGCTGATAACCACCAGCATTGCCACCGTAAAGCGTGAAATATATTTGCCCCCCATCATTACTATAATTCCCACTGTAATCACCAAGCTCAATATTTCCATAATCAGTTGCAGTTATGTGAACACGACCATCCAACCCAGTCATCCTCAAATTAAATCCCCTATCCTTAAAATAATTATCAATATAAAGTCCGAGCATCTCATAAGCATTACTCTTACCCTCGACAATCTGAGGGTTTCTGTCAGACGCAACAAACCTCAGACCATCCATCCACACAGTATCATTAACGCTTAAATTATCAAAAAACACGTGAACCTGCTTGGTGTTCTGCCAGTAAGTCCTGTACTCCGAGGCACCCCCGCTACCTATACGGCTGTCTATGCTGTGATAAACTGTGTCATTCCTAATATTGAATTCAAATTCCTGCCAAGTGTCATTAATGCTGTAATTTCTCAAGCCCTGAACACCGTAATAAAGCCTATCAGCAACATAAGTGCCGCTTCCAAGATACGTTCTGACAGCAAGCCCGATAATCTTAGCACTATTATTTGTTTTAGCGGAAAATACTATCTCATCAGATGCCCATGTATCAAAAGAGTCTTCGCTCCCATCCTCATTATAAATTATTGTCAGAGGCTTTTTAACAGTAAAGTTCTCAGTAACATCGGCATCATCCTGCATCTCATTATTTGCAAAAACACGAATGTAAGTTGAATAAACATCATACACATAAAAAATGCCATTCTGAACAGAAGAACCACTAATCAGAACATGGTCCATTGTGCTAAGTCCTGAAGTACTAGGCATGTAAATATAAATAAGACTTCCATACGTATCTACCCTTCTTTGAAACCTAGTGGCATTATAAGTAATTGGAATGCTGGTAACATTAAATCTTATGCTGACGTTATTTGAGTTATCATAAGTTGTGGTGTCATTAGTAGCGTTGGTCAAACCGCTTGCCCCATGCCACCAATCACCATTCTCCATAAGCTCATAAGGATTGCCACCATATAGTCTTGGAAACTCATAATTAGCAGATAATGGGTATTCTTGGAAGTAGTCATAAATATCCCTGAAAGAGAGTGGGTCAGAACTATTAGTGCTCCTACATAATAAACCATAAGTATCACTCCACTCATAACTCTTGTAAGAAGCATTCCAACCCGGGTCAAGCAAATACTCAGTATCATTAATAACAATGCTTATATTCCACTTGCCACTACTGCTGCTTGGAACGTCATAAGTTATTTTTAATCTTTGAAAGTTAACAATACTCATGCTTTTAGGGTTTAAGGGTGTGAATTGCCAATCCCAATCCTCGTACACCTCTTCAACTGGACCGTTATAATAACACAGGTTATTTTCTACGTACTCGCAAGGATAAAAACCGCCATCAACATAACAAGCAAATTGTTCTTCACTTACGCCGTAGTCAATGTAACAATCATCATCAATAGTCTTATTCTTCAACCCAGTAACATTCCTAACCTTCTCGATAAGCAGCCATTTTCCCTTATATAGCTCGATATTCGATGCTGATTCTGGAAAATAATACTTAACATCCTGCACTTCCAACTGAGTTAGGTTTAGGTTCTCAATATTAATTATCTGCTCACAATGACCGTAAGTATCGCATTCCCCTGTTGCTGTTTTGGATATTTCAGGACTAATCTGCATCTCAAAAAGCCCTGGCGTAAAATTAAAGATCGCGACCACCACTGGTCATAGACACAGTGGCATTCTCACTGACGCTCGGGTCGCTCGCTTTAAACTGCAAAG
>JAFGPE010000136.1 GCA_016926055.1 Candidatus Woesearchaeota archaeon | reverse complement strand
CAGACTGTTTCAGCGCCGATAAAAACGTAAACACTGTTAATATCATAATCTGAGTGGTTGTTCAGATACAGGTATTGTACATATTTCTCGTCTGATGCCACTTCATTCAACTGTATTCCGCTTACCCTTATCTTGTCTACCGAGACATTCCTTATCTTAACCGTCTCTTTGGCAGTCTGAATCTGCTGCCAGGCATAGAGCCAGGTGTAAATCAGCAAAAGAAGAACTATGGCTATCACAATCATCAGCATTGTGGCAATAACTGGGGAGATTCCCAGCATTTTCTTCTTTTGTTTTTTCATTTAACTCACTTCAATCGTAATCTCTTTTCCAATAAGCCCGCCCGATACTTTGTAATTAGAGCCAAGCAATTTCTTGATTACATGCACTGCCTTCTTTGCGTCATCCGGATTGATGTTCATATCTTTGGCTATGTTATTAAGGCGGAATTTGGTCTGACCTTCGTCTTGAAGTGTTTTTATTCTTCCGACAATGCCCTGCGCAATTTTTTCTGAATCAAGTTCAAGTTTGGTTTCCTTTATTGTCTTTGTTGGTTCGGGAAGTTCCTCAAGCATATTTTCAACAGATGTTGTTTTCAACTCGGATTTTTCTATTTTTTGGGCTTTTTTGCCTATTTTAACAGTTTTAGCACTAACTTCTGGTTCAGGTATCCGTTTCCCGACAGATTCAAGATGTTCGCCGACTTTCTGTATTTTTTCGACTGTTTCATCGTGTTTTTGGCTTATTTCTTTGGCTTTTCCAAGGTTTTTGAGTATCTTGAGCCTGCTTTTCTTTACCTGTTCAGCTTCCTTCTTTGCAACAGGTATTGATTCCTCAACCTCTTTCTTTATTGTTAACAGAGCTTTGCTTACGTCCTCTTCTTTGGCCATTGGGGCCTGCTTTTCTATGCTTTCGATTTCCTTCTCGACTGCTTTCTGCTGCTCTGCAGACATTAGTTTTGGGGTTGATATCGCGATTGCATGCTTCTCCATTTTCTCAACATGCTTTTTCATTTCCTTTGCTTTCATCTTGTTTAATGTTTCCAGAACCTTGTCAAGCCGCTCGTCGATTTGCGTCAGTTTGCTCATTGCCTTTGATTTCGGGTATGTTCCTGATTTTAATCTGCTTTCAAGGACCTTTGCGTCCAGACTCAGCTTCTTTATTTCGGTTTCTATTTTCGGATAATTTGCTGCTTCCTTTTCAACCAGCATTATTTCCTTTTCAATTCCTGCCAGGGATTCGCTTGCTGATGCTATTCCTTCTATTGCCTTTTCTCCCTTTGGCGGCATCTGAGTTAGTTTTGAGCGTATTTCGTCAAGGATTGTTTTGAAGTGTGTCTCCTGCACTTTTCCTTCTTCCAGATCCCTTTGTATTTCCTTTCTTTCAAATTCTGAAAGTTCGTGTGCCACTGAATCAATTTTGTAAGTTAGTTTTCCAAGTTCGTCTTTCATTACTGCTGACATTTCAGGGCTTGCGCTTGTCTTTTCAAGAAGTCCGGCAAGCCTTGCGTTTATGCTGCCTATCTGGTACTTCAACGGAGCTATGTCTACCGGCTTTCTTGCCTCTAACTCGTCAACATCTGCGGCAACAGCATCTATTTTCTGTGTAAGTTCTGCAATTGCTGCTTCTACATTCTTTATTTCAGGAACTTTTATTTCTCCGAATTTAACATTAATCGCGGTTATCTGATCTTTCAAGGCATTTATTGACTGTGATATCTCCTCTACTTTCTTTGAGTGGGGTAATGCTTCCTTCACTGCTGCATTGATATCCCTTAATCTGACTTCGAATTTATCCAAGTCTTTCTCAACCGCCTTTACTTCTTTCAAGGCTTCGACACTTGACTCTGGCTCAAGGGTCATCATCTTTTCTCCAAGTGCGTTAATCTGCGCTTTTAATCCTTCAAGCTCCCTGAACTTCCTGTTCATCTCACCTATGAGTACTTCAGCTATTTTTTCTGCGCTCGGCTGTTTGGTCAGCATAAGGTTTAAGCTGCCAATCTGTTTCTCCAAGCTCTCGACCTTTTCATGTGTCTCCGGAACATCTTCCCTTAATCTCTCAAGCGCGATTGTCAGTGAATCAAGCTTGTTTGCTACCGTCAGCTGGGTTTCCATCATCGCATTGATTCTCTTGTTTGTGTCCTCTGTTGTCACGTCCT
The DNA here is from genome assembly GCA_016926055.1 of Candidatus Woesearchaeota archaeon. GTDB lineage: Archaea > Nanobdellota > Nanobdellia > Woesearchaeales > JAADFO01 > JAFGPE01. The sequence goes on along the minus strand of JAFGPE010000136.1, from coordinate 600 downwards.
TTGCGGCATCAAGAAGGATATTCAGCAAAACGTCCAGTTTTCTGTTCAGGAATTTATTCTCTGCGACAACCTTGTCGACCATTTTCCTGAGCTCTTCTGTTTCTATTGCTGTTTCAAAATCAGAAACCACTTGGCTTTTTGTCTTCAACAACTCTTTAAGCTTCTTTTCAGCTTCAGTATCCTTTGTTTTAGAAACTTGAGTTTTCTTAGCAGTAGTTTTTTTAGCCGGCATTGAAATACACCCAGGATATTCAGTACTAAAACCGCGGTCGTATATTTAAATCTTGTGCAAGGCTATTTTTTTCTCTTTGACCGCTTAGGGGCTTCTTTGAGGGTCATCATCCATACCGCCCATATGAGAAGTGTGCCCACAATCATTCCTTCGCGCCATATGAATATGTGCACAAAGTCAAACAGCCAGCAGCTAATGTCATTCATTGCCATGGCCATTGAGATTAATCGCATTACATTCATCCAGTACACAAAGGCCATTCCGATTACTATCCCTCTGAATCTTTCCTTCCAGCTGATTCGTGGGTAGGCAAATACAAGTCCTATAATTGCCAGGTATCCGACATAGCCGTTGCATTCGTTGATTAT
>JAFGPE010000135.1 GCA_016926055.1 Candidatus Woesearchaeota archaeon | reverse complement strand
CACGGCAGCTAAAGCTGCCGCGCCTCAAATTTTCTATAAGAAAAAGACTAATTTATGTTTTGGCACTTAACTTGACAATACCCGAAAATGCAGGGCATTTTCGGAAGTCCCGAAAACGCTTTTGCGTTTTTTAGGACTATCGAATTTTGATGGAAATATTGAATGAAAAAGGTAATTAAGCCAGGCAGACAGTCAAATTCTACGAATTATCCTGTGCCGGTCGCATCGACCACCTAAACTAAAAAATTCCAAAAATTTATAAGTACCCAGTAAACACTTTCTATTCCATGGTGGCCATGGTGTAGTCCGGCAGCATTAGGGACTGTGGTAACGAAGGGTTGCAGAAATCCTTCGGGGTGGGTTCAAATCCCACTGGCCACCCTTTGAGTCTTCTCCATTTGTGATTCTGGAAGCATTTTCTGCTGTGACTGAATGAATGGGTCATTTAGAAAGCAAAAACTTTAATAACTTTATTTCTTAAAGTTCGTGGAATGGGAGTTTTTGAAAGCCTGGTGATCGGAATATCAATTGCGGCAATCCCAGGACCGATATTTTTTGAATTATTGAGACGAACATTAGCAAAAGGTTTTTGGTCAGGTGCACTCCTGTCGGTTGGAGAGTTTTTAGGCAACCTTACACTATTGCTCCTGATTTTCTTCGGAATCAGTAACTTCCTGGTTTTTAAAGTCTCAAAAGCGATACTGTATCTAGCCGGCGCTTCTATTTTGATTTGGCTGGGAGTTGACGCATTTAGATTAAACAAACATGAAATCGAAGAATCATATCGCAAAAAGATTACAAAGAACAATTCCATCGCCGTAGGTTTTGGTATTGCTGTATCCTCCCCGATAGTAATCGCATTGTGGATTTCATTATCCGGCTCATATCTTGCACAGTTTAACTCGCCTTATTTTGCTTTTCTGAACATATTTCTAATTGCTTTTGGATTCATAATATTCTTCTTTACTTTGGCTGCGATAATCCACTATACGAGACACAAGATTCCTCCTGAATATATCATTCTGCTATCAAAAATCTTCGGAATCGTACTTATTTTTTATGGTGCTTATTTTATATTGAAATTTTGCAATCTAATGTGAATCAAGAATAGTGTTCGTGACAATCATTCCAGCACCCACCTATCCAGCTCACTTTTCTTTTTATGGCACTCTTTGCACAATGTTCTTAGATTTTTCTTGTCAAAAAGATGTCCTCCCATCCTGACTGGAATTATGTGGTCAACGTCAAGGTCTTTTTTCCTGAATCGTTTATTACATATAGAACATCTGTATTTATCCCTTCGAAGAACATCTTTCCTTACAAAATGCCATGAATTATTTCTGTTAAACATTTCCATGCATTCATCGGAACAGTAATGCCTTCTTCCTTTCGAAACTACATTATCGCAATTCCTGCAGAGCTTCTCTCCTGAATTGCTGAATCTGTCAGGAGTGTCTTTTATGTTTGGATAGCGGGACATATTGCAAATAAAAGGCAAGTGGTTAATATGTTTTTGTTTAATCTTCAAAAGAATAAGTTCGTTAAATTCCGATGTTAAACTCAATAAATTTGGAGTTCCAAAATAATAGAAAGTGGTTTTGGCTGGAAGAATTGATTATCCGATGCGAATGAAATCGTCTTGGGTTAGCTTATATTCTAACAATTTCAATTTGCTATCTGTATCTCTATTTTTAATATAATAGTAGTGATGAAAATCAATTAAATACACTTCTCTTTTCTCGGGAACAAATAACGAATTATCCCACCAATCTCCGTCATCAGGAACTATTCCTAATGTAATAACTTTCCTGAGTTCTACTCTAAGTTTTTCAATTAATTCACTGTCGCCTATTCCATCGAACTTATTCATCCTGCCTGAAGGATATTTTAATATTCCGCCATGTAATTCTTGCATTACTAAAAGCCCGTTCCAGAATGGCGAATCAGTCTTGACATATGCATACATTTCAGGGACGTGCACCCCGTTTTCATGAAGAAATCTACCAACGCTAAACTCCCATGGAATAGTCCTTTTAAAATATACTCCCTTAATTCCATCATTTGAATATACTTGTGAGTCAACATAAAGGGGTTTAAGTTCATTAGTCTTAACATCGGCCTTAATTGCTGTTGTTACTATTTTCGCCCATTGCTCTTCAGTTAGTCTATTGTATGTTGTTGTCATATATTATTGAGAAAATGTTTTTTATTTATAATTCTTACTATTTTGTAACTATCTGACAGTAGATAAAATATCTTTGCCAAAACGCCAAAGCCTCAGCCTTCTCCGTCTTTATAGTCTCCATTACTTCCGTCAATTGACGGACTCTGAAAAATCAGCTCAGAAGAATTAAGTTCGTTTAATGGGGGTTATGCTAATTTTTTGGGGCAACAAATAGAAAGGAGTTCAAAAAATTAGTATATGATGCCTCCTAATGCTTTATGATTAAGAAAAGAACAAAACCTATGAATTTCATCATGCAACCTATTCATTTTTTCTAGAGAAATTATTAATCTAGCTTTTGTACTTGGATGACAAAAAGACTGTGCTTCTTTAAGTGTTTGTTGGTATTCTTTTACAAGTTTAATTATTTGAGCAAGTTCATTGTTCTCAGAACGAGCGGAATCATTAATTCTTCTTTTAAATTCGGAGATTACTTGCATTGCTTCAAGTTCATATTGGGGATTTGTAGGGTCGTTATATGAAGCCATACCCAAATCATACAACTTCCTATTAAATAAAACCATAGTGTGTTTTTCAAATAAACCTTTTGTTGTAATGTATGGTCACCTTGTAGATTTATCAAATCTATAATATTCTTGATGTAACGTAGATGCACAATTAAGGATGATTCTGTATCTCTCAACATTATCGATACACTCTCTTAATATTAACAATAAACTTACTTTTTCATCTCTAGGATGAGATTTATTTTTAATAAGTGCTTTTTCAGAACCTTTTAAATGTAGCATTAATTGTGAAACCATTCCAACCAACATTTCAAAATCCTTTCTTGTCTTGTATTCATGAGTTTTTAAATTTATTTTCTTATCATGTTCCGCAAGTATAGTACTAACTTTGTCAAACTCATCCGCATTAGCAAAAGCTATAGCAGAAATAATGTCTTTATGACTAAACAAGTCCATTCTAAGTGTTAGAAGGAATCAATATTTAAAGTTTGTTTTTTTGATTTTTTCTTAGATATGAGTCCTGCATAGGCTACAATATCACATTCACTATTCCCCCAATCTTTGAAATATGCTTCCTGCATAAACTTCAATTTTAATTCCAGGTTCATATAAGGGGTGAATCTTATTTACAATAAAAAGTTTTCTTGCGTCATACCTCGATGAGTCCTCAGGTGTTTCGCTCACATCCAGTTCGCTCAACCTCAGTTCTCTTCGAGTTTTTTGCTCATTTGGTTGGAATCAAACAAGCTAATGGGTGTATAGCTTTTAACCTTATTAATGAGCGAATAATTTTTTATAGAAGTATTTATATATTTGAGTGCTTATATCCCTCTTTATGAAGAATATATGGAAATTAGTTGTATCAATAATATTGCCTTTTTTGGCAAGTGCTGTCGGAGGATTGTTTACTGCCAGTTCTGTTTCTACATGGTATGTTGATCTTACTAAGCCTAGCTTTAATCCTCCGAGCTGGGTCTTTGGTCCTGTATGGACAATACTTTATCTCATGATGGGAATTTCTCTCTACCTGCTGTGGATCAAGAAATCAAATAGAACTGCTTTCATATTATTTGGTATTCAACTGGTTCTTAATGCATCATGGTCAATTCTTTTCTTTGGTTTGAAAGTGCCTCTGTATGCCTTGATAGAGATAATCTTCTTGTGGTTTGCAATATTAATGACGATAATATATTTCTATAAGATAAATAAAGTTTCTGCATATTTCCTAATACCTTACATCCTATGGGTAAGTTTTGCTTCTGTTCTTAACTTCGCAATATTTATCCTAAACTAAACATTGATATATTCAAAAGAAAATGATGTAGATATGAAGATTAAAATTGATAAGTATTCTTGGATATTAATGATTTTTGCATTAATTTTAGTGACCGCACATTCATGGATTCAAATATCTCACATTGGAATAGACTATTCACGATGCGAGGGAAAATCGTGCTTGACTAATGCTGACTTAATCGGAGGAGGATTTATTGAATCAACCTTTCCAGTATTTGTGATCCTATCGGCAGTAAAGATTATTATTCTTGTTGTACAAAAATTGAGGCGCAGAATTTAACTCGGCGGCTCCGTTTCATTTCTTGCCGGCCGTCACAACATAAGGAAATAGAAAAGAGGCAACAAACACAAGGCTAACTGACAATGCATCTGTCTGTACAGTTATCAGGAGAACTTTTGCAATCCTGTTTGCGAGATTAACGACGATAAAAAGGTCAATTACGCCAATCAGCGGGATGAAAAACGCAGCGAATAAATGATGCCTTATCTCGATGTGCTCTATGTCCTTTATCAAGTGATTAAATATCATCCCCATTATGCCTCCAAGAAGCATTACAATAAGGTACAGTTGCAGTGGACTCAATGCCAAAAGAAAAGGTATCAAGACAACAGCGATGAAAAAGTTTGATATAGTAAGGACAAGCAACGACATCCAATAAACAATTTTGTTCATCTCCTTTGGAATCTGGCTTCTTTTCATTTTCCAAGCAGCTCTGCAGCGACGTTCTTGTAAGCGATTGCTGCCTTTGAGTTCGGATGGCTGTGGACAACAGGATGATTTAATTTATTAGCTTCTCTTACTGCCTCATCTTCAGGGATTATTCCAATAATCTTTGTTTCGAGTAATGCCTCGACATTCTTTGCAGTGAGCTCGAGGGAATCATTATGAACCCTGTTCAGTATCACACCAAGGATGTGCTTGTTCAGGCCTTTTGCAAGTTTTATTGCCCTCAAGGCATCAGACACTGCACTAAGTTCAGGAGTCGTGACTATGATGACGTTGTCGCACGACTTCATAGAATCGACAACCTCTTTCCCAAGACCTGGAGGCCCATCGATTATAACTATATCAGTTACCAGAGAGAGATCTTTCACAGCATCATTCAATCTTTCAGATTTGTAGCCATGGAGAGGGTTGTGTGCAATGTGCCCGGGGACAACCTTTATTCCGGAAGCATGCTGATACAATGCCTCTTTGACTTTTTTCTTTCCCTTCAGAACATCATGAATATGGGCCTTAAGAGTTGGAGAGCCGAGTCTTATTCCGATATGAGGGTTTGTAAGGTTGCCATCGAGGACAACTACCTTGTTCCCGAGATTGACAAAAGCTACAGCAAGACTTAAAGCGGCAGTTGTCTTGCCTGTACCTCCTTTTCCTGAAACTATAGAGACAGTTTCGCTCATTCTTCCTCCTTTTTTTCATTAAGGCAATAATCAACAATCTGTTTTGTATAATCATAATACTCGTGGATTTTGTCTATGTTTACCTCCAAAACCTCCCCTGTATCAAACCTTACCGTCATTGTAACGTGCCTTCTGAACTCGTTGCTTTTTGAAAACTCTGATCTAGTGATCTTCCTCAGCATGATGTAAAAATCAAGGTATTCCTTAATCTTTTCATCGTTAAATGATTGCTTTACCGCCTCGCACTTTAACTTTGGTGAGACAGGAACAGAGTTTATCTTTCCCTCGTCCATTGCCTTCTTTATCAAATCATCGATGACAAAGCCTATTGCGTTTATCAGCCTTTCGATAATGCTCTGGAAGACGTCAACAGTTCGTGTGTATTTAAGGCTTACATAAATAAGATGGTCTGCCCTTTTGAGCTCTGACCGTGCATCATCTGAATAATCTATCATGCTTGCTCACCATCTTCTCTACATCTTCAATGAATAATTTTGCCGTGCCAACATACTTCCTTAGCTGCTCTGCAGATATCGCCTTTATGTTGTAAGAGTCCGTGCATATCACGAACTTGTCGTTTCTTGTGAACTCTACAGGCGATTGCTTGTGCCTCTCTGAAATCTCACTAAGTTCCTTTATCAGCATAGGGTAATCCGGATTAAGGCTGTACCTTCTTGAACATCTCAGCTGAAACACGTTAAGCTTTGCCACAAATGAATCATGGAACGGAGGAATTCTTTTCAAAAGCCTCTCGTAATAAAGCACTGAATCCATCCCGTATTTCACTGCCTCGAACAGATTATCTGCCACTGCCAGGAGCAGCTTTGTGTCCCTGACAAGAGGAAATGTCTGTGTCAGCATATGGTCAGCTATCTTAAGATGCTTTCTAGCAAGGTCTCTAGCCTGCTGATAATCTTCCATCGGCAGATGAATAGGACATTTAAATATAAAAATCTATTGGTTTATGGCTTTTTCAGCGACATTATTGCCTCTGCAAGGTCGAGGTTATGGTCCTCAATCGCCTTCAGCGCGGTGCTTTTGTCAACCTGCGCCTGCTCCATCACCGTCTCTACATCCTCATCACTGATTTCGGGCGCGGTGGACAAAGACCTTATCTCCTCGTCGCCTGAAACCTGATATGTTTTCTGGCCCATCATGTTAATTTTAGAAACCGCCGGATTTTTTATTATAATCTCATTCTCCCGTGTCCTTATTATGACTTCAGTAGCTTCAATCTCCTGCTGCTGGATACCCATCCTGCGCATCATGTGCGCTGCCTGCCTTGAATTAATTCCAGGTATCATATTCCAAACCAAGTTCTCCCGTATGTGTTCAGAAAAAGCATGATGATTATGATGAGGACGATGAGCACAAGGACATGGCCTGGCTTAATCTCTATCTTGCTCTTGTAATCGTCAAAATACCTTACAATGCCACCCATTCCAGAGGGCATTTGGATCTTGTTGTCTTTTGCCATGGAAGTAGGAAATAGGGATTGATTTTTAAAGCTTTTTATATTATGAAACACTTTGAATTCAAAGAAATAATGGCGGGAACGTCTAAAAAAAATCCGACCCGACTAGTCATAGACTGGTGGCAAGCTCGCTCACTTCGTTCGCTCGGATCGGATTTTATTTGAGAATCTTATTCAAAATTTGTTTGGATTCCAATATTTGTTTAATTCTGTTTTGTTCAATAATTATCATCTTTTTTTGATTTTTTATTTTTTTAAAATATCTATTTAAGGGAATCTTGGATGTCTTTAGCGATAAAACATGAGTGTCTTCTTTTTGGCTCACATATGCCCCAGTAGCATGATAATGAACAATTCTATCTTTGAATCCTGACAAAAACTTATTTATATCTTGTTTAGCAATAGCACAATGTGCAAAATCAAATGTCATTTTTAAAGCAGGATTTTGTTCTAGTATTTGCCGGACATCTTCAAATGTTTTGAAAGGATGATCTTCTTTCAGCATATTTTCTAAAGTAAAGAAAACCTTATGCTTTTTTGCAAATGGCAAAATTTCTTTAATTGACTGATTTAAATTCTTATCAGCTAAGTTCTTCTGGTTTTTGAAGATTTTACCTGGATGCGCTACAATTATTTCAGCACTTAGCAATTTAGCAAAAACAATCTCTTTTTTTACTTGTTGAACTGCTGCTTTTCTTGAAAAAGAATTTATGGAAGCAAGATTTTGATCTATCCAGACAGAATGAACTGCATACCTGAACTTAAATTTCTTCAGTTTTATTGCCAGCACATTGTAATATTTGAATGACTGGACCGATGGAAGGAGTTCAAAACAATCAAATCCTAATTTGTAGGCTTCTTGTATTGCAAAAAGCAGATTTCTATTAATTCCTGGTTTCCATGCCGAAAGATTGGTTCCAATAAACATATAGCTATGATAAAATTGGATTATATAAATATATATCTAAAAACAACAACTCTTCACTTCGCAAACAAACTTCCCGCTGCCTTCTTGAAACCAATTATAACCTTGGAAGCTTCTTTCTCTTTTCCTTCTCAGGCTCGACCAAATAGTTCTCATCAGAAACTAATGGTTTTCCTATCTTTTTTTCAGCATCTTTCCTTGCGTTCCCTGCAACTTCGCCGCCTTCTTTTGCAGAAACCTTGCACTTGACAAGGCCTCTGTCATCTTTTGAGCGAGTTATTTCAGTAGTTACTTTTTCTCCAAGCATTGTAAAAATCAGTTCAAGATCGTTCATATGATCGCGAAGATTTTCTTTCTTCAAACTCTTGAATTTTTGTAATCTTCAACAGTTTTTCCGAATGTAGCCAGACTTATCTCATTTGTCAATATGGCAAATTCAACATCTTGGCTTATATCGCGGTCTTTCCATTCATCCGTCAACTCTTGTCTTATCGCAATGCCTCTGAGTCTTTTATCAATCCATTCTTTTGAATAGTCTTTTTGTTCATACAACTCTTTCATCCGTTCCTGAGCAAGCTCAGGATTCTCAATCTCTTGTATTCTTTCATAGCCGACCTTTGCAAGCCATTGCTTAAAAGGCTCTGCTTTAGGACTTGGAATTGATTGGATTATTCTGAACATATTCTTGGTGTTGGCACAGTCTGTAAGATACCCCTTGCCATCTGCAGAAGGCAATTTCAGTTGTACACAATTTGTGGACAACTCAATACCCTGCTCAAGTTCCCTCTTCTTGAGCATACTCCAATAGTTGCGAGGATTCTCGCTCTCAGTTAAGGCTTCAACAACATCGACAACAGAAAAATACCATTCTTCATTGTACCAGATTCTCCTGATTCTCTTGTTCTGAAACACCACAAGTGATTTGTCTTTTTCCATTTTTAAGACCTTTAATTGATCATTTCTTTCTTTTTTGAAATAACCAAATAAAAATTCCTATTACAATAATTATTCCTGCTGATCCAAAAGCGGCCATGATTTTATTAACTAAATGGGCAAGGATTAATTCTATGAATCTCTGTAACCCGAAGACTATTCCGAGAATTATAACAATTACTCCTAGATTAGTTTTATAAAAATCACTTATTACATCTCCCATCCCACTCACCTCCTGAAATAATAATTAAAAAATAATAATTAAAAAACCTTAAACATCCTCCAAGCCATGCTCTGTTATCTGGAAGATTGCCTCGCTTTCGGGCAGATTTGGAGAATCGACGAGCTTTGCAACTCTTGTTCCTTTCTTGCCCCTTCTCAGATATATTCTAAAGGTTGAGTTGTGGGCAACAATGTGGCCGCCTATTGCCTCGGTCGGGTCGCCAAAAAACACATCAGGCTTTGCCATGACTTGATTAGTCACATAGATGCAGAGATTGTGGACAGATGCAAGCTTTGCCAAATCCCTCATGTGGCGGTTAATCTTCTGTTGCCTTTCAGCAAGTGTCCCGCGGCCAATAAATTCTGCCCTGAAGTGCGCTGTCAGCGAGTCAACGATTACAAGCTTTATGTTAAGACCTCGTTTCTCAATCAAGTCAGATACCTTTTCAACGAGAAGCATCTGGTGGTCAGAGTTAAATGCTCTTGCAACCTTTATGTTCTTCAGCGTTGTTTCTACATCAAGTCCTTTTGCCTTCGCAAGCTGGGTAATTCTCTCAGGACGAAATGTATTTTCTGTGTCAATGTAGACTGCCATTCCATCTGCTCCACCTTTATCAAAAGGCAGCTGAACATCAACAGCAAGCTGATGACCAAGTTGAGTTTTTGATGAGCCATAAGCACCAAAGCATTCTGTTATTGCGCCTGTCTCGATGCCTCCACCCATAAGCTGATCAAAGCTCTTAACGCCTGTTGTAATCTTTATAACATTCTGCCTTCTCTTCATGAGCTCGTCTCCTGACTCGAAGCCGAGTTCCATGCTGTCACGTGCAGCGTTAATCATTTTTCTTGCAACGGACTCTGTAACTCCTGCCGCTTCCACCAATTCACCGGGAGATGCAACTGCAATGCTCATCACATTATTATATCCTGCCTCTGCAAGCTTCTCGCAGGTTGCTGCACCGACTCCAGGCAAGTCCCCCAAAGTTATCTCTTTTTTATCCTTCATTGTTCTCACTCCTCTCCATTATGCTTCATCATCTGCTGAACTTTCTTCCCTTGACATGGCAACATACTCAAATGCCTTATTCAGCACCAATACTGCCCTTGGCAAATCGCTTGCTCTTAGCGAGCCAGAACTCTTCCAGTTCCCATCCTTGTCCTTATACCTTCTGTCCAGGGAAACTGTCCTGTAAGCACCAATTTCACCGTTTTGCCTTTTTATCTGGTTCAGCCAGACCGTGGCTGAAACCGCTCCTGCCCTGAATCTTGTCTCGGGCTGGTTCTTTTCTTCCATTTCTCATCCCTCCTTTCCTTTTCGGTTCTTGTTTCATCACCCTTTCGGGCGGGAGGTTGCTTAATGCAACAACAATAGATGGTTGAACTAAGTCATTTAAATACTCTGTGTGCGCGGTTGTCCAGTGGGGAGTGGGGAGTGGCTGGGTCTATTCGGCTTAGTCGGCCTCCAGTAAAGGCTCACTTGTATTCACTAATTTTAACCAGAACGGCGAGAGGTTTTTCTTTATCCGTTTAGACAGTTTTGCCTTGTGAACCAAACCATAGGATATCAGTCCAAAAAGCAGACCTGCTATATAAACGGGTCCATCTTTATTATCAGGGCTTGATTTTTCGCCGAGTATCTCAAAGAAGAACTCTGCTATTTTTGGATATTGCTCTGCCAATACCCAATAAGCGGTCACAAGCGATGATGATGCTATCTGAAAAGACCTCATCATTTTTCTTTTTCCCCTAAAAAGATAGCACAGGAACCATGTTACGGCAGCTATCACCACAAAATCATCCATACGGTAGGAGAAAAATGATTCTGTCAGTTCTGGATCTTGGCGGAAATAAAACCTTGTTGACATCATTGAAGCGACAATAGGCATGGCAAATATAGTGCTACCCCCGAGAGCAGCCCTCTTGAAAAGCTTCACTACATTGGTCTTTGTTGCAAGGCTTCTCAGTTCGGCATAACCCCGTATTGCTTTGTCCTTGAGAAAATTGTTACTTGATTCGAGCATATCGCAATACAGGCCGATTTCCTCTTCAACACTGGCAATGAGTCCGCTTCTTTTTTCCGGGTTCCTGCTATTGAGGGCGACAATCTGGTTATTCAACAAACCGATCCATGCACTTACCTTCTTGCTAAAAACCTCTGACAACTGGACTATTCTTCTAAGAGCATTACGAACATTGTCCGTATTTGCCTTTAAAATGATTGGCTCCAGCTCAAGAAAATCCTCTCTCCTGAATGGAACTTCATCGGAAAACCTTAATTTTCCTTCTCTTACTGCATCAAACAACGGATTCAGCTCTTTCCCTGAAAAGGTGGCCTTGCCCATCTCCTTCACTTGGCTTTTTTGGAATTCAATTATAATCTGCATGTGCTGTTCCAGGAACAATAACAGCTTTAGCTGCTTTTTTAACAGGATTAATGCTTCAGCATCCTCGGTTCCGGTATTAAACAAGACAAATGAACCTCGCTCATCGTTCTTAATGATGTTCTTATAAATCCTCATCCTCTTTGCCGAGAGCGAGGATAGCAGGGCATAGGTGTTTTTAAACTGGCGAATCAACCTAGAGTAATTGTTTCGTTTCATAAACGGCGCACCAAATTGAACAAAGTCTTATTTCTTTTGCAAAATTCTATCTATCTTTATCCTCAATGCATCCTCTGTCAACAACAACTCATTCCTTGTCACGAAATCAGAAAGCTTTTCTTTTATGTTCTCGTCAATATACCTTAATTCCTCTTCCCTTCCGTCTATGCTCTTCATTATGTCCCTGCTCTTTTCGCAGACGTTCAGAAGCTCTTCCTTGGAATGCTCAATAATCTCGAGACGCTTGTCAAACTCATTAATCCTGTTCGCTTCAAGCGATTTTCTGTCGTTTTTTAATAAGGTTACTTCTTTGCTCAGCTCTTCCAAGTGTTCCTGAAATCCTTTTATCAGTTCGTCCTGCCGGCCCAGGCTGTCTGCAAACCTTTTCTGGTATGAATAAAGAAGACTTATCTGCTGCGAGTTTCTTATCAAAAGCTGGGACAGTCTTGTAAGCTCGAGATTAATCCTCCTCAGCTGGGCAGAAGGGTCATTCTGGACAAGCTCATCACCATCAAGAATCGACTGCTCCATAGCGTCTATCCTCTGGTTAATTATTCCAAGAACATCATGATTCTTTTCAGGATCCTGGTGGATTATACTCGCAAGTTTATTCTTCAGTGAATTAAGCATTTCAACCCCCTGAAAGCTGAGATGTGCTGCGAGTATTAATATCTATCGGAATTCGAAGCCCACGAAAAATGAAATTTTTTGGACTCCTGAAAATTTTCCGCTGTGGAAGACGAGCGGCTTTCCAGCCACCAATTACAAATTGGTGGAAAATTTTCGAGGATTTTAGAACTTTCGCTAGAAAATCAGGCTAACCAAGAATCCGAGAAAGCAACCAAGGGAAATAAACGGCATTGCCGGATAAAATCTGTCTTTTTTTGAGAAATAAAGCAACGTGAATAAAGCTGTTGCCGAGAAGATTGTTATAAGTATTGCATCTAGGTAGAGTCCTGTTGTTTTCAGCACTGCACTCGAGAAAAGAAGAGGGAACGCTATATCGCCGCCGCCAAGGATTGCATTCGACGGTTCAGATATTGTTTTTTCTTTTATTATTGATTTTCTTACTGGTGTTTCATCTTTTTTCATCTTTTTCCCGGGCTTTTCCGTTCTGGCGTATGGAATAAACAGCCCTGCAAAAACCTTTTCATTGCTCTGGAATTTTGCCATGGTGACCATGTGCTTTGACTTCCAGACAGCATACATGTCGTAGAGCGAGATTACAATAAGCAGCGCAATCCCTGAGAATAAATTGATTATCGGAACAAGCAGCGCCGCAATCCCTCCATAGATAAATATCTCGGTAAGGTTATGAATTATTGGGTTTGGCCGGGATATCTTCCATATTCCAAGGATTAAAGCGAGCCCAAGAGAAATATTGGCATAATAATTTATGATGCTAGGGAAGAATGAATTGATGATCTTTCTTACGAAAGGCGAGAAAGCCATCATCAGACATATGACGACGCTCATGAAGTACCATGCCTTCCATACCCTTCTCTTCCTGAACCGTATTATCAGCAGAACAAGCAGCGTTCCGATAATTATTGCAATAGATATGTAGACAAAAGACATTGATTCGTTCTGCAGTCTTGGAGGCTCAATAATATATTCCTGCTTATTGAGTTGCGTTATTCCTGTCTCCGCGCTCTTCTTCACATCGACATACTGCCCAACAATCAGGATGCCCATGAGCTGGGCGAGAATAAAAATTGCTATTAAGAAGAATGTTATCCTGAGTGTGTGCTTCATGAAAAAGGAAATATAACTGCTATTTTATAAAGATTGGCATTAAATATATAAAAAGAGATTTTCTCATCTCAGTTATGAGTTTCTTCTGTGTAAAAACAGTCACAAGGAAGCCGAGCAGTGCCTCAGGAAGGAAAAACGCCCGAAGCTCTGAGAAGAAATACATGTATGTCTATGAGGCAGAAACCAAGCGAGATGGCCAGAAGATAAAGCACAGGATACTTGAGAGGGTTGGGCCATTTGTAAAGTTGAAGAAGGAGAAAAATGTTTCTTTCGACACGGCAGAACTTTCAAAGCTTGAAAGGAGGGAACTGATAAAGGAGGTTCTAAGGCAAAATATTATTGCACATGGCATGAATGAAGCTGAAAGGGATATCTTTGAAAAGGAAGGCTGCGAGGTCAATCTCCGCAACCTCAGAGTCACAGACAACATAGGAAAGGCTGTTGTAATTGGCATAAATGACGGCTATCTTTGCACAAAAACCCTTGAAAGACTTTTCTACTTTGAGCTTAAGTCACAGGCAGATTTGCCTGTTCTTGTTAAGTATGTTAGGGATATTGGCCTGCTTCCAACAAAGGTCAAGCAGGAAGAGGAACTTGACATAAAAAATGTCGAAGGGTTGATCAAAGCCATAGGAAAAGCTCTCGGTGATGGGCCAAAGGAAAAAACAGAGATGGATGAAGTTATAGAAAAGCACCAAGCATTCTTCTCTATTCTTGTAACAAAATATCCCGGGTTTAAGCCGCCTGAAATCAAGACAGAGGAGATGCCAATATCAAAATTCAGGCAGGAGATTGGGTGGTAAAGAAAAAATATAATTTTTTTCGAGGATTTTATTTGTTGGTTAAGCTGTTGACAGGCACGGCTTTTTTATCTTCATTTGGCAGTTAATTAACCAAACTTTAGATACATTTTTATAATTCCTGTCATTAGTTTATTCCATGACAGGCAAATTCATTGTAACGCCATGGGAAGTCAAAGGCAATATTGACTATGACAGGCTGATAAGCGAGTTCGGGGTATCAAAGATAGATGATGCCCTGCTGCACAGAATCGAAAGGAATGCAGGAGAGCTTCATTATTTCCTTAGGCGCGGAATATTCTTTGCCCATCGTGACCTAAAGTGGATTCTGGATGAGTATGATAAAGGAAATAAGTTCTTCCTTTATACGGGAAGAGCTCCATCCGGCAATATCCATCTCGGGCACATGGTTCCATGGATTTTCACAAAATGGCTTCAGGATAGGTTTGACGCAGAGCTTTGGTTCCAGTTTCCTGACGAGGAAAAATTCCTGTTCAAGGATGACATAACTCTTGCAGACACCGAAAAATACACAACAGAAAATATGCTTGATATCATTGCACTCGGCTTTAACCCGAAAAAGACAAAGTTCATTATCGATACAAAGCACGCGGGACTGATGTACAGGGAAGCGTGCAAGATTGCAAAAAAGATAACATTCTCAACTGCAAAGGCTGCTTTCGGATTTACAAACGAGCAGAACATAGGCGCAATCTTCTATACTGCAATGCAGGCTGTTCCTGCATTCCTGCCCTCAGTCATCAACAAGAAAAAGATTCCCTGCCTTATTCCGCATGCAATTGACCAGGATCCCCACTTCAGGGTTTCGAGGGATGTTATTCCGAAGATTGGCTATCCCAAGCCGGCATCGATACAGTGCAGGTTCCTTCCCGGCCTTGGAGGAATGAACGATGACGGAAAGATGTCGAGCTCATCTGGCGACAATGCGACAGTGTTTACCACGGATGACGAGAAAACTGTGAGAAAGAAGATAATGAAGTATGCTTTCTCAGGTGGGAAGGACACTGTTGAGGAGCACAGGAAGCTTGGAGGAAATCCTGAGGTAGACATAAGCTACCAGTGGCTGACTTTCTTCGAGCAGGATGACAGAAAGCTTGAGAAGATTTATCACGAATACAGGTCAGGAAGCATGCTCTCTGGCGAGATTAAACAGATTCTTGTGGACAAGCTAACGATGTTCCTCAGGAAACACCAGATGGAAAGGGAGAAAGCCCGAGACAAGGTTGAGAGTTTTATACTAAAACTATAAAAAGCAAGAAGAATAACAATCATAAAAAGAGAGGTGGAATCATGGCTGGAAAGATATTGCCTGGCCCGTTAACAAGCGGCTTTCTGTTGACTAGCATCATAGGATTCTTTGTATCTGCGTTCTACGTCTACAAGCTGACTCCCGCATGGGGGTTTACGTTCAGCGTCATGTTCCTGATAATGTTCATTGCATCAATGGTTTCGTTGGCAAGGAGCAGTGTGGATACAAAACTGAGGGATGAAATAGAGCAAACCTATCCTAAAGAATACAAGCAGCAACTTGATAACAAAAGAAAAAGCATCAGGAGGAGAAGAAAATGAAATGGTTATGGATTGTCTTGGTTATAATTTTTATCAGTGGCTGCGCTGTCACATATGTGTGTCCTGACGGTAGCGTTGTCACGAAAGCAAGCGAGTGCAAGGAAGAAACTCCACCCGGGGAATCAGATGCTATTGAAGTGGTGCCTGAGGAGCCAGAGCCGGTAGAAGAGGCTCCTGTTGTTGAGGAAGTCAAGATTGACATAAGTCCTGATGTGCAGGAAATAATTGATGGATCAAGAACCATAAAGAGCCTTACATATATGCACTACTGGAGCGATAATCTCAGGATGGGAGAATCATATTTCATCAAAGGCAACCTCATCAAAAGAAAGCTTGCAGACATAGAGAATTATTATGAAAGAGACATCGATACTGTTTATCTCGACATGGAAACAAAGACGGCTGAGGCATACTGTGAAAGGTCAAGCAAGAGGTGCTATGACAAAAACCAGCCGTTTGAGGTGAAGTATGCTGATTTCTATGTCAAGACGCCGCTAGATTGGGTTAACGAGATTGTTTATGCAAGAGCCGTTGGCAGCGAGGACATAGAAAACAAGCCGGTTACAGTGATAGAGTTCAGGAGCAGAACTGTGGAGGGAAAGATGTGGCTCAGAGGCGCAGGGGTTCCGATGAAGGTCCAGATTGACAACAAGACCTATGAATTCAGCAGCCTTGTCGTGAACAGCCTAAGCGATGAAGACGTAACTCATCAGGAGCTTGTAAATGAAGTCTGGTAATGCTTCAAGGTTATGATGGAAAAAGCTAATTTCCAAAAGTTATTTAATGTATGTCCGCTTCATCATGAACATGAGGGTGGCATTACTACAGTTCGATATAGCTTGGGAGAACAAGAAAAAAAATTTTAAAAAAGTTGAGGAGCTTATTTCCCAAATTAAAGGCAAAGATGTTGATTTTGTAGTGCTTCCTGAATTGTTCTCTATTGGATATACGATGAATCCTAAACCGTTTGCTGAAACCTTATCTGGCGAAACCCCTGGCTTTCTTTCTGAGTTGGCTAAAAGATATCAAGTCTATGTTCTAGGCTCATTTGCTGAAAGCACAGATACTAAACCAAAAAATTCTGCCATACTTTTCAACAAGGAAGGAAAAATGATTTTGCATTACTCTAAAATGCATTTATTCTCGGCAATAGGTGAAAATAAGAACTACGCTCCAGGTGAAGAAACTTCACTTGTTGAAGTGGATGGTCAAAAGATCGGAGTTGTTATCTGTTATGATTTGAGGTTTCCAGAAATTTTTCGCAAAATGTCTTCTCAAGGTGCAACTTGCATATTCGTAATCGCAAATTGGCCCAGAGTAAGAATCAAATATTGGGACCTATTGTTGAAAGCACGAGCAGCTGAAAACCAATTGTTCATTGTTGGAGAAAACATTATCGGAAGGTCTCCTGATACGGATTATTGCGGTCATTCAATGGTTATTGAACCAGCGGGAGATGTAATTGCATCAGCAAAAGAGAATGCCGAAGAAGTTCTAATTGCCGATTTGGATTTTTCTTTGGTGGATAAGACCAGGAATCAACTGCCTTTGCTTAAAGACCGGAAGCCGCTCGGATTTTGGAAATGAAGCCCTGAAAAAGGTCGAACCTGGCATCAGTCTTTCCGATATCCTAGTACTCCACCCCAATCCTTCCTGGAATGCCTTTGTACATTGGATGCTTTATTTCCTGCATTTCTGTAACGTAATCTGCTGCAACAATTATCTCTTCCGGAGCGCCTCTGCCCGTAAGGATTAATTCTGTTTTCTTGGCTTTCGAAAGCATTAGCTTCAGGACATCAGAATTATTAACCATGCCCTTGCGAAGCGAGTTAAGAATTTCATCAAGTACAACAAGATGGTACTTTCCTGAAGAAACCATCTTTGCCGCGAACTTCATTGCCTTCTCTGTAAGCTCCTGCTCCTCCTCAAATGGAGAAAAGCAGTCCCTGCAGCTGCCGCATACCATCGAACCGACCCTTATTGCATCCCTTACCTTATCGGCTCTTGTACAGTCCCTTCCAAATTGATATATCTCGATGTTCTTGCCCAAGAACCTGTTTATTGCAATAAGCTCTCCAAGGTAGGTAGCTCCCTTCATGAACTGAATGATGCAAACTTTCCTGTTATGGCCTGCCTGCCTCAGAGCCATTCCGAGAGAAGCTGAGGTCTTGCCTTTTCCTGCTCCAGTATATATATGAATTAATCCTTCCGACAAATCCCTTTTGTATTTGCCTTTGACAAACCCCATCATACATCACAATGCTGACAGCCGCCTGCAAAATCACCATCGACAACTAGTCCCTGCTCAGTTTCCCTTATCTTTGGCGGCTTCTTGTTGACACATTCAATATTCAATACTTGTTCTGACCTACTTTGATCCCTGTAGATTGTAACGCCCTTGCAGCCAAGACGATATGCAAGAATATAAACCTCTTCCACGTCCTTTGTTGTTGCCTCCTTTGAAAAGTTCACTGTCTTTGAAACTGCGTTGTCTGTGTGTTTCTGGAATGCTGCCTGTATCTTTATGTGCCATTTTGGCTCAATATCATGAGCTGTCACAAAAATCTTCCTATAATGATCTGGAATAAGATCAATATATTGAATGCTTCCTTTCTTCGCAATCTCCTTCATCAGCTCATCAGAGTAGAAGCCTTCCTTCCTTGCAATGACCTCGAACAAGGGGTTTACCTCAAGCATTTCCGTGTTGTCCATCACATTCCTTATGAAGCTTATGGCAAACAATGGCTCGATTCCAGAAGAGCTGTTGGCAATGATGCTTATTGTACCTGTCGGAGCAATTGTTGTTGTTGTCGCATTCCTCAACAGAGGTTCGTCCTTGAATATACTTTCCTTAAATGAAGGAAATGAGCCTCGCTCCTTTGCAAGATCTGCTGATTTTGCCCTTGCTTCCTCGTGGATGAACTTCATCACCTTTTCTGCTGTCTCAACCGCCTCATCTGAATTATAGGGTATTCCAAGAAGAATCAACATATCTGCAAACCCCATCACTCCCAAACCTATCTTTCTGTTAAGCTTCACCATCTGTGTTATTTTTTCCAGAGGGAATTTGCTTGCGTCTATCACGTTATCGAGGAAATGCACTGCCTTGTGGACAGTCTTTTTTAATTTGTTCCAGTCAATTTCTGACTTGCCGTCCTCATTTTCCTTCACCATCTTTGCAAGATTCAGCGAACCGAGGTTACATGCCTCATAAGGCAAAAGGGGCTGTTCGCCGCAATTCGACACAATTATGCCATTGCAGATAAAAGAATGGGTCATGGGTTCTGTTAAATCAAATACTTCCTCACTGCCGCAAGGAACTATCGCCTTTATTCTTTCCTCAAACACATCGGCATAATATCCCTGCTCTCTTAGCTTGTCAGTCTTTTCCTTGTGCCTGCTGTTCATAAAGCCAATCTCACCAAGGAAAATGCACACAGAATCTCTTGATATCTGCAGCTCGAAGCACACTCCGTCAGAAACGTAGTTTTTCTTCTCTCCATTCTTTGCAATATAGCTGAAGCTTTCTCTTGGCTTCCTGCTTCGGTTGTAAATCTTAGATTTTATTCTGAAGTTGAGCAACAGCAGCTGCACATCTTTCAGCAGCTTTAATGACTTAGATGTCAGCCTTACATATGCAGACTTTCCTTCTCTTATGTTCACTGTGCCGTCTGATGTAAACAGCCCTTGCAGGAACCCTATTACCGCATCCTTTGTTGCCGTAAAGATGCTCTCAGGAACCCTTTTTTCCTCTGCATTCCATAGATCCACCCCTAGCTTTTTGAAGAAATCAACAAAATACCTGGAATGATATGAAAGATGAAATACGCTGTTGCTTCTTTTTATCTCGCTAATTTCATTGTTATACCATTTGTTTATTATTGGCTTAAGGTATTTCAATGATTCAATATCATTCTTGCCGAAAGTAAAACCTGTTCTATCGTCAACAAGCCAACCATCGCCAATAAGCCAGCCCATTGTCTGACCAAGCTCCAAGCTCCATTTCTTCGGGAAGTTAAAATTATAAACCCTCCCATTGTTTCCTATGAATGCATTATCAACATCAAACAGAAGTTCTTCTTTTTCATTAAAGCTTCCTCTTCCAGCCTGAATCAATACCTTGCTTTCCGGCTTTAAATCCTCAAGCTCAGTCCAACCGTCAGCTGTCATTATCTTGTGGTCTTTGGTTGCTTTCAATTCATATCCGCTCTCTGTGATCAACCTAAATGTTTCCTTTATGCCACTGCTCCATGCATCCGTTGCCTTGCATAGTTTTACTCCTTTCTCTTTCATCAACACAAGAGTAGAGCCATTGCGCAATGGCACTCTGTTATCTGTAACAACATCAGCAGTGCCTTTTTCTGCAATTGCCTTCATCCTTTCAAAACCATTAGCAGTTGACACAAACATGTCTCCTGTGACGCAAGGGTTAGTGCTCTCTATCTCGCCAAGCTTTGGTGTTGGATTATCCCGGTTTATTCTGTCAATGAAGATTATCCCTGGCTCGCCGTTCTTCCATGCAAGCGTAACGATGAGGTCAAAGACCTTTCTTGCATTCAGCCTGTTGACAGGTACCTTATCATGGGGATTAATAAGGTTGTATTCCCTGTTTTCCTCTACCGCCCTCATGAATTCTTCGGTTATCGCAACCGAGATGTTGAAGTTATTAAGCGTATTTTCTTTCTCCTTCGCAACGATGAAGTCAAGGATGTCAGGATGATCCACCCTTAATATTCCCATGTTTGCCCCTCTTCGTGTACCTCCTTGCTTTATCACTTCTGTTGCAGCGTTGAATACCTTCATGAAGGACAACGGGCCAGAAGCGACGCCGCTTGTTGAATTAACGATATCGCCCCGAGGCCTCAGCCTCGAGAATGAAAATCCGGTACCACCGCCGGACTTGTGAACCAAAGCAGCATTCTTTATCGCGTCAAAGATTCCTTCCATGGAATCCTCAACCGGCAAAACAAAGCAGGCTGACAACTGCTGCAATTCTCTTCCAGCGTTCATCAGCGTGGGTGAGTTAGGCATAAATTCAAGGGCAAGCATCATATCAAAGAATTCCTTTGATGTCTTTTTCACGTTTGCCTTCCTGTTGTAAAGGGAATCCACTGCCGCAATATTTTCAGCAACCCTCTTGAACATCCCTCTTGGAGTTTCAATAACCTTCCGGTTCTCATCCTTTCTCAGGTATCTCTTCTCCAGAACCTTTAATGCGTTAACGCTTAACTTTATGTCATCCTCAACTCCAATAGCAAGCTTTGCCTCCCTAATCTCCTTGCGCTTTTGCCTGTAAAGAATGTATGCTTTTGCTGTTTTTGCGTGTCCTGTTTCAATAAGGACTTTTTCAACAGCATCCTGCACATCCTCGACAGTCGGGATTTTCTCCTTGAAGCTCCTGTTGACTTCCTTAACGACCTTGCCTGCAAGCTCCTTTGCGAGCTGCCTGTTCTGGCCGCCGACTGAAACAGCCGCCTTGTATATTGCTTCCACGACCTTTTGCTCATCAAACTTGACAATCCTGCCGTCCCTTTTCTTAACCTTGGTCACGCCCTGAGACATTTTTTTCTCCCCCTTTTAGACAGAGTTTTCAACTCCTCCTTGAATGAATCAACATCTGCAAACGATCTGTAAACAGAGGCAAAGCGTATGTATGCAACCTCGTCCAGCTTCTTCAGCCTCTTCATAACCATGTTGCCTATGGCTGCCGTGCTTATTTCCTTCTGGTTCTCGCCCCTGATTTCGGCCTCCACAAAATCAACAATCTTCTCAATCTTGTCAATGCTTATCGGCCTTTTCTCGCATGCACGGACAATGCCGTTCTTTATCTTTTCCCTGCTGAACTGCTCCCTCGAACCATCTTTCTTTATAACCCTTATGTTTATGAGCTCTATCCTCTCATAGGTTGTAAAGCGTTTTCTGCATTTCAGGCATTCTCTCCTTCTCCGGGTTGTTGTACCGAAACCAGTCTCCCTCTTGTCGGTGACCTTTGTTTCCTCGTGGTTGCAGAATGGGCATCTCATTTTCGCCTGATATACAACATATTGTACTATGAAAAAAAATTAAGCCCAATATGTTGAAATTTAAAGAATTTAGCTGATATTTAAAGTTTTTGATTATTAAAAATATATGTCAAAAGTTAAAGCTTGGTTATTTTTATTGCACTGACAGGACAGGTGTCTGCAGCATCTTGGTTGCACTCAAGTGAGTCGACAAGTGCCTGCTTCGGCTTAGCAATTCTCTTTTCATCTTCATCGACAACCTCGAAGTTGTCACACTGTGTGCAGGCGCCGCAACCTATGCATTCGCTTGTTACCTCTATCTTAAATTTTGCTATTTTAATCACCTTTGTGTTCTTTTATACCATCATTTATCTCCTTAAGAAGAGATTCTATCTCCTCATCAGACATTCCGTGAGCAGTACAACCATCTTCCAAGCTTTCCCATGCAGCGATATGGCAACCTATGCAATGCAAACCGTGCTTTGCCATGATTGAAGCTGATTCAGGGAACTTTTGCACAATGTCTCCAAGCTTCATGTCCTTTGTAATCTTTGCCATGATGTTCAGGATTGTGGTGCCATTTATAAGATTTTTGGTTTGTTGTGACGAAAACACAACAAATGGTAAGATTTATATACTAGTCTAACATCCACGATGACAGGGGTGTTATATGGTAGTGCTGTTTGACAGGTTTAACCTGCCGGAAGACATATATGAGATAATTTTTGCAACACGACAGCAGAAAATAGTTGCTAAACTTCTCATTAAGGAGATGCAGGGTAAAGGCGGCGAGATCAATAAGACGGAAATGTCCTTCTTCGCGACAAAGCTTCATGAAGGAGAGCTGATTGCAGAGATTGATGAAGAACCTTATAAGGGCAAGAAAGTCAAATTGAGCTATAACAAAAGGCAGTTCTATGACAGGATTGTTACGCCGATGAAAAGCATGGGGCTAATCTATTATGACCTTTATAAAAAGACGTACAAAGTCAGTGACAGATTCAACAAAGAACTTATAAAGATTGGCCTGATGTGGCTGCAGGAAATAAGGAAAGGCGGAAAGATTCCAATTGAGGATATTTGAAAAGATAAGGAATCAAGTATTTCCCCCAGGATATTTCTTCAATATTCTTGTGTTGTAGTGTATAAGCAGGCCTCCTGCAATTGGTGCTCTGCTTTCAGTCCATGGATTAAACATATTGAGAACATTTAATGCCCAATTGAACTGCGTTTCAGGGTCTTTGGCGAGTGCATACAGCTTCTTTTTGAGATTTTTGTCAAAACCTTTCGCTTCTTCTGAAGAATCGATTCCGCTGCAGGCCTTTTTCAACCAAACGGTAAACGTACCATAAATGCCGCCGTAAATTGTATAGTATGCAGTATAAAGACTTGTTTTCAAGAGTGCATTGGGAGTGGTCAATTCATCAAAATTGCTTAAGCCAGTATAAACATAATGTCTGGCTATGCCCCAGAGAAAAGCAAAGGCAACCTGTCCTGCAAATTCCTTTTTGTTTAGCCTGTTATTGTGAGCATATTCTGAGATCCAAAAGCCAATAGGTGCAAGAACTGTATTTGAAACAGTATCAACCGCCAATGAGATTGTCTCTTTTGTAAGCGATGGAAATATCTCCCTGAAATATTCCGTTATTTCTGGCAATGAATTCTTAAGCATCGTTATTCCTGCAACACAACCAACCAATGCACCAATGGCTTTCAAGCGAACAGGGTCGCTCAGATAGTTTCCGACGTCTTTTACAATACGCCTGCTTGTTGTCGTGAATGTTTTTTCATCAGTAAGAAATTTATATAAAGAATTGTGAATGCGCTGAAGCTTTGTTGCAAATTCAGATTGTGGTTGTTCGACTAGAATGTCATCGATGCTTCCAGTAACAGAGGAAGGTGGCGCTGAGTCATCAGGCAAAGGTTCTTTTTCTGTGGTAAGTATGACGGGATTAGTGATTTCTTCAATTATAGAAAGATATAGCTTCCTGATTCTCCCAACAAAATCGTCTAGTTTTGAATCTGCGGTTTTCATTCAAATTCCTGGGAAATGCTAATTGCTTTTTAAACGTTTCTGATTTATCTACTTGAAAGTAGATATCCTCTCTTAATAATGCTGAGGCAATATTTTAACCAATGAAGTTATTTCAGAGAACGAAATTTTATTTCCGATAATTATTTAAACAATAATCAAGATTTCTGGTCAGATGGACAAAACGACAGAGTTTCTGTTGCAGTGGACTAAGACCTATGTGGAAAACCAGGATTTGATAAGAAAATCCATAACAGGGATTAGCCAGAAAGAGGCAAGACTCGAGGTCAATTACAAGGCGAAACTGCACACATTTCTTATAGACCCATTCATGGAGAATATCACTGATGAAATAAATGAGATTTCCAAAAACAAGGAGATGAAGTTTTCAATCATCTGTTTCAATACCGCTGACAACATGAAGAGGATGGTGATGCAGTGGACAGAGCTTGCGAAATACCCTCTCCTGAGCATCTATTTTGTGAATCCTTTTTCAAGCCTCGACAAGAGGTGGATAATCTACCCCTGGACGCATAACAGGATTGCAGATCCAGATTCCCTGGAGACGGGGTTGAAGAGCATTGCTGAGAATGTGGAGCAGATAAGAAAGGAAGAAGTTGTGGGAAAGGTTTAATAATTCTTTTTCTCATTCAGCAGTCCAATAAACTTATCCAGGTCCTTCTCTGCGATTGTAAGGCCGCCTGCCTTCTCATGGCCACCACCAACAAATGAATCAATCTCTGCGTTAAATCCTGCAAGATATTTTCCTGCATCAAAGTCGAGCTCATCAGGGACCCTTAAGCTTCCAATGATACTGCCGTTGAACTTGTTCAGGACCAATACCGGCTTTTCCTTCATGAACCTTGCACAAAGAACTCCTTGAATATTTCTTTCTGACTGGATTATTCCATACTGCAAATGGCCAATATCATTAAGCTCGACATTCATTCCATAAAGCGTTCTTAATTCCTGCTTGTAGCTCTCAAGCTCGTTTGCAATAGGATGTATGTTGTTTATAAATAAATCGTGGTGCTTTATGTTCTTGAGCATCTCGAGCGGAATATCTCCTGACCAGTGCATTCTCTTTCCTGTGTTAAGGAGAGAAACGTATCTTTCAATGTCATAATAATAACTGCCATTATAATGAGAGGGTCGTTTGTGCATCAAATCAGGAATAAGGCTGTTTGCCTTGGCAAGCAGGGCTTCTGGAATATTGTCCCTTGAGCCGCCGTCACCAAAGTATCCTACCAGAGTCAGAAAGATGTAATAAGGGTCGTTTGTATCAGGGATGAGCTCCTGCCAGATTAGCAAGGATGTCGACTGCGATTTCGGGTCATGGACCGAGAGCCTATAAAGCTCTGGGTTGGGATGTGGATGATGGTCAATGTATATTGTCTTTTCAGGGTCAAGCTCCGGGCTCGGTTGGATGTCAACAGAAATTATCATATCGGGGTCGCCCTCAAGATCTTTTTTTTCGACCAGAAAAACATCGCCCTTTGATGAAGTATGTATTGATTTTGCATAATCGTGTATCAGATGGTAGATTATGGCTGCAGAGGTAACTCCATCGGAATCCCAGTGAGTTATAAGGTTAACATCCTTTCCTTTCACAAGAGATATGAGCTTATTCAGATTATCCATTATTATCTGTTTCAAAGCAGAAGTATTTAAGTTTTGTTATTTAAGAAAATATATATCAAAAAATTTTTATATTATTAGAAAATCGTCACCATGATGAGAATAAAAACAATAGAAGAAAGAAACGGCATGACTTTCTTGTGCTCTGGCAGAAAATATTTTCTGAAGTATCCTGCAGAGATATGGAAAGCATATCCCCAAAGGCCTGTTCTGATTGACAATCTTTCGCATCTGCTTACAATCAACACGCCCTTAATCGCAGGAAAGAAGGAAGTAATATACAATACATCGGAGCCATTTTT
>JAFGPE010000014.1 GCA_016926055.1 Candidatus Woesearchaeota archaeon | reverse complement strand
TGTTCAGATGAACAGCTATAATCAACCACAGTACTCTGACAACTATCAGCAGGGCAAGGCAGCAGCATAATGCTCAAGGGAAACGCCATTAGCGGAAAAAGGGACACAGCTCCCTTTTTCCGCTTCATAATTATTAATAAGAAAATTAATTGTCAGCACAGGGAAGACAAAGTATCCCTAGACTACCTTCTTCTTGCCCATTTCACACTCTCGGAAACAACCTTTGAGGAGATCTTCTGTTTCCTGAACTGGGTTTCAACTTCTTTGGCGAGTAAATGTTGCGGAAGAAATCAACCAACCTTTCTCACAACCCCTGTATTCGCATCCAGTTCGATAAAATCTCCGTCCTTGAATACCTTTGTAGCTATGTGGGTACCGACTATGCAGGGCTTTTTCATCTCCCTGCTGACAATGGCTGCATGGCAAAGAATGCCTCCTTCATCTGTAACAAAAGCAGCTGCCTTTTCCATCGCTGGCACATAATTTGGATCGGTCATCGGAACCACCATGATATCTCCTGCTTCAACCTTATTCATGTCATCTAAGTTCAGGATAATCTTTGCCTTGCCTTTAGCATTTCCATTAAATGTCGCTCTTCCATTGACCTCTCGTACATCACTGTAATCTTCCCTGAACATTTCTTTCGCTTTTAGCAATTCCTTGCCGGAAAGAATCTCAATTTTTTCATCTTGCTTGATTAAGCAAAAATCATTCAATCTATCACATATTGTTGTTTTGTCAGTTGTTTTGCCACGAACAGAATCAATTATCTCTGTTTCTGTCAGAGCTAACAATTCCTGAAGACTTAATCCAACTCTGGTTGCAATCTCAGTAAAAAAAGGAATAAGGTTACTGAACACAATATTGTGAATGTCGATTCTATACGGCCTCAGCCAGATAAAATCCCGAATAACATTCGCGAGACCATACAACCGCTTATTTTTTTTGAATGTCCCTATCGTTCTATTCGCCTTCTTTTTATCAGAATTTTCCATCGTTTCTATTTTGATGATTTCTTTTCCGCAGTCCTTTCTCAGCAATTCCTTTAATCTGCTGACATAATAGTCATTGTCGTGGGGCAAGCCAACATACAAGTATGTATTCATCCAGGAATATTTTAAGCGATGGTGATTAATTCTTCTTTTGACAATCGGCGAATAAAAAGGCTGATTGTTATATTGAATGAAGTGAGCCAATTTGAGCAGGTCATATTTCTCCTGAGACATCATGACCCTTTTCTTAGGAACAATTATCAATCTGATATTATCATCAATTAATTTATCGTTGTCTAAGAAATCTGCTAGGCAATTTATCACCAGCTCATTAAGGGCAGAATCGAGTGACTGAAAGCATGTCAGAAATGCACCAGCACACTTGAACTTATAAACATATTCTCTGAACAGGCTAAGCAAATCTTCTTTGCTTAAGCGCTTTACGTCCTGGCGCTTAACCCTCTTTGAGAAGTTAACAAGATTATTGCAATGCTTCAGGCAACGCCCTAGGTATTTAGTGAAGAACTTGTTGTCTTTTTTGTAAGCATTCAAATAAACATCTTTTTGATTCTGGAAATCGTCTTCGCTCAAAAGAACCTCGTTATTGATATAGATATAATTGTGTATCCTGTAATCTATTCCGGCAAGTCTCAGAAAATTCTTCCTTTTTGACGTAATGTCCAGGCTCTTGAAGAGCACAGAGTATTTCCATTTTCCCAGCTTTCTCCATTTTATATGATTCATGTCGCTTGAGAACAGACAGTAATATTTATATAGTAGTAACTACTGTTAGTAGTAGTATGATAGAAAAGCTGAAAAAGTTCGGGCTTACTGAATATGAGGCAATGGTTTATTCCACTCTTCTGAAGGAAGGAGAGCTGCCAGGGGGGAAGCTGTCAAAGCTGTCAAGAGTTCCGCATGGCAAAACATATCAGGCGCTGGAAACTTTAGAAGATAAGGGATTTGTGACAGTGCTACCGCTAAACCCGAAGATATTTCAGCCGGTAAACCCAGAGATTGCACTAAATAATTTTACTAATTTTAAATTGAACGAGTATAGTCGATTAAAAGTAGAACTAACAGAAGAACTCAAAAGAATAAAAAAAACGAAAATAGAAAAAAAAATAATTGAGAAGATATCTGTCGTGGCAGGAAAGAAATACACAGAACCGTTAAGGGATCATCTTTTGTCTTCTGCGAAGAAGTATATAAAATACATCTTCACTTATGACGATATGCCTTATTCAATGATAAGGATTACAAATGAAGCATTGAAGAAAGGAGTGAAGATAATGTTTATTGCGACAAAGAGGGAGAATATTAAGCTGATAAAGGAAGATATCAGGAGAGGAATTCAAGTAAGATATTATCCTGTGGAATCATTAAGGATTGTCATCTCGGATGGGAAGCTTGCCAGAATCTCAATAGTAAATCCGAGAAACACAAAGGACAGGATAAGCATTTATGCGGATAATGCTGACTTCGCCAAGATGCTTGATGAATATTTTGATATGTTGTGGAAGAAATCTAGATCTCTATAATCTTTCCTTTCTTTCCGACATTTATTACCTTTGTCTTTCCAACCATCTCTTCAATGCCCTCTGCCTCGTGGACGTGGGAACAAAGCAATAAATCCGGCTTCAATTTGTCAATTGCCTTTTTCACGCCAGGACTTCCGGGGAAGATGCTTGTGAATTTTTCCATCTTTGTGCCGGTCGGATGGACATGTGTAACCATGATCTTCTTTGCAAGGTATTTTATGTTGTTGAAGCCCTTCTTCAATAAATCATAGATTTCCTTTTCATCGAGCTGATTGATGCCTATATTTGCCCCCCCTGCCCCAAAGATTCCGACATCCTTGTACTTGACAGAATACCCGTGGATATTTTTTACCCCGTACACTTCTGCAAGAAAATCGGCAGTTGCAACACTCTCATGATTGCCAGGAATCAAGAGAACCTTCTTGTGCTTCTTGACAAAAGGGCCAATGATATTGTCTGTGGACTGCTCAGCCATTGTCAAATCGCCGCAGAGAATCACCAAATCAACGTTCTCTTTCTCCGCCTTCTCTGCAAGTTTTTTCGCAAGGTTCGTGTCTCCGTGAATATCTCCTGACGCAAGAATCCTGAGCTTCTTGTGCAACTCCAGCTTTTCTTTCAGCTTTTTTGTAAGGTCTTCATTCATGGCTAAATGGTTTTATTGTTAAGTTTAAAAATGTTTCCGTAACATTTAAATAAAGCCCTTTAATCTGGAACATTAACAAACACAGAGGGGGATGAAAATATGAAATTTCCGATTGACATGACAAAATACAAGCCACTGAAGTTCAGCACTGCAGAGGCTGCTGATATTAACCAGCTGAAAACAAACATACAGGTTGTAAGAGATGGCCTCGTATTCATGACTGCTCTTGCAAACGCAAAAGGCCTTGGAGGGCATACAGGAGGCGCATACGATATTGTTCCCGAGGTTGTAATCCTCGATGCACTTAAAAGGGCAGGTCTTGTCTACCATTACATTGACGATGCGGCAGGCCACAGAGTGGCTATACAATACATGATGGCTGCACTGGATGAGAGATTTCCGAAAAGAAAGATAGAGGATTTGTTCAATTACAGGGAGTTCCAGAAGGGGCTGTTTGGACATCCGGAGCTGGATTTGGATTTTGGAATATCAAACAGTTCAGGAAGACTGGGTCATCTCGAGGCATTCATGGATGGCGTTTCGGAGAGGGAAAAGGTTAAGGTTGCAGTCCATACAAGCGACGGCTCACTCATGGAAGGGGATGCGGCGGAAGCTGCAAGATATGCTGTTGCCCGGAACCTGAATGTATTGTGGCTTGTTGACGACAATAATGTTACAATAGAGGGGCATCCCCAGCAATACATGAAAGGATATGAAATAGAGAAGACTCTCAATGGCCAAGGCTTCAAAACATTTGTTGCAGACGGCGAGAACGTGAAGGAGCTTTTGGACAAAATTGTCAAGGGAGTGAATTCCAAAGGGCCTGTGGCAATAGTAGTCAAAAGAAAGATGGCTCCTTCCATTCCTGATGTCGAGGGCACTCCAAAAGCGCATGATGTTGTTCCTGTTGATTCTGCCGTGAAGTATCTTGAGCAGAAAGGCTATACAGAAGCTGTTAAGATCCTGAAAGAGCAGAAGAAGCTCGGAACAAAGAAGGAGTATTCAGGCAGTACAAAGGAGAAAGAGGCAAACAGGAGCGTCTTTGGAAAGGCAATGAGTGAAATACTGAAGGGAAAAGAAAAAAGCCATTACCTTGTGAACAGCATAGATCTAGGAGGGAGCTGTGGTCTTAACGTCATAGGCAAGGACCATCCTGAAATATATCGACTCACAGGCGTGATGGAAAGATGCGCTTTCTCTGTTGCAGCAGGTTTTGGAAACAAAGAAGGGTACCATGGCGTTGCAGGAACATTCTCAGCATTCTCGGAAATGCTCATATCTGAAATAAGGATGGCTGCACTAAACAAATCGAATGTGCTCTTCCATTTTTCCCATGCAGGAGTTGACGACATGTGCGACAATACGAGCCATTTTGGAATAAACATCTTCTTTGTTGATTGCGTGCTGCCTGAGGAGAAAAATGTCAAGATATATTTCCCGGCAGATGCGGGGCAGATGAAAGCGGTCCTCAGGAAGGTCATCGATGAGGAAGGGCTGCGCTTTGTATTTTCAACAAGGTCTTCCTCGCCTCAGATACTGAAAGAGGATGGAACCATCCTTTTTGGGGAGGATTATGAGTTCAGCGGGAAGGACGAAGTGATTAGAGACGGAGAAGCAGGCTATATTGTAAGCTATGGCTCAGATATGCTCTACAGGAGCCTTGACGCTGTTGAAAAACTCAAAAATGAAGGAATCAAGGTTGGCCTTATCAATAAGCCATTATTGAATGTTGTTGATGAGGAGATGCTGAAGAAGATAGGCTCTTCTGGCTTCGTCCTTGTAGTTGAGGCGCAGAACGAGAAGACCGGACTTGGCTCAAAGATGGGAAGCTGGTTCCTGAAAAGAGGATTTACTCCTAGGTTCGACCACATGGGCGTTTATCGACCAGGAATGGGAGGACTGCAGGAGCAGATAACCTACCAGGGATTGGAGCCGGAAGACATAGTGAAGAAAGTTAAGGAGATGATTTAGTTTTTTATTTTTTCAATAAATTATAAATAGTCATTTGTTCTTTGCATTTCTTGTGATTAGGTTAAAGAAAGGCTTAAGAAAAGAGGATTATCAAACATTGTTTGAATTCTACAGAGACGTTGACACAATAAAATACTTCAGAATTGCAGATAAACTGATGAAATTCTCTTCAGCCGGTGAGATGAAAAGACATTTTGATTCTACAGGCGGATTAAAACTTTTCGGGATTTATCAGAACAAGGATTTTATTGGTTATCTTGTTTTGAATAAAGACGAAATTGGAATATATCTTGGGAAAAAGTATAATGGAAAAGGGCATGGTACAGATGCAATGAAACTATTTCTGAATAAGTTATTCAAGCAAGGCTTCAAGAAAATTAAACTCGATACCTGCACAGAAAACAAGCATGCGATATGTCTCTATGAGAAAATAGGATTCAGGATTGTGAAGAAAACAAAAAACGATAGAAAAATTCTGGTTAAAAAAGGAAATAAATGGATTAGCAAAAAATCAGGAAGCATTTATTTTGAGATTAAAAGAAAAGAATTTAGCAAATAAACTTCTCGTATTCGTACTTCTTCCGATTTCGTCGGAAAATCTTACTGGTTGGTTTAAATATAAGTTTTGTTTCTGAGAAATAAAAAGAAAAAAACGGGTCGCATAGTTGCTTTGCAACTAATAGTATTCACTTCGTAAAGAAGAATTATTTGCCTCTGCGATATCTTTCTATCATATATTGTGGCAAATCTCCACTAGATGTTAAGTCATCAACCCTTTCTCTAATTGTTTTTGTATATTTTAACAGAGAATGAGTTCCAAGAGTTAGACTTGGAGGAAGCGTGCTACCTGGTAAACCTAAACACTGAGCCACATAACTTTCTCTTAACTTATCCAAATTTCTTTCAGGTCTTTTGAAATCAAATAGTTCTCCAAGTTCTATCATTCTTTGAATTTCTTCAAAGTCAATGTCAGTTTGAAGTTCCAACGCAGAAATTCGGTTGTGAGTTAATGTTGCAGCAGCAGTTTTATGGTTCCCATCTATTAACATATATGGGTGTTGATTTAATATTCCAAAGAGTTCAATATAATCTTTTCTCCTTGCTGCAACATCATCTGGATTTCTCGTTTCCCAATCTCCATAACATTCTTCCAATTTTTCTTTAAATCCTTGAATTGAGCCTGCTTTTGTAACAATTGCAGGAGGCAAATCTCCACCATGCCCTTTATCAAATACCCTGAAGTATATTTTTAAGATTGATTCATCTCCTAATTCATACTCGTCAGGAACTATGATTTGTTCTGGCTGCAACATTATTCTTTCCATGTCAATAAGATTAAAATTATTCTTTATAAATAAAGAGAGTGACTACTAAGATGAATGATAAAAC
>JAFGPE010000134.1 GCA_016926055.1 Candidatus Woesearchaeota archaeon | reverse complement strand
TTTTCCATATGTGCAGCACCCATGTCTGCTCGCGGCTTGGCTGTCTGTATGAACAAGGCGTAATCGTTTCCTGTTATTCGGGAGGATCTTCTTGATGTCCTATCCAAGATTGCATTTATTGCTTTATTTAGCTGAGGAATATATGATTGGCTATTTATGTATCTATCGGCTAGCTTTTTTAGGAAAAGAGCATCTTTCTGCACATCGGGTGCACTCGATGTTTTGATTATACCCTCAAGGTCCAGATTGTTCTCTGAATAAATTAAAATTGTCATTATAAATTGTCGGGTTTGGCACTTATTTTTAAATTTAACCTTTCTGAAGTGGCACTAAGAACTGTAGTACTGATTATCCCCTCTGCCCGAAATACAATTCCTCTACCTCGTCGATTGTGCTTATCTCTCTGGGGTTTCTCTCTTCCCTTAGATTAACAAGCCGCGGAAACCTTAATGCAAATCCTGAAGAATAAGTTGGGCTTTTTTGTATCTCCTCGTAGCTGATTTCAATAACAATTCTTGGCTTGATGGTCACTTCTCTGCCCTTTTCTGAAATGATTAAGGGCTTTAACAGCTCAGTCAGCTGCATGAATGTCGTCCCTTCCCCTTCTAGTTCCTTTATCCCTGTGCCAACCTTTCCAATCTCAAGGAATTCATTATCGTCATTGATACAGGCAACAGTAAAGCTTGTAAGCCAACTGGCTCGTTTTCCCTCACCCCATTCTGCTCCAACTATGACTAAATCAAGGGTGTCCATTATTGGTTTCAATTTTACCATAAAACCGACTCTTGAGCCCGGCTTATATGGAGCATCAAGGTTCTTCATCATTATTCCCTCGTTGCCCTTTGCAAGGGATTCCCTGTAAAAAGATTCTGCCTCCTGCACGTCATCAGTTATGATGCTCCTTGCAACAATAATCTGCCTCGGCTTCTCGTCAATAATCTTCTCGATAAGCTTTCTTCTTTCGGAAAAAGCTTCTTTCAGGAAGCTTTTTCCATCATGGAACAGCATATCAAAAACATTGACCTCGACAGGAAGCTTCTTTGAAAGCTCTCCTATGCTGTACTTCCGCCTTATCCTCTGAGAGATGCTCTGGAAGGGCATATATTTTCCTGTCTTTGGGTCAAAGCCGACCGTTTCAGCATCGAGGATAAATGAATTTCCTTTGACATGTTTGCCAACATAATCTATAATTTCAGGGAACTGGTTTGTCACATTCTCGAGCTTTCTAGTGAATAAGGTTATCCTATTGTTATGCTTGTGAATCTGTGTCCTGAATCCATCGTACTTATACTCGAGCTGGGCAGGCTTTCCCACCCTCTCAAAACCTTCTGAAACATCCCTTACCTTCTGTGCAAGCATAACCTTTATCGGCTGACCTACCGCCATAGATATCTTTTCAAGGCCATTTAATCCGTGAGCCAATGCAGCCCTTGCCACAGCGCCAAAATCATTTGCAACGTCATATGCGTGCTGGACAGCATTGACGAAAAGAGCATATCGCTCCCTGTCAGAATCCTTCATCTCCTTTGTCTCAGGAAAAAAAGCACAGACGATAGCATCCCTTATCGAGCCATCTCCTACTCCGACACGAAGCTCCTCCAGAACAGTCCTGATGATGTATCTTGCTTCAAGAGGTTCTGCAGAAGTAAGGAGCTGATTAATCAGGCCGAGCTTTCTGTTAACTGTTCCCTCGCCCTCGAGCTCGGAAAGTTTTCTCAGATTGTTAAAAACATCACTGACTGTCAGTTTTTTCTCAAACAAGGTAACCTGTTTCTTCCTCTTCACCAGGTTCTCTGCAACCTTTCCGAGGTCCCCTGTTTTCTTCCATTCCTCCTCTATCTTTTTTACAGAAATTCCCGATGAGGTGTTTATTGCCTTAATTATCAATCTAGAGGCAACTCCAATCTTTCTCTCGTCCCAGGCAGGGTAGATGCTGCCCTGCAGGAGAAGCACTGTTTTCTCCATGTCTTCTGCCTTTGTCTTCTTCAGAAGAGCGGCAATAAGCTCAATCTTCTCAAGGCGCTTGGTTGTTCCTTCAAGGGCACCATATACTTCGCAAAGTTCCTTGTACTTCATCAAAACTTATAAATATAAGGAATGTATTTAAAGATTTTGAAATGGAAACACTTGACTGTATAAGAACAAGACGTTCTGTGAGAAAATACCTTGACAAAACAGTCTCCATTCATATAATAGGACAGATTTTGGAGGCAGGAAGAATGGCGCCGACAGCCGGCAATCTCCAGAATTATAAATTCATCCTCGTCATGGAAAAGCCGACAAAAAGGGCAATTGCAGAAGCATGCCTCCAGCAATACTGGATGGAAACTGCTCCTGTTCACATCGTTGTGGTTTCTGAACCGCAGCGTGCAAGGCAGTTCTATGGGGAAAGAGGAGAAAAGCTCTACTCGGTGCAGAATTGCGCTGCCATAGTCGAGAACATGCTCCTGGCCATAACTGATCGTGGCCTAGGGGGCTGCTGGGTCGGCGCTTTCGACAACGAGATGATGAGAAGGGCAGTTGGAATTCCAGAATATTGTGTTCCTCAGGCTGTTGTCACAACAGGGTATGCTGACGAGAAGCCAGTACAGCCGAACAGGTTTAAGCTGTGGGACCATGTTTTTCTGAAGAAGTGGGACAGCAAGATTTCCGAGCTAGACATTTCGATGAGACAACCCAGCACCCATATTGCAAAGAAAACAAAGGAAGCTGAAAAGATTCTCGACAAGCATGCGCACAAAGTGATGAACAAGATAAAGGAGCATGCTGTTACTGTTCATAAAAAGATAAAGAAGCATCTCGATGAGAGAAAAAGGAAGAAGGAAGGAAAGGATGGTTCTGGATTAGTAGAAGTTTAGATTTTCATCACCATTTTACACGAAACAGCCATTACTCTATACAAATTCCATACTACCGACGAGGATAATATACGAG
>JAFGPE010000133.1 GCA_016926055.1 Candidatus Woesearchaeota archaeon | reverse complement strand
CTTCCCACATCTGATCCAAGGTATTGGTGCAGAGTGTCAAGCAGAATTTCAACTGCAAATCCTCTCGCCCTCAGAGTGTCAGAGGGCTTTTTCTCTAGGAGCGAGTTTATTCTCTGAAAACGCTGATAGAGGTTTTCGACAACTGTTGCAAAAAGACTCTTTCTCTTCCTGCAGAACCAGGTTTCCCTGTGTTCCTCTGCCGTAAAAGTCATGGGCGATTTGCCCCTGCAGCAGCTGCAGTTGACTGTGTCAAAGCCGAGGTTGTTCTTCATAATGAGCTGGGGATACAGCATTGACAAGTCAAGCTCTGCAATGTTTGAACAAATCCTCGAGGATTTCTCATAGTTAACCGGCAGTTTCTTTGTGTGTGGTTCCTTCTCGTTCCTGAACAGGTTTAACATTACCTCCCCTGAAGAAAAGAAGTTCTTGGCAAGTATTGACTCGAGCAGCAGTCTTCTCCCAGAGCGCGAAGCATTAAACGGCTGGACAGAAGCCAGCTTTGAAAGCTCGACTATCTTCGGAAGTATGCTGCCTGTCATGGAAAGAATCATGTTGGAGTAGTCAAGGCCAAGCTCGCCTATCCTGCCAGCATCAAAAACAACCTCGCTAAAAGCATTATCCTGACCAGCCAAGCCGAGATATGCCTTATCTAGGCTCATGAAATCCTTGTGAAATACTCTTAGTGCTGTTTTCACTATGTCAATGTGGGTTATTCCGCTGATATCAACTGAAAGCTCCTTTGTCTTCGAAAGCCACATCTCCCTGTAATCCAAGCCGATATCAAGCTTTATGTTATGGTGCTTTGCTCTTGAGTCCAGATACGGCAGGTCCATGGTGTCAGAATTAAAGCCAACAAGAAAATCTGGTTTTTCTTTTTCAATGAACTCCTTGAAGCCCATTATGAGTTCTGCCTCTGTGTTAAACAGTTCATTGTCTGTAATGTTTCCGGCAAATTCCTTCAGGCAGAGAAGCTTTTGCGTCTTCCTTGAACTCATGGCTATTGCCTTGATTATGCTTTCGCTTAGCCCCGCGGCAGTCTTTCTTTGCTCAAGAAATATATTGAAGGCGAGAACATCATAATCCTTAAGATACTCTGTCGTCGAAGGAAAAACTTTAACTGCCTTGAAAACAGAAACCCTGCTTCTGAAATTAATAAAGTCGCCATCTGCCTCAGTTAAGGCAAAAGGCGTGACATCTCTTGCCAGAGAATATCTTGTTTCATAGAGAATATCATGCTCATAGATGGCAAAGACGTCGCTCATGTTCTTGAATTCGTTCACTATGGGATAGACTGCTTTCTGACTGTTCAGGCTGACCCTTATCAACCTCACATCCTCTCTTCCTATTCTTTTTGTCACAGCTTCTGCATCAACAACCCTTGCAAGAAAATCATCTCTCTCAATGCGCACTCCCTTTGCCCTGGCAACAAAGTCCTCTGCCGCTTCATCATCGATAAGCCTTACAAAGAAGTAAGGAAGCAAGCCCTCATCTATAACGCAAACGTGCCTTCCATCATCCTTCCTGCCAAAGAGAAACATCGCTGGCCGTCCATCTAGCTCCTTGTACACAAAACTAATCGGATAAAACCTCAGCCTCGCCATTATTCCCCCGACAGGTGGAAAGAGAGCATATTATTTAAATATTGTGCCAAAACTATATAAACCCATCCTCACTAAATTGCCTTATAATGTACCACAGCTTTGACCCCTGGGAGGATACTTTAGACAAATATGCAAATCCTGCGGCTGCAGAGAAGGATTTCCTTTATCACAGAAATGATGGCCCGGAAGACAAATACAAGAAAAACGAACTATACTCTCCTGATAACAAAAAAGACCTCTACCATAAAAAAGAGGAAGAGGAAAAGAAGAAGGCTGATGAGATAAAAGACAACATCGACAAGCTGATTGACCAGGAAGTCAAGTACAAAAAGAAGGAAGAGGCAGAGGAGAAAAAGCCGGCAGAAGACAGGTTTGACAGCAGCACCATCGCAGAGCAGATTGACGAGATAAAAGAGAGGGAAGAGGACAAAAACGAGAAGAAGAAAAATGAGCTGTTAAAGAGTGTTGAGGAATTGATACTTGAGATGAGCATGAAGAAGAGAGAGGTTATAAATTTAGACAAAAAATGAGCTACAGACGAGAGCCTGAAAAGGACATTTGTTATAAGAACCAGGGCAACATCTGCTGCGGGGAATGCAACGTCCCGTACTATTCCCCTGCTAAAAACAGTTATAACCTCCACATGTTCTACCAGCCAACCCAGCGCGAAATCAAGGATATGATTCTCTACGACAGAGCTGAGGGAAACAACTATGACCCTGCCTTTGTCGCGACAAGGGCAATGATAAAAGGGCAACAGCCGTCGATGTACATTGTTGGAACTGGCGAGGACAATACGGGCATTTCATTCAACACGGCAGAGGGTATTGAGCCAGAGGTTGTGGAAAAAGATAAGAATGAAATCCGGCAGGAGATAGCCAAGCTGCAGCAGAAACCTGTGGAGCAGGATGAAGCAAACGTGACAAGAGAAAGAATAACGATAATGATGCGACAGAGGGTTGAAAGGAAAATCTTTGTAAGAAGGGAGAGGGAACTAAAAGTTAAACAGCGTGCTGATTCTGAAGTTGAAGATGCCTAGTGCTCCTGCTATTCAAACAAAGCTCATATTAAAAGAATCGGTTTTCCAAATGACAAATTCACAATTGTTTGTGGACGAAAAGCTTATAAAAGTTGTTTGACCCCTTTTCTGGAATGGATTACAAATTATATATCAGCGGATCAGATGAATCCAGGCTAATATTTGATGAAATGAAGAAACGGGAATTTATTGGAGAACCTGCTGTCTTTTTGCCTGAATTGTTGAATGAAGGAAAGATACCTGATGAAATCCCAGACTATACTGCCCCGCAAATCAATTATGCCCCTGTTCTGATATGTGGTGACGGCAATGAACACTCCTTGTCGCATATCGTTTCAGAGAGTATTGCTGGCGGAAGAAATAACCTCGTCAAAATAATGTATGATGCACACTCGGATGATAATTCTTCAAGCAGTACAAGCTGCTCGAAGCATTTGTATCTTACTTCAAAGGACAAAAGATTTGAATCAATCTACGCCATAGACGATATAACGACTCATTCACGTGAAAACAAAAAGACAGGCATCAGATATGGCAAGCTTGGCCATGAAACCGACCCGGCAAACTTTTTGAAAGGAAGTCTCATTCATCTCTCAATAGACCTTGATATCCTCGATGAGCCATACATTCATTATATGTTCCATGATGGAAAAGAAGAATTCAATAAACTGCTCTCGTCTGTAAGAAAGGTTGCAGAGAATAACACGATAATCGGTTTTGACATATGTGGAGCATCGGCACACAGGGCATTCGAAACATTAAGAAATGTGGACCAAGGAACTATGTTTATGGTTGACATGTGGTCTGAAGGCGCGCCATGGCCCATTCAGAAATCATTCAGCAGGGCAGCAGGGCACTACAAGGAATTAATCGAAACTATTTTACATGCAGCTCCAACACGTCCTTGTCCTGAAGAATATGTTCGAGCTTGAGGATTTTCTGTCCATCGAACCTTGCCGATTTGCCCCAGACCCTTGCAAACCTGAACTTTGTCACAAAGTCCTTGTGTAATTTCTCGCAGACATTTCTTATGGTGCAGCCCTTGAACATTATCAATGGAACTTCCATATCGGCTGGCTTTCTCGGCTCCTTGAGGAAAAGCCTTATGAAGTCCAGCCTTTCAAAGATTAATTGCTTTAATTGGTCAAGATGGGTCTTTTTTTCTGCAGATATTGCAATGTCTGCGTTTGTTTCCTTCATTATTTTATTCAGCGCATCTTTATCAATCATGTCTATCTTATTCAGAACAGTTATGCCGGGAATGTAGACTTTGTTTCCCTCTATGACGTCGATAAGCTGGTCATCGCTTATGTCCGTTCTTATGAGAACATCAGCATTATTGAGCTTGAATTCCCTCAGTATGGATTCAATTGTCCTGTTGTCTATCTTTGTAAGCCTTACTGTGTTCCCTATCCTTATGCCTCCTCTCGCAGTTCTTTTTATTCT
The DNA here is from genome assembly GCA_016926055.1 of Candidatus Woesearchaeota archaeon. GTDB lineage: Archaea > Nanobdellota > Nanobdellia > Woesearchaeales > JAADFO01 > JAFGPE01. Next base: position 1,042 of record JAFGPE010000133.1, on the reverse strand, counting down.
CACGTCAGGCTTTCTCTGGTTAAGGCGAATGTTTGAGTCATGTACCTCTTTTTTTAGTACAGCTAGATGCTTTGGCTCACTTACATCAACCAGCATAAGAACAAGGTCGGCATTCCTCATAACAGATAATACTTCCTTGCCTCTGCCGGTGCCCATCGCAGCTCCTTCAACGATTCCCGGCACGTCGAGGATTTGAATCTTTGCAAAGTTGTACTCCATCAGTCCGGGAATTACAGTCAGTGTTGTGAAAGCATAAGCCGCGACAGTAGAGTTTGCGCTTGTTAATCCGTTCAACAACGTTGATTTTCCAACGGATGGAAAACCCAAAAGAATAACAGAGGCATCTCCTGATTTCCTCACAGAATAGCCTTCTCCTTTCTTCTTGCTCCTGACCCTTGTTTCCTGCTTCTCCTTCAACCTCGCAATCTTCGCCTTTACAAGGCCGATATGGTGCTGAGTCTTTTTGTTGTAGTCAGTATTCCTTATCTCATCTTCCAGTTGCTTTATCTCCTCAAGATACGTAACCATAAAAGGCTGAATAGAAAAGGGTATATATTAATTTTGCCTATATCTCAGCTTCAGACCAAGTAATCTATCCATATACAATCGCACCGACTGCAATCATCACTTGAATTATCATCAAGGCTGCATTCATCAACAAGATGTGCTTATCCTTGTGCAAAAAACCGTATAGCAGCCAGGTTACTGAAACTCCGGAAAACAAAAACCACGAGAGTGATGATACACCTGAAGCATCCTTTTCAATCCACACCCTGAGTAATTGGGGAAGATTTGTAACCGGCGCAATGATTACCACCACATATATGAAGTTGTCATAAAATCTCTTGAACTTATCAGGATGGGGGTATTCTTCGTGCTTGCTGTGAATCCTCTTCCTGATGTGCTGGTGGTGCAGACCTTTTGTTTGATTAACCATCCTATTTGCAAGAACACCTGATTTATATAAATTTTGGGGTTTTCTGCTCAAATGGCTTCAGAAAGCTTTAAAATCCCTGCCGAATGACAACAGCCATGTTTCAGG
>JAFGPE010000132.1 GCA_016926055.1 Candidatus Woesearchaeota archaeon | reverse complement strand
ATTTTTCTTGAAATATCAGAGAAAGCAGATTCAGCAATCAATCGGTTAAGACTCCGCTCACCCCGACTTTTCTCTAAAAGGTACTTAAGGAAGCCATATCCCTGTATTCGCCTTCCCAAAGTCATATATCTTATCTGCAACAACATATATGCGGAAATACTTCAGGTTGCTCTCCTGCAGATAGGGGCTCAATAATTCTTCCCTCAGGATATCTGTCCCCTCAATCAAAGGGTTCATGGATGGCAGAACTATTAAATTTTTATTTTTCCACTTCCCGACTAGAAAGCACTTGAACTTCTCCAATCTTGCGCCATCCTTGAGCGCAACAGCAGGGTGCTCATGGCCAATGATTATTGTTTTTTTGGAAGATGGGAGGATTTTATTTCCATGGGTAATGAAAACATCTCCGGCAACAAATGAATCCATTACTCTAACATTCCGTTTCCTCGCAATGGGTCCGAGGATTGTGTCATGATTCCCTCTGATTAAAATTATTTTCCTGCAATGTTTTTCCAGAAAATCCAGCAGCCTCAACACATACCTCCACTCAGTTTCAGAGATTGTTCCAAATTCGTGCTTCAAGTCGCCGTTGATTACAATTGTGTCAACTTCAATGCCCTTCAGGGTTTTTTCAAGAATACGCATATACTCGTTAAACTGTATCCTCGGCACAAGAATGCCCTTCTTGTTCAGTTCCTCCTCATAGCCAATATGGAGATCAGAAATTACCAGTGTTCTTTCTTTTTCAAGGTAAATGCCAAAATCCTTGATAAAGATTTTTTTTATTATTTCAATGCTGTCCATGATAAAAGAACAGATAGTGTCTCTTATTTAAAAATTGCTCGAAACTTCGCTAATAATACATTTAAAAACTATAAAGGGTGATTATTAATGGCCAAAGAGACTAAACTATCGGACGAATTAGCGCATTTAACAACAACAGCAAATATGGTGACAACATATGTAAAGAGTCTAATGGGGCAAATAAATGAGTTAGAGAAAACTGCAAAAGCTTTTAGCTGTGAACAGTATGTAGAGAAATATGTAAGAGAAATGAGGAAGACCTTGAAATTTCTGTATAACGAGGAACAAACAGAAAAGAGCTTGGATGGAGATATACGAAGAAGGCTTCTATTTTTACAAGATAAGTGGACTGAAGCATTTGGATAATTTTTTTAATTACTTTGAACTCAAACCCGACTCTCTTGAATCGGTTATTACCTGTAGTGACATGTAAGATGGAAACGGTGTTTTTTTAAAAACTTATTGGAAATCTATCCCGTGCATGGCTGTCAAAGCACACAGGAATTTACCTGTTCAGTCTCCCTTCCCAATCTTCGCAAGAATCATCTGGTGCATTCTTTTTAAGAACTCAATCCTATCATCAATCTTAAGCATGTCTGTGTAGCCCTGAAGCACAAGGTTGAATGCAAGCGGTGAAGGAAGCATTGTATTAATCTCCTCGACCTTTATCTTGCCGTCAATGATTTGCTGCAGAACAAGCTTTGTGCTCTCTATGTCCATCAAATCCTCAAGAACCTCCCTTCTCGCCTCCTTTATGATTGAAAAATCAGGATTAATTCTCTTTAGCGCGTTAATCAGTATCTGGCTGCTTATCTGCTGCCTTCCGACCTTTTTTGTCCTGCCGCGATATGTTCTCAAAATCATGAGGGATCTGGTTGCACAATGCCTGAATCGTCTTCTCAGCACTTCTGTTTTGTCAATGGCCATCCTCATTAGCAGGTCGAGCTTTTCAGGCTTCAGTATCTTAAACGCCTTTCCTGCATCAAACCTTTTTTTTGCGCCAAGATAAAAACCGTTGTCTGTAATCCCCATCTCAACGTCGAAATTCTCCAGCCTTGAAACTACATAGGCCATTGCCCTCGACAAGCAGTCATTAACCCTTCTCCCGAACATGGTGTGGAAGATTACATTAATCTGCCTCTCATCATCATAATACTCGACAAGAATCCTCCTGTCAGATGGCATCTTCTTTGCGAAATCATAGTGCTCTTTAAGATAATTATAGATTCCGTTTGCAGAATTATGGTCAACATAGAGATGCTCATTGATGAACTTTAATATTTCATCCTTGCTCTTCTTTTCCTTGAACTTGTCCTCAATTAAACGCCTGAATCTTCCAATCTCATTCGCAAGGTCAAAGCTTAATGGCAGCATCTCGCTGTACCACGAAGGTATTGTGGGAGGCCTTCCGCTTGACGGAACAACCTGTGCAGTTGTCCCCCTTGAGAACCTGAATTCATAAGTCTGCCCTCCCAGCACAAAGACATCTCCCTGCCTTAGCCTGTCAAGAAATGCCTCATCTATTGTTCCAATCAGCTGCTCACCCATCTTGACTTTTATTCTTGTTTCATCAGGTATTGTTCCAATATTCGTCATGTAAAGGACGCGGGCCATTTTCCCTCTTCTCCCGATAAGCCCGGATTCCCGGTCATACCAGATTTTCGCATAGATGTTTCTGTCCTCAAGAGAGGAAAACTCGCCTGCAAGGTATGCAAGAATTTCCTCAAAGTCTTTTCTGTCAAGTGTTTCATAGCAATACGAGTTTGTAATTAATTCAAACAATGCTTCCACGTGTATCTTCTCGGAAATAGCAATGCCAAAAATCTGCTGGGCAAGAACATCAAGGCAGTTTTTCGGAATGTGGATTCGGTCAATCTTCTTTTCTATGGCGCTCTTGAGCAGGACAGAGCACTCAACCAAGTCATCCCTGTCGAGGACAATTATCCTCGCCTTCACAGTTTCATGGAATCTATGCCCTGCACGCCCTGCTCTCTGCAAAAATCTTGCAACAGACTTCGGGCTTCCGAGACAGATGACTAAGTCAATAAAGCCTATATCGATACCAAGCTCAAGGCTCGTTGAGCTTACAACGCATTTCAGCTTTCCCTGTCTCAGTCTTTCCTCGATCTCGAGGCGCATTTCCTTTGAAAGGGAGCCATGGTGCGCACCTATTCCCCTCGGCTCTGTATCTTCCTCAGAATAGTCTGCATAATTCTTTGGGAATTTGTCCTTGAGATGGTCAACAACGCGCTCAGTCGCACTTCTTGTGTTTGTGAATATCAATGTTGTCTTGTGGCTCTGCACAAGATCGTCTATCATCACATACATTCCGTGATGCATTGTTTCAAAGTCAGAGTCAATCAAGTCGGGCACAGGGCAGAGAACCTTTAAGTCCATGCTCTTTATGAACTGCACATCAACGATTTTGCATTGCCTGTAATGGTCCCTTTCCCTTCCCACAAGAAACTTTGCAACATTCTCGAGCGGAGCAACTGTTGCTGACAATCCAACCCTGCAAACATGGCCAGAGAGGCGCTGCAGGCGTTCCATGCTCAGAGAAAGGTGAACCCCTCGCTTGTTCTCTGCAAGGGAATGAATCTCGTCCACAATGCACCACTCTACCTTACTAAGATGGTCCCTGAACTTAATCGAGGAAAGCATTATCGCAAGGCTCTCCGGTGTCGTAATGAGAATATGGGGCGGCTTTTTTGCCATCTTTGATTTCTCAGAGGCAGTGGTGTCGCCTGTTCTTACAGCAACCCTTATTCCAAGCTCCCTTCCATGGATTGCTTCCATCTCCTTTAGCGGCTCATTTAGGTTCTTCTGTATGTCATTGGAAAGTGCCTTCAAAGGTGAGATGTAAACGCAGTACACCTTATCCTCAAGGATTCCTTTTTCAGAGCTGTCGATGAGCTCGTTTAGGATGGAAAGAAATCCGGTCAGAGTCTTTGTCGCGCCCGTCGGAGCACTTACAAGGACATTGTTCCGTGAGTGAATCTCCATCACGCCAAACAGTTGCGGGAGGGAGAACTCCTTGAATTTTGTAAAGAACCATTCTTTTATCAGCGGATGGAGTATGTTAAGCAACTCTGCCTCACTGTTTGGCTTTGTCTTGAAGTTCATCACGGGAAATTAAGAATGGCAGACGTTTTAAATTGTTTTTGCTAAATCGCAACTGTAAGTTTATAAATGTAATCAATAATGTTGGCAAAAATTTATATAGTATGGCGTGTAATTTGATTCATATTGACTCAAAGAGGTGATTGATTTGAAGGTGCTAGTAGTTGAAGATTCTATAGTCATTGCAGGTGCCATAAAGGTTCTCCTCACTAAAGAAAGCATAGATGTCATTAGCACTAATGACGGAAGCAAGGTTGTTGATATTATGAAGAAGGAAGGCATTGACCTTGTGATTCTCGACCTAATGATGCCGAATGTTTCAGGAAAGGATGTCTTCAAGATGCTGAAGAGTGATGAGTCAACAAAAAACGTGAAGATTATGATTCTCACAGCAAGGCCTGATGCCTTGAAGTGGAACCCTGAATTAAGAAGCTGTGACAAATTCATGACAAAGCCGTTTGACAACAAGGAACTTGTGGCAGAGGTAAAGAAGCTTATTCCGAAATGAAGCTCAACCAGAGGATTTTGATACTTGTAGCAGTAAAAGCGGTGTTTCTTTTTCTTGCAGCCGTACTGATATTTCAGGGACTTATTGTTCAGACATTTAACGCCTTGGAAGAAGAGCATGTTGTTGACAGGGCAAACCTTCTTAAATATGCTATTGAAGAGAGAGTGGCCTTCATGGACGACATGGTTGTGGACTGGGCAATGTGGGACGACAGCTACAATTATGTGAAAGGCGACAGGCCCGATTATGTGGAGACGAATATTGTTCCAAATACCTTCACGAACCTTCGCCTCAACGGAATATTAATAGCAAACAGCAGCCAGATAATACACGAAAGTTTCTATGACTTTGAAAACAAAAAAGAGCTTATTGTTCCGGATGCTGCAAAAGAAGAAATAAGTAGTTATCTTTGGAAACTGGACAAGCAGGATTCATGGAAAGGATTGCTAATGATAGGAGGGGATGTAGTCATTTATGCTGCACACAGAATATGTCTGTCCACAGGATTGAACGGAAGCAGCGCGTATATGGTGTTTTCAAGATACCTTGACAAGGAGGATATCGTTACACTGAGCACCCATATCCGAAGCAGTATTCGGGTCGAAAGCAGCAGAAAGAGAATTCACGAGCTTTATCCTGATGCCAAGGAGATTGAAGAAGGTACATATCTTGGTAAGAAGAGCGAAGGGAGTATTGAGGGATTGGTTCAGCTCTACGATACAGATTCCCTTCCGGTTGCAATAGTCCATATGCATCTTGACAGAACAATCTATTCAGTGTCCAAAACCGCACTTAGCTATTTCATCACTGCATTTTTAATTGTAATTCTGGCCAGCTCAAGTTTGTTCTTTATTGTAACGAAGAAGTACGTAATAAACAAAATAAAAACGATAGACAACCTCATTTCAGAAATAATTGCTACCAATGACCTAACAAAAAAGATAGAAATAAAGGCAGACGAGGAGATAAGCAACCTTTCAAGGCATTTCAACCACATGATTAATCTGCTGCATAAGCACAGGACATATGTAATCGAAAAGGCAAAAGAGCTCCAAATCGCATATGGTGATCTGAAAAAACTTGATGAATTAAAGGATGACTTCTTATCCAATGTTTCCCATGAAATCAGGACCCCCCTCACCGCATTGAAATCATATGCCCAGCTCCTGATCGAACAGGATCTTGGTAAGACCACCAAGGAACAGGAAGAGGCGTTGAAGATAATAGTTGATGCGACAGAACAGCTCAACGGGTTTGTAAGCGATTTGCTCGATATGTCAAAGTTTGAGGCAGAAAAGATGAAGATGGAGTTTGAAAAAACAAATCTTAATGAGCTCGTTAAAGAGGTTGTTTCAGAGTTTGTGGCTTCGCTCAAGAAAATCAAGGGCAGAATCGTACTAAGGTTTGACAATAGCATCAGCACCGAACTTGACAGAATAAGAATAAAACAGGTCATGAGAAACCTTATCAACAATTCAATAAAATACAGGGGTGAAAAGAATCTTCTTGTGAAGATAGGCATAAGAAAGAAAGGCAGGCTTGCGACAATAAGCATCACGGACAATGGCGTTGGAATTGAAAACGAGAATTTAAAGAAGCTATTCAGCAAGTTCTACCGAGTCGACCAGAGCCTTAGACGGGCTGCAGGAGGCACAGGTCTCGGGCTTGCGATAGTTAAGGAAATTGTAAAGGCCCACCACGGCAGAGTTGAGGTTAGCAGCAAGTTCGGAAAGGGCGCAACATTTACAATATATCTGCCTCTGTAAGCTTATTTCTTCTTTGATTTTGACAAAAACTTCGTTCTAGCAGGAAACAGCTTTGCATGGCAGGCAGCACAGTAATGTGATGCTGTCTTATTGTTCGTGATGAAGAACTTCTTCTTGCAGGAAATACAGTACCTTATAATCTTGTAGCACTTTAGGCGTTTGTCCTTTCTCTTTTTTATCAGTTCCATTTTTTACTAACATATCCGCTTAAACAGGTCTATAATGATAAGAAAAAGTGCATATTCTTATAGCTTTGCTATTTCACAAAACTGGCTTCATCAGGCCCAGTGCCGTCTTCTCCTATCTTTTTCCTCAAGATATTGAATAAAAGTGTCATTTTCCCAGCCCAATAAACCGAACAGTTTGTTTATCATTCTCTTCACCTCCAAACAGCCAGCTCGTCCATAAATTCAAGGATTTCATCGCTCCAATCATCATCTAACGGTGTCTTAAAGTTCAGCATCCAATAATCCTCAGGCCTCACAATCATCACCTCCTCTCAAGAAACACTGAGCCAAAACATTAATAAATATCCTGTGAACGAAAGATACAGACTACAAATTCACAAGGGTTAAAAAGAGAAATCAAATTGTCTGACTCATGTGTTTCTCATTGATCCGCAGAATTTCTTTGGATAAAAGAGCCATCCTTCACTCCCCACCAATCACGCCTTTCCTTTTCCTATCCCGTATATGTCCCCTTCTTGGATTGAATCACCAGCAGAGGGACCTACAATAAATATTTTTCTACCATTGGATATGGCAGGATTATTCCATCT
>JAFGPE010000131.1 GCA_016926055.1 Candidatus Woesearchaeota archaeon | reverse complement strand
TCAGAAATCGATTTGAAATAAGGACAAAGCAGATTCAGCAAAACCTCTTTGATTTGAAAAAATCAGAACAGAGATTCAGGGACATAGCATTAAGCTCGGCAGACTTCATCTGGGAAGTCGATCAGAACGGCAGATATGTCTATGCTTCTGAAAAGGTAAGGAATATTCTTGGTTACAGCCAGAATGAAATTCTTGGAAAAACCCCTTTTGACCTGATGCCGAAGGATGAAGTTAAGAGAACAAGGAAGATATTTTTTGACGTTCTAAAGAAAAAACGCAAGATAACCGACCTGGAAAACTGGAACTTAACAAAGAAGGGAAAGAAAATATGTTTGTTAACAAACGGTCTACCTATATTGAATGAAAAGGGCAGACTGATTGGTTATAGGGGAGTGGACAAGGACATTACCGACAGAAAAAAAACTGAGGAGGAACTGAAACTGGCGCATCAGCATCTAAACGACATAATAGAGTTTCTTCCGGATGCGTGCTTTGTCGTCGATTCTGAGAGAAAAGTTGTTGCATGGAACAAGGCAATCGAGGAAATGACTCTTGTGAAGAAAAAAGACATCCTGGGAAAAGGGAGTTATGAATACGCCATGCCATTTTATGGAAAAAGAAGACCGATTCTCATTGACCTGGCTTATCTTTCGAACAGGGAACTGAAAAAGAAATACGATTTTGTCAGGAAGGAGGGCAACACCATATATGGTGAAGTCTATGTGCCTAAAACGTACGGTGGAAAGGGAGCGTATCTTGCAGGAACCGCATCCTTGCTTTTCGACGAAAATGGAAAGATTGCAGGAGCGATTGAAATCATTAGGGACATAACTGACAAGAAGAATGCAGAGGAACTGCTTAAGGCGAGCGAGGAAAAGTACAAGGGAATCTTTCAGAATGCAGGGGAGGTGATTGTTTTATCAGACTTGACGGGAAAAATAATGGATATAAATAAGGCAGTCGAGAGCTACAGACTGAAAAGGAAGAACATAATAGGAAAGAACATGTCGGATTTTATTTGCAAGGAGTTATTTTATCAAATGAGAGGAGACCTTCTTGAAAATCTCAAGGGCAAGCCGACATCAGGAGAAACGAAAATAAAAACTCCTGTGGGCATGAGAACTTGTTATTACAAGGACACTCCTGTTCTTAAAGACAGGAAGATAATAGGCATTCAAACTATCCTTACGGATATTACCGAGAGAATACTGGCAGAAGAGGCACTTAAGAAAAGAAACCAGGAACTGATGAAAAAAGAAGAAGAGATTATTGAAATAAACCGCAAGCTTGAAAACCTCACCCAGGAGCTTGTTCAGCTGAACAATGTCAAGGACAATTTTCTTTCAAGCGTCTCGCATGAGCTTAAAACACCACTTACCTCTATAAAATCATACAATCAGCTGCTGAGCGATGGGATTCTCGGGGGATTAAACGATAAACAGAAGGAGGCTATCCAAGTTGTTTTGCAAAGCACTGAGCATCTTAATCGTCTAATAAATGACCTTCTGAATGTCGCAAGATATGAGGAAGGAAGGGCTGAATTTAATTTTGTCAAATGCAACTTCAATGACTTAATATCGATGGTTTCCAAGGAGTTTGAGCCTTTGCTGACTTCGGTGGGGGCTGTTTTAAAAATCAAAATGCCGAAATCAGCCACTAGTTTGTCTGCAGACCGTGAGAAGCTGTACGAGATTTTAAGGAATTTGTTGAGTAATGCGATAAAATACCGGAGCAAAAGACGACTTACTGTAACGATAGCGCTAAGAAGGAATGACAAGAGCATAGTTATTTCTGTAAACGATAATGGGACCGGCATATCTAGGGAAAACATGAGAAATATTTTCAACAAGTTCTACCAGGCTGATCAAGGCATGACCAAGAGGGTTGAGGGCACAGGTCTCGGGCTTTCAATCGTAAAGCACATCGTAGAAGGCCATCACGGAACGATATCTGTGAAAAGCCAGTTTGGAAGGGGAACAAAGTTCATGATAATTTTGCCAACGAAGCAAAATAAGAAATAGATACTTACACACAAAGAATCTTCTCTAGCCCCTGTTGTAAAAATAGACAATCAACCGTAGAGAATTCCTATTCCTGTTGTGTCTCCTTGGGCAAGTGTCCTTTTATTGGTCTCACTGTAGTCAGCATAGCCATACATTGTTTCAAGGCTGCACTCCTCGGCATATATGTCATCCATGCCAGCACTATGCCCCAGTTCATGTGTAGCTATGTTTAGGAAATCCATTTTCCCTGCATCTCCTGAGAAAGACCACCCGAAATCATTTTGGTCATACAGCTGGTCCCATTCGATAATCTGGCCTCCGGAGAAGCTTGTTGCCCAGGTTATAGTTATGGCTATGGCCCCGCGGCTTTTCACATTCCCGAATATTACTTCGTTCTTGCCGTCAGGCCTTGCAGTGTCAATCCTGTCAACGTTTCCGCTGACTTCCGAACCAAGAACAATCCTGCCGGCATGGCTGTTCCATTCCCCAACAGCATGTGCTAGAGCCTGTTTCACAACAGCAGGGTCGAGCCCGGCAGAGTTGTCTGCCTTGACCATGTACGGCTCAACAGTATCCCATTTTGCTCCTAGGAAACTGTAGCATGCAGGATTCCCGACGGATTCAGGATCTGCAGTTGTATCGAGAACTTGAGGTTCCGGCGGTTCAGTAGCGCAATCCTGCGGGCAATTGTCAGCATTCTCTTTCTTGCCGCAGGTTCCATCGCCGCAATATCCCTGCACAGGATTCGTGGCAGGCTTTGCATTTCCTTTATATCTCACAAAAGCCATTCCCTCAACAACTTTGCCATTGTCCATTACTTTTCCAAGGTAGAAAACTCCCGGCCTTATTTCCTTTGCATTTGCAGGAAGCTCAGCCGGTTTTGCTGCAGCAACTATGACTGCAGACAGAATCAAGACAATCAAACAACTCAGTATTTGTTTCATTTTAATACCTCCTGTGGAAAAGCTAATGAAGGATTATTTTTATATTTTTTCATAGCTCCCGCTATATTTGAATTTTCTTCAAGAATCTTATTCTTGTATCTATTACAAAAATAAAAATCCAAAAATAAAAAAAGGATGAAAGACCATGTGTAGAAAGATTGAACGATTGGGGGCTGCATGCTGAATACGTCGCCGAAGCTTCGCACTTACACACCAGCTCCATCAAACCGATGTTCTATCGGTGTTCTGTGATGTCTCTTTTCAAGATGGGTTTCGAGCTTAGATGCTTTCAGCTCTTATCCCTTGACGCGTGGCTGCCCGGCGTACCTTGTCAGATAACCGGTTGACTAGAGGCGCCGAAAGCCAGTTCCTCTCGTACTATGGCTTCCTTTCCTTCAGACATCAAACATCCCCAGTAGATATCAAACAAACTGTCTCACAACGTTTTGAACCCAGCTCACGATCCCTTTTAATAAGTGAACACCCTCACCCTTGGTCGCTTCTGCACGACCAGGATAGGAAGAGCCGACATCGATGTAGCAAACCGCGCCGTCGATAGGAGCTCTCAGGCGCGACAACTCTGTTATCCCCGGAGTAACTTTTCAGTCATCTCTATCCCCCATCAAGGAGGGTTAGAGGTTCGCTAGGCCACGCTTTCGCGTTTGGAGTTCATACTATTAGAATTCCAATCAGACCAACTTTTGCCCTTGTACTCTACACCCGATTTCTGACCGGGTTGAGTTGATCATTGGACCCCATTGATATAAGCCGAGCTTTAGCGAGGATTATACGAAAACGCTAGTGCTCGTACACTTTCAACGGGGTGCCACCCCAGCCAAACTGTCCACCTGCAGATGTCCTCTCTTTCGAGAGTAAGCAACTCAAATCTTGAAGACTGGTGTTTCATCGGTGTCTACACTCAAACTAGCGTCTGAGCTTTAACGACTACCAGCTACACTACACATCAAGGCCTGAATCGCAACAACAGGCTACAGTAAAGTTTCACGGGGTCTTCGCTTCCCACTGGAGATC
>JAFGPE010000013.1 GCA_016926055.1 Candidatus Woesearchaeota archaeon | reverse complement strand
TGTTCAGCAACAAACAGCTGCTCTGATGTTGTCTACTACAACAACGCTTCATTCGTTACAGCCAACCAAATATACGGCGTCAATGCATCAACGACCTTCGATGGAGACGTAGGAGGAGCATTTAATGCAATACAGGTAAAGACTACGCAGGGACTTTCTGCTACAAACATAACTGCAGGTACTGTTGATGGCACACAGCTTGCTGACACAATAACTTTGGACGCCAACCTGAATTTTGTGGGGACTGCTTCAACAGACTTTGCTGTGAACAACTCAAACATCTATGTGGACTTTTCAGCAAGTACTGTCGGAATAAACACAACTGCTCCTGGCTCAGCATTGACGGTTATCGGCACAGTTAATGCAACAGGTGTTGTAGTCACAAATCTTTCAGGAACAGGGAACGCTTATGTTTGTGTTGATGCGACAGGAATGATTTACAGGAGCGATGCTGCATGCGTATAAGGTGGCTCTGTTGAAAAGGATTTTTTTGATTTTGCCACTGCTGCTTGTAAATCTCGCGGCAGCGGTTGAAGTCCAGAACAATATTAAAATAATCCCGACCAGCAGCAATGTGACTTACACAGTTCTGAACCAGCTTAACTTCACGCAAATAGTCATAGAATCCACAGTCTTTAATGTCAGCAACATTTCTTCTGATGCAAGAGGAAACGCAACGCTTGGAATAATGAGCTTTTCTTCATCCAATGTCACGTTTAATACTTCTGGCAGCAGGGTCGATTTTACTTTTTCGAGCATTGACTCCAATCTAGCGTTCTTCTATCTATCAAGCAGATACCTTCAAACCTATTTTTCAATCTCATTGACAGAAGGTGAATTATTAAGAACATCAGTAAATTATCTTCCGACGACAACATTCAATTATCCTGTGCACCTGCAGAATATAAACAACAACACCCCTCTGATAAGATTTACCATAAATACAACGTATGCTTCAGGGCTAAACACATCATCTGTCTCTATAGCTGTCAATAATACCCATTACAATTACACTAATCTTTCCTGCAGCGTTTTATCAGAGATCTATTCCTGCAACCTCTCAATCACAACCGCTCTGGCAGATAACGATGGTATTTCAATCAACATAAACGCTTCAGACATCTATGGAAACCTCAATACAACACAGATTGCGTTCAACCTCAGCACAAAAAGCCCGAGCTATGTTGCTTCGAGCCTTGGTACAAGCAATTACTCATCCTCGACAGGGCAGACAGTTTATTTCTGGGTTAACTGGACATCAACAGATCCCTTGAGCCATGTCTGGCTGATGAGAAATACCTCGACAGCAGTTGCAAACATAACAACAGTTTCGGGAACAATGTATCTTGCAAACCTTTCATATGATCTCTCAGAGGATGACTACGGAACAGTCAGCTTCACTTTATACGCAAACACGACATACGGCAATTACAACTACACAACAACCATGGAGATTAATGTTTCAGACATGACGGCTCCTCAATTACTTGTGTACTCTCCAGTTAATCATTCAGTCATAAACAACAGCTACTTCAGCCTTGTATTTAATGTGACAGAGTCGCATTTCTCAGAGTGCAGATACAAGATTGTAAAGGGAAGTGCTGTTGAAAGAGAGGTTTCCCTGGTTGCAGACGATGCAACAGTCCTCAATTACACCTACATGTATGATATCCAACTCTCTGCCATCAACAATTCAAACTATAACCTCACGATAAACTGCTCTGATTCATACAACAGGACTGCATTAGCAGAATACAACATAACCATAAGCGACAGCACCGCGCCGGCAGCAGCAAACGGAATACAGTACTCGGTGTCGGGAACCACAATAAAATACATAGACCTTGCTGTCACGACAGACGAGGATGCGACATGCAAGTATTCAACATCAGATATTAATTATTCAGCGATGACCGCTTTAATGTCGGGCTTTGGGACATCACATTTACTCGAGCTCTCCTTTACCGAAGATACAGATGTAACCTACTATGTCCTCTGCAGCGATTCCATCGGGAACATAATGGATACTTCAATGTCAAGAAGCCTTTTTGTTGACGTATCAGAATCATCGTCTTCTTCAACAGAAGGAACTTCAACAGGGAGCAGCGGAGGAAAGGTCACCTCAGTATCCTCAGACGGAGTTTCAGTGTCGCATCAATGGGCTTTTTTGGAGAAAGAACAGAACCTTGTCATGAGCATCGACTCAAAAGATATTCCATTCACGAAGATATCTTTTGAGAACAAGGAGAGCATAAAAAACATGGAAATTCAGGTGCTCGGTCTGAAAACAGCTCCATCTTCCCCGCCTGAGCAGCTCACCGTGCCGATATACAAATATATCCAAATTACAAATTCGTACAAAGAAGGCGACCTAAATAACATTGTGATCAGTTTCAGGGTTGAGAAATACTGGCTTGCTTCAATGAAGTTAAGCGAGCAGGATATTGCACTTTACCATTTTACAAACAACCAGTGGTATGTGCTGCCAACAACATTCAAGTCGTCAGACGCAGATTATGCCTATTACGAGTCAGAAACATCCAGCTTCAGCTATTTCGCGGTTGGCGAAAGAAGAGCGGTAGCAAAGAAAAACAGTGCTCCGGAGGTTGCGCCTTCTCCGACTGCGAATGCTGTTTTGGAAACAGATGAAGAAGCAGAACCTGCCGAGCAAGTTCCTCCCCCCGAAACTAAGATTGGCTTTGAACATTATGTGCCAGAAAAAAAGAAAATTCCCAGCTCCATATTGTTCATCATCATCGGGGCAGCGATTACAGGAATAGTCGTTTATCTTGTATCCACCAAAAAAACAGGATTTTCAGGAACAAAACTTTCTGAAATAGAAAGATTTAAAATTGACAAGGACCTTGAGCAGCACGGAGTTCATGTTGTTCACGGACAGCTTGACAATGTTGAGGATTTTGTGGAATCCTCGCTGAAAAAAGGCATGTCAAAAGAGGAGATAAAGGCTGCACTTCTTGAAGCAGGCTGGCCATCTGAAATAATAGACAGGATCTTTGGGAAGCTCTAACTAAACACAATGGATGCATAGCTTACGGAGTTGGAGTAATCTCCCATCACATCTGCAGAAGTATAGTATTTCAGAAGTTCTGATTTCGGCTTTTCATTCTTTATTATTTTCATGAGTAGAACTATGGGAAGAAAGCCGCAGATTGTTGCGCCGGTTCCTCTCACATATCCGAGGAAACCTTCATCATCAAATGATTTTATAAGCTCAACTGCCTTAGCGTCAAGCTTACTGATATTTTCTTTCACGTTTTCTGTAAACGGAATAAATCCATAGTTGTAGCCGAAATGGGTGAAGTCGCTCGATGCAATAATGCAGATGTTTCTTTTCAAATCTTTGGCTGTTTTTTTTATTGCTGCTGCAAGTTCGTCCAGATAATGAGGGGACGAGATTATGATGGGCAGGAACTTGAATTTATTCACAGCAAACTGCAGGAAAGGAAGCTGTACCTCGATGGAGTGCTCATATCTGTGGACTCTGGCGTCATTGTCTATCTTGAACTCCCTCATAAGAGCCTCTCCAAACTCATTGTCCACTTTTGCTGTGCCAAGCGGAGTGCTGAAATCATCAAGAAGAACAGATGTCCTTCCAAAGCCGGTGTGGTTCGGCCCAATAATTATGAATAAGTCTGGCTGTTCAGATTCCGAAATCCTCTTATATGCATGGGCTGCGCAGGCTCCTGAGAAAATGTAGCCTGCATGAGGAACTATGGCTGCTTTTGTTTTTCCTTCCTTTTTCTTTTGCGGGAGCTTTCCTGGGCCAAGCTCTGACAGAAAACATCCTCTTATCTGCTTCAATAGCTCCTCCTTTTCCCCTTCGTAGAACTGTCCTGCAACACAGGGTAAGCGGACCATAAGAATAAGAATAGATTATTGGTTTATAAAGTTTTGGAAGTAACTTTTCAGAAAAGTTTTGGGAATATTGTTGTCAGAACCAGTATGATTGTGAGAATGATTATTCCTACCGAGCAGGACCATGCGATTACGTTGTAAAGCTTTGAGTTGACATACTCTCCCATTATCTTTTTGTTGTTCACAAGAAGAAGAACAGCTACAAGTATGAACGGTATGAGAATGCCATTAATGACCTGGCTCGATATAAGTAGAGAAAGTAAAGGAACGCCCGGTATGAGGATGATTCCGGCGGCAAGGACCACTATTGCAATGAGAATCAGATAAAATATAGGCGCATCCTTGAAATGCCTGTCGACCCCCTTCTCAAAGCCAAGCCCCTCGCAGACATAGTATGCTGTGGATATCGGAAGGATACATGCCCCGAACAATGCAGCATTAAAGAAACCAAATGCAAATAGTGCTGAAGCATATTTTCCTGCCAAAGGCGTTAAGGCAATTGCCGCTTCGCTCACTTCATTCACAAATATGCCCTGCTTGAAGAGTGTTGCAGCGCACGCGACAATGACGAAGAAACTAATCACATCAGTT
>JAFGPE010000130.1 GCA_016926055.1 Candidatus Woesearchaeota archaeon | reverse complement strand
TGAGGCTTGCAGACCATATCTGTGGCACAGGCGGGATGATTACCTATGCAAGGGAGAATCCTGCAAAAGAATTCATAATTGCAACAGAATCAGGAATGGTCAATCGCTTGAAAAGAGAGGTTCCTGACAAGGAATTCTATTCATTCGGCACAATTTGCTTTAACCAGAAGTTCATCCATCTCGAGGATGTAAAGACTGCTTTGGAGAAACTGCAGAACAGGATTGAGCTTTCTCCTGAAATAATGGAAAAAGCCCTTGTGCCGATAAGAAGGATGCTGGAGTTTTAGAATGAAGCTGGGCATAATGGGATTCGGCAACATAGGAAGTGCGCTTGCGGAGCATGCAAAAAAACTAGACGATAAGATAATCATTAATTATCATGATAAATTTGAAATAAATAAAAAGAACATCAATAAAAAAGATTCAATAGAACAGCTATTCATCGATTCTGATGCTGTTGTCGAAGCAGCGCATCCTTCTGTTGTGAAGGAATGCTTATCTCTTTCTTTAAAATACAATAAGTCGATATTGATTATGAGCACAGGCGGGTTGCTAGGAAACGAGAAATTGATTGAAGAAATAAAAAGGAAAAAAATCAAATTAATTATTCCATCTGGTGCCATTGCCGGCATGGACGCTGTGTCTGCTGCAGCTCTTGGCGGGATAAAAGAAGTCACACTAACATCAACTAAAAACCCAAAGAGCCTTGGCCTGGAGCTTAATGAAAGAAAGACGATATTCTCAGGCATTGTGGAGGAAGCAGTGAAGAAATTCCCAAAGAACATTAACGTTGCGGCGACGCTTGCGCTTGCATCAAAGTTTAAAGACCTAGAAGTGGAGATTGTTGCTGACCCTGCCGTGAACACCAATAACCACGAAGTCACTGTTGAAGGAGACTTTGGAAGGATAACAACGAAGACAGAGAATGTTCCATCGCCAAATAATCCGAAGACAAGCTATCTTGCAATTCTCTCGGGAATGAGGGCTCTGGAAAAGCTGATAAGTTAGAAAAATGTTTTCTAGTAAATAAAGGGTATAAATTTTCTGGTTCTTTTCCTGTATTCCTCATATCCCTGCCCGAACCACTGGAGCATCAGTGTCTCTTCTTTCTCCACCAATGTGCCGCAGATAAATATCAGTGCTATCCCTGCAAAAAGCAAGAACCATGACTTGAGGTAAAAGCCAATCCCGAAAACAAAGAAATCCAGGACAGATGCATAAAGTGGATGTCTGACATATCTGTATGCGCCCTTTTTCATTATTTCCTTTCCTCGTCTAACAGGCGGCAAAGAAACCAAAGTCCATGCGATGAAAAAAGAAGTGATCAGTATTGAGAACAAGAAAACTATCGTTGATGCTCGGTCGCCGATATTAATTTCCGGAACATCAAGCAATCTTTCAGCCAGTCCAACCATAACAAACAGCAGTGACCCCGCTCCAAAGCACAAGGGCCCTGTTCCAAACATCTTTTTGTACGTCATGAGGTTGAATTCAATGCCCGAATATATATTTCTTTCCAATAAACTAAAGATTTTTATAACACCTGTAGTTCTCTTAGAAGAGAATGTATGAATTAATCATCACTGAAAAGCCGAAAGCATCTTTGAAAATAGCGACGGCACTCGCGGATACAAAGGTCATAAAGAAGAGCGACTCGGGAGTGCCATATTATGAGCTGAACCACGGAAAAAAGGATATTGTCGTTGCATGTGCCGTCGGCCATCTCTATGGGCTAGCAGAAAAAGGCAAGGACACATACAAGTTTCCTGTTTTTGACGTCGAGTGGGTTCCAACATCGCAATTAAGCAAGACGTCAAAGTTCACAGCAAAATACCTTTCCACTTTAAAGAAGCTCTCCAAGGAAGCAAAGGAGTTTACTGTTGCAACGGATTTCGACATCGAGGGAGAGGTCATTGGTGTAAATGCACTGAGATATGCCTGTAGCCAGAAGGATGCCTCGAGGATGAAGTTTTCGACGCTGACAAAGCCTGACCTCGTCAATGCTTACGAGAACAAGTCAAAGACAATCGAGTGGGGACAGGCAAATGCAGGATTGACAAGACACGAATTGGACTGGTATTACGGAATAAACTTCTCAAGGGCTCTGACTCAGGCAATAAAGTCAGGTGGCTTGTTCAAGATTCTTTCAATCGGCAGGGTGCAGGGACCGGCATTAAAGATAATCGTCGACAGGGAGAATGAGATACAGAACTTTAAGCCTACGCCGTACTGGCAGATCCAGCTTCTTGGAATTCTGCAGGAGCAGGATATAGAGGCAGGGCACATTAATGACAAATTCTGGAAGAAGGAAGAGGCGGATGCTGTGGTTGGCAAAACGAAAGGCCGTGATGCAACTGTAAAAAATGTCGAAAAGAATGAATTCGAGCAAAAGCCTCCGTATCCGTTTGACCTGACGAGCCTGCAGATTGAGGCGTTTCGTGTTTTCAAGATTCAGCCAAAGGAAACACTTGCAATTGCACAGAACCTGTATGTATCAAGCTACATCTCGTATCCAAGAACTTCCTCTCAAAAGTTGCCGCCAACCATTGGCTACAAAAGGATAATTGAATCCTTGGCAAAGAACGAGAATTATGAAAAGCTAGCGAACGGGCTATTGGCGCAGGAAAAGCTCTACCCTAACCAGGGACCAAAAACAGACGAGGCACATCCTGCAATCTATCCTACAGGCGTTCAACCAAAAAAGATATCAGGAAGCAGCAAGAACATCTATGATTTGATTGTAAAAAGGTTTCTTGCGACATTCGGAAAACCCGCGCTGAGGGAGAAAACCAAGCTTACCCTTGACTGCAACACTGAAATCTTCATAGCTGAGGCGACAAGAACAACAGAGGAAGGTTGGCATGTCCTCTACCAGCCGTACCTTTCCATGGAGGAGAAAATTCTGCCAAAGGCAAAAGAAGGGGATACTGTGAAAGTGAAAGAGATTAAAATGCTTGAAAAGCAGACAGAACCGCCAAGGAGGTTTAATGCTGCGTCGATTATCAGGGAGCTTGAAAAAAGAAACCTGGGAACAAAGGCAACAAGGGCTCAGATTGTTGACACGCTGTTCCGAAGAGGATATGTCCAGGGCCCCCAGATTACTGCAAATGAGCTCGGCATAAAAACTGTCGAGACATTAATCAATTACTGCCCGGAGATACTAGATGAAGAGCTGACAAGACACTTCGAGATTGAGATGGAGGATATTAGGCACGATACAAAGAAGAGCGAAGAAGTACTCGAGGAGGCCAAATGCGTCATTACAGAAATCCTTGGAAAGTTCAAGAAGCAGGAGAAGGAGATTGGAGAAGGTCTTCATGAAGCCCAGCGCGAGTCAGAACTCGCAACACAGGTAGGAACTTGCCCGAAGTGCAAACAGCCTTTAATTATAAGGAGAGGAAGATTCGGAAGATACATTGCGTGCATAAAGCACCCTGAGTGCAACACGACAATGAAGCTGCCAAGAAGCGGAATGATAAAGCAATCAAAGGAAAAATGTGATTCCTGCGGTTCTGAGACCATTCTTGTAATCAACAAGGGAAAGCCGCCGGTAACTCTCTGCGTAAATCCTGACTGCCCGAAGAAGAAGCAGGAGCAGAAAGAGCTTGACAGCTACCCTAAGAAGGAATGCCCGAAGTGCAAGTCAGAGATGGTTGTGAGGCAGGGCCCCTATGGAAGATTCTACGGCTGCTCAAAGTTCCCAAAGTGCAGGCATATTGAGAAGATAAATGAAAACTAAATTCGTATTTCTGACCGTAATACATTTAAACACTTTGTTTTTTCAGCCAAAGAGGATATAGATGAGATGGTGTATTTGATGGAAACCGGCAACCTAATTGCAATTTCTGTTTTGATTACAAGCATTATTGGATTGGGCTTTGCTTATTATTTGGCAAGAAGGATAATGAGGCAAAGCGAAGGCACTGATAAAATGAAGGAAATTTCGGCTGCTGTGAGAGAAGGCGCCAACGCTTTCCTCAAAAGGCAGTACGCTGTGGTAGGGATATATTTTATTGCAGTCATGATTGTTCTCAGCATCCTTGTTTACCTTAAATATCTTGTAATCTTTGTTCCGTTTGCGTTTCTGACAGGCGGCTTTTTTTCAGGCCTGTGCGGTTTCATCGGAATGAAGATTGCGACAAATTCGAATGCAAGAACAGCACAGGCAGTTACGAAGTCGCTGAACTCAGGATTAAGAATCGCTTTCTCTGCCGGAGCAGTCATGGGAATCATTGTTGTGAGCTTTGCACTACTTGACCTTTCAGCATGGTTCCTTGTGCTTAACTGGCACTATTCCCAACTTGCAATGGCTGAGAGAATAGTGCACATCACGTCAGCTCTGCTTACATTCGGAATGGGGGCTTCCTCTGTTGCGCTGTTCGCGCGAGTAGGGGGAGGCATATTCACGAAAGCTGCTGACGTCGGGGCAGACCTCGTCGGCAAGGTCGAGGCGGGAATCCCTGAAGATGACCCAAGAAACCCTGCAGTAATTGCAGATAATGTTGGAGACAATGTTGGAGATGTTGCAGGCATGGGTGCTGACCTTTATGAGAGCTATGTCGGCTCAATCATCGCCACGATGGCATTGGCTGTTGCAGCAGGCCTGTCGATAGCAGGAGCAGCAGTTCCGATGATGATAGCTGCCGCAGGGGTTCTTTGCTCAATAATCGGCACATTCTTTGTCAGGACAAACAATCCCAGTCAGAGTTCATTGCTCTGGGCTCTCAGAAGAGGAATTTTTGGCTCTGCTATACTTGTTGCAATTGCATCATATTTTATTGTTGACATAATTCTCGGGCCAACGCAGATAGGAGTGTACTACTCTGTATTAATAGGGCTTGTCTCAGGGATTGTTATTGGTCTGTCTACAGAGTACTATACATCCAAAGAATACTCCCATACAAGAAAATTGGCAGGCGCTGGCGCGACCGGCCCTGCTACCGTCGTCATTGAGGGAATTGCCCTTGGGATGAAGTCAACTGCCATTCCTGTCCTGACAGTCTGCGCAGCAATACTTGGAAGCTTCATGCTATCAGGAGGAATGTCTGATTTTAATTCGGGTTTATATGGAATAGGGATAGCTGCTGTCGGAATGCTTTCAACACTGGGAATCACGCTTGCAACAGACGCATATGGTCCTGTTGCAGACAATGCAGGAGGAATAGCGCAATTGGCAAAAATGAACCCAAAGGTAAGGAAGATGACGGATGCCCTCGACTCACTTGGAAACACGACTGCTGCAACAGGGAAGGGATTTGCAATCGGCTCTGCAGGATTAACTGCTGTCGCGCTTATCGTTGCATACAAGGAGCAGGTTGCTCTTCTTGGAAAGGAACTAAGTCTGTCTCTATTGAATCCTCTTGTCATAATTGGCCTGATGATAGGCGGAGTTATTACATTCCTGTTCTGCTCAATGACGATGAATGCCGTAGGAAGAGCTGCCCAAAAAATAATTGTCGAGGTCAGAAGACAGTTCAAAGGGATTAAAGGCCTGATGAAAGGAACAGCAAAGCCGGATTATGCAAAATGTGTTGACATAAGCACAAGGTCTGCCCAGAGAGAAATGGTGATGCCTGCACTGATAGCAATAGTATCGCCTCTCCTAGTCGGATTGCTTCTCGGAGTAGAGGCTGTGGGCGGTTTGCTTGTGGGAACGCTTGTAACTGCATTTGTTCTTGCAATCTTCATGGCGAACTCAGGTGGTGCATGGGACAATGCCAAGAAATATGTGGAAGAGGGGGCATACGGTGGCAAGGGAACGCAACATCACCACGCAGCTGTTGTCGGAGACACAGTTGGTGATCCTTTCAAGGACACATC
This sequence comes from Candidatus Woesearchaeota archaeon, assembly GCA_016926055.1. GTDB lineage: Archaea > Nanobdellota > Nanobdellia > Woesearchaeales > JAADFO01 > JAFGPE01. The sequence goes on along the minus strand of JAFGPE010000130.1, from coordinate 1,197 downwards.
CGGGCCAAGCTTAAACATCCTGATAAAGCTTATGTCGATGGTAAGCCTGGTGTTTGCAAGCTTCATTGTGGCGAATGCTCTGCTTTAGTTTTTCTTTTTCATAAACTTTTTAAATAACATACTATTCGCTTCACTACATGGAAAGAGTGAAAACCATTGCTCTTGGTCAAGGCGGGGGACCTACTCCTGTGATTAATGATGAAATAGCAGGAGCGCTTTATGAGGCAAAGAAAAATGGAATAAGGGTTCTTGGATTAAGAAACGGTGTTGAAGGATTACTGTATGCTAATGTAAAGGGCAATGTTGTTGATTTGACAAATATTGATTCGTATGAGCTAAGGCAGGGGCCTGGCGCAATCCTCGGGAGCACGAGGATAAAGATAAAAAAAGACAGGGATGAGGAGATTATTGCTGCCTTGAAGAGAAATATGAAAGCGCTGAAGATTGACTCTATTGCATATTTTGGCGGAAATGATTCTTCAGATGTTCTTGCTGCGCTCGGTGTTGGAATTCATGGAAGCAAGACAGTTGACAATGACCTGATGGAGGCAGACCACACTCCCGGATATGGTTCTAATTCGTTGTTTAACGCAATCGCGCTAAAACACGCATACATGGATGTGCGCTCTTTTGGAACAGTTGGAAATGTGATTACAAAAGAAGGAAGGATGGTAAAAGGTGTTAAGTTTGCAGCACCAGTTATGGTTTATCAAGTAATGGGAAGAGCTTCAGGATGGCTTGGCATGAGCGCTGCCTTTGCAAAGGTAAACCCTCATGGCGACTTAGTTGAGGAGATGCCTCCTGATATAGTCTGGACAAAGGAAACGCCTTTTGAGGAAGATAGGTTTATTACTGCTGTTCTTGACTCAATCAAGGAGAAAGGCAGAGCAATAATTGTTGCGGGCGAGGATTTGACAGACAAGAATTCCGGACTTTCATTGTCAGAGGCATACGGTAATGCTGCAAAAGACTCCCACGGCAACATCGAACATTCAAGAAGCGGCTCATTTTCAACAGCGGATTTCCTTTCACAGTTTGTTGCAAAGAAAGTAAGGGAGAAGGTTAGCATCATCAAGGCAAAAGAAACCCCTCTTGTGCCGCAGCATGTCCAGCGCTGCTTCGTCAAGTCCAAGGTAGACGCTGCGGAGGCATTTGAGGTCGGAAGAGAATGCGTAAGGGCAATAGTGGAGGGAGATG
>JAFGPE010000129.1 GCA_016926055.1 Candidatus Woesearchaeota archaeon | reverse complement strand
GTTTGATTCTGGCAAATTTGATGCTGTTATCTTTGTTGCATCATTGCAGTTCATTGATGATTACTCAAGAGCGCTTCAAGAAACAGCAAGGGTTCTCAAACCAAACGGAAAATTATTGGCCATGCTACTGAATCCAAAATCTGAATTTTTCAGGGAAAAAATGAAACAATTAGATTCTTATATCCGCAAAATTAAGCACCCCTATGTTTTTCCAATATATAGATCAGTTCAAAAAATTTTTTGTGATGTAAGAAAAGAACATTATTTGGGCATACAACATAATAGATTTTTTAAATGCCGGAATACTAGATTGGCTACCCTATGCATTATAAAAGGAAAGAAAAAATGAAAATCTGTATTTTAGTTGAAGACAAAAAAGAAGAAGAAAGTTTCGGGTCGGAGCATGGTTTGTCGATATACTTTGAAAAGGATGGAAAAAGATTCCTTTTTGACACTGGCCAGAGCAATTTGTTCATTGAGAACGCCAAGAAACTAGGAATAGATTTAGCCAAAACTGATTACATAATACTAAGCCATGGTCATTATGACCATTCCAGGGGTTTGACTTTTCTGAATCTGGAGGGAAATACTCAAATAATCACTCACTCCCACAGCATTTACCCAAAATATGACGGATCAAGATACATTGGATTTCCGCAAATTAAACACGATTGGAGCATTTTGCTATCAGAAAAACTGAAGCAGCTTACGACAAATGTCTGCTATCTTGGGGAGATTCCTGGGGAAGGAAGAAGCGGCTTAGGCCACCATGTTAGGAATAATGTAAAGTGCGTGGACCATTTGCTCGATGACAGTGCTGTTGCAATAAATGACCAAGAAAGATTGGTAATCCTTTCAGGATGTGCCCATTCTGGAATTGTCAACATCGTGAAATATGCTGGTAAATTGTTCAAACCTGCTGAAATCATACTAATAGGCGGATTTCATATGCACAAACACACTCTTTCAGAGATTAATGACATAATAAAAGAGCTAAAAAAACTTAATGTAAAAACAGTTTATCCTGGACACTGCACAGGCAAAAATGCAATAAAAGCCATGCTTGACTCATTCAAGGGCGAGCGGCTGTATTCTGGAAAAGTATTCGAGGTATAGAAATGAATGGCGTATTCACATGGATAATTTCATCCACTCTGGTAGTCTGTCTGTCGTCTTTAGTCGGCATATTTGCTCTCGTGCTTAAAAGCAAGGTGCTGAATAGATTACTGTTATGTTTGGTTGGATTTTCAGCAGGGGCACTCATGGGCGGGGCATTTTTGCATTTGCTTCCTGAATCAATTGAAAAGATATCAACAGTGACAGCGAGCTTATCTCTTCTGGTCGGTTTCAGTTCATTCTTTCTTATTGAAAGATTTCTGCACTGGCATCACTGCCACAAAAACAAGTGTGAAGTCCATACATTTACATACATGAATTTGTTTGGTGACGGAGTCCATAACTTCATTGACGGGGTTGTAATTGCAGTATCTTTTGTAACAGACATACATTTAGGCATTGTAACAACGATTGCAATTATCGCTCATGAAGTTCCGCAGGAGATCGGTGATTTCGGAGTCTTGATTTATGGCGGGTTTACAAAAGCGAAGGCGATATTATATAATTTCCTGTCGGCCCTGACTGCATTATTGGGAGCATTATCTGGCTATTTTCTGTCCACTGTGCTTGAAGGCGTAATCTCTTCAATCCTGCCATTCGCCGCAGGAGGTTTTATTTACATAGCTGCCTCTGATTTAATTCCTGAGCTTCACAAGGAACCGGACTTCAGAAAATCGCTGTCGTCTTTCTGTTTTTTTATAGCCGGAATATCATTCATGTTAATTATAAAAGTCATCTTTGAACACTAAAATGAGAAGTATTGCAATAACAGGCGGAAAAGGGGGAACGGGTAAATCAACAGTAGCTACAGCGCTGGCAATGGAATTAGCAAAAACCTGCAGAGTGCTCCTTGCGGATGCGGATGTTGAATGCCCCAATGACCACCTCATCATTAATGCTAAACTAAAGAAACTGGATGCTGTTAGTCAGACAATACCTAAATGGAATTTGAAGAAATGCTCAAAATGCGGCTTGTGTGCAAAAGCATGCAAGAAAGATGCAATCGTTTTTGTTAAAGAAAAGTATCCTGCGTTTGTAAAGAACATGTGTATTGGTTGCGGTGCATGCATTCCCGCATGTCCGGCTAAGGCGATAACCAGTTCAAAAAAACAAATCGGAACCATTTACACAGGGAGGAATTATGGTGTGGAACTAATTTCGGGGGAACTTACCCTGGGCGAGTTGGCATCCGGAGAGATTGTCAGCACATTGAGAGCCAAAGCAACAGAACACTTCAGAAAAATTAAAGGTGAAATATTAATCATCGATTCTGCTGCCGGCGTAGGCTGCCCGGTAATCGCTTCTTTGAAAGGCACGGACTATATAGTTGCAGTGACTGAACCAACGCCGTCAGCTCTGCACGACCTTAAACGGGTCATCTATCTTGCTAATCATTTTGGAATACCCCACGGGATTGTGATTAACAAGTACAACCTTGAAAGCAAGTTCCTCTCAAAAATTGAATCATATGTGAAGAAAGAGAAAATCAAGATTATCGGCAAAATCCCATACCATCATGATTTTGTTGAGGCAACTGTCAAGATGAAGCCCATTGCTGAACTAAACAAAAGTTATAAAATATTATTTCAAAGAATCATCAATAGGCTGAAAGAGGAGAATGCAATATGATGAAAAGAATATTGCCACCAACTTACTTCATGATTGGATCGATATTGGCACCATTGTTTCATTATTTATTCCCTTTCATTATAATTATAAAGTCGGCCTACAGATTTTTCGCAATCGTTCCTGTTGTTTTTGGCATTGTGTTAAACATCTGGGCAGATGACCTATTAAAGAAATACAACACTACTGTGAAACCAAATGAAAAGCCGACAAAGTTAGTGAGTTCGGGTGCATTCAGAATCAGCAGGCACCCGATGTATCTTGGAATGGCTACCGTGCTGTTTGGAGAAAGCATCTTTCTGGGCTCGTTGTCAAGCTTCATAGTTCCGGTTCTATTTGCTGTGTTGATGAAAACCAAGTTCATTCCAAAGGAAGAGGCAAGCATGATGAAAGCCTTTGGAAATGAATATTGCATGTACAAGAAAGAAGTCAAGAGGTGGATTTAGCATGAGAGGGAAGTCAGGAGTTTTGTTGGTTGCAGTTCTTCTATTTTGCATTCAGACAGCAATTGCAGAAACAAATGCGTGCATCTATTTTTTTTACGGCGAAGGGTGTCCTCACTGCGGCAAGGTTGAGCCGTTCATCAGACAAATTCAAACAGAGTATCCGAATGCTTCCGTTCACGTCTTTGAGGTTTATAACAACAGATCGAACATGGTCTTGTTGAATGATTATTTCGATGCATATGGCGTTCCGCAGGCTGAAGCTGGGGTTCCTGCAGTTTTTATCTCTGACAGCTATCTTATCGGCGATACGCCCATACTTGAAAATCTTGAGGAATCAATACAAGCTGAAAGTTCTTCAGAATGCCCTGCCATCAATGTCGAAACAAAAGGGGCAGAAGAGAAGCTTGGAACATTGTCAATAATCACAGTCATTGGTGCCGCTCTTGTTGATTCGATTAATCCCTGCGCCATAGCCGTTCTCCTAATTCTGCTAGGCGCTTTGCTTGCGTCCAACGACAAGAAAAAGGCATTGAAAGCTGGACTTGGTTTTACATTGTCAATCTATATCTCATATTTCCTGTTCGGACTTGGATTGTTTTCTGCTCTGCAGATTACCGGCCTTTCATACTGGTTCTACAAGGTAATTGGAGTTTTAGCAATAATCATCGGTTTAGCAAACATCAAGGATTCTTTCTGGTATGGTGGCGCAGGCTTTGTAATGGAGATTCCCCGCAGGTGGAGACCAACATTAAAAAAGATGCTTGGGGCAGTGACTTCTCCAATCGGAGCTTTCCTCATGGGCTTTGTGGTCTGCCTATTCGAATTGCCGTGCACCGGTGGACCATATATATTTATATTGGGGCTGCTAGCAGAAAGAACTACGGCAGCTGCATCGATACCCATCCTGATGCTTTACAATGTGTTCTTTGTGCTCCCTTTGCTCGTTATAACGACCTCGATATATGCCGGCTTTGCGAGTATTGAAAAAGCAACAGAGTGGAAAGACAAAAATATAAGAACACTACATCTTATCGCCGGAATAATAATGCTCGCACTGGGAGCAATTGTGCTTTTGGGAAAGATATAATCGAGGTGATTGAATGAACAAAGGAATAATGAACTACATTGTCGATGTGCTTTTAGGAATATCTTTTGTGATTACTGCTGTAACAGGAATCATCATCTTCCTTTTCCTGCCTGAAGGAGTAAGGCAAGGAAGATATCAGGTGTTTCTCGGAATCACCAAGGGAGTCTGGTCAGGAATCCATGATTATGCTGGATTAGTCATGATTGGCCTATCCCTTTTCCACCTGGCACTCCACTGGAATTGGCTAGTGTGCATGACGAAGTCCTGCCTTAAGGGAAAGAAAAAGGTTAGGTAACTTTTATAAATGGCTCTTGATTCCCTCCTCGCATGACGCTATCGATAGAAGAAATGTCAACCTTCTGCAAGAAGAAGGGTATTGTGTTCAAAAATAGTGAAATCTACAATGGCCTTGCCGGGTTTTTTGATTTTGGCCCGCTGGGAGTTGAACTAAAGAACAACGTCAAGCAGATGCTCTGGCATGACTTTGTCCAGACAAGAGATGATGTTGTCGGAATCGATGGAACAATAATCTGTCACCCAAGGGTATGGAAGGCATCAGGTCATGTCGACAGCTTCTCAGATGTGCTTCTTGAATGTGAGAAGTGCAAGGAGAAGTACCGGGGAGACACGTTGATTGAGGATGTCCTGAAGATAAGAACAGACGGCATGCCAAAGGCTGAGATAATCAAAGTCCTGAAGGAGAAAGAGATAGACTGTCCGAAATGCAAAGGCATTCTCTCTGAAGCGAAAGAATTCAATCTGATGTTCACAACACAGGTAGGAGCAGGCTCAGGGGTGATGAGCTATCTTCGGCCCGAAACAGCGCAACTGATATTTGCAGATTTCAAGCAGGTAACAGACATTGGAAGGGTGAAGCTTCCTTTCGGCATTGCACAGATTGGAAAGGCGTTCAGGAATGAAATATCACCAAGAGACTTTCTTTTCAGAAGCAGGGAATTCGAGCAGTTTGAGATTGAATTTTTTGTGCATCCAAAAAAGCTCAATGACTGCAAGTTCTATGATGAAGTAAAGGACTATCGAATCAACATTCTTCTCGACGGTGAAAAAGACCATAAGGAGTTCAGTGTCGAAGAGCTGATGAAAAAACAGGTTTTCAAGACAAAATGGCACGCATACTGGCTGGTTCAGTACTACAAGTGGTTTCTGAAATATGGAATAGAGAAAGAGCATTTGAGATTAAGGGAGCATGCAAAAGAGGAACTTGCCCATTATGCTTCAGCCTGCTTTGATGTTGAATACAAGTTTCCATTTGGCTGGAAGGAGATTCATGGAAACGCAGACCGGGGACAGTTTGACCTAAAGCAGCATGTGAATGAATCTGGAAAAGACATGTCAATCTTCGATGAGGAAACAAAGGAGAAAGTTATTCCGTATGTTGCTTCTGAGCCATCGCAGGGAGTGGAAAGGGCAATGCTTGCATTCTTGTTTGAGGCATATCATGACGACAAGGAAAGGGGAAATGTTGTATTGAAGCTTCATACAAAACTCGCTCCGGTAAAGGTTGGCGTATTTCCGTTAGTGAACAAGCTCGACGAGGAAGCAAGAAAAATCTACAACGAGATCAAGGATGATTTTGTCACGACCTTTGACCGCTCCGGCTCCATTGGAAGACGATACGCAAGGGCAGATGAGCAAGGCATACCGTTTTGCATAACAATCGATTTTGATACCCTGAATGGCCAGTCAGTAACAATCAGAAACAGGGATACAACAAAGCAGGAAAGAGTGAAGATCGTAGAGCTAAAGAGGATTCTAAGGGAGTTGCTGGGCAGGTAGCAAAAATATAAGAAAGAGATTCTGCCTTAATAATACATTCTACTTCCTCCGGGCTTCCCCAAGCAAGCCAACTTTATTGTTCGAAAGGCTCCATCCGCTGGCATAGAAATCTGAATTGAAACTAAAGTCATCAAGTCTGGAGACCAGCGCAATTGGACCTTTTCTTGCGTGTTTCTTGACATATTCTGGATTCAAAACATGGATTCTTATTTTTTCTTTTTTTGCGTCAGCCAACATTTTCATGTTATTAATGAAATCTTCTCCTGTACCATAAACTGCCTCGGCAAATGCTCTTTGAGCCTTATTCAAGCCTGTATAATCTCCAGTATCAATCTCGAAATAGCGCCACACATCATCAGTGCCTTCGAGCTCCAATTCAGAAAGCCTTATTCCCTTTCTTCCATCCACTCCGACAGTGTTTTCATCAGACGTTATCATGGAAGCAATTCTTTTTTTGACTTTATAATAATGCTTTGCTCCTGTCAACAGGGAAATCGCCCGCTTGACATCACTAAACATCGGATTTATTTTAGTGTTAAGGTAAAGAACTGCCTCATCATCCTCAACAGCATACATTGGAAAGTCTCTTGTCCAGAAGCACTTGTCTCTAAGGCCTTTGCTATCTGGCTTCTTTTCTTGATATCTTAAATTCATCGCCTCTGAAGCAGAAGGCATTGTGTCAAGGTTTACCTTTTTGTGATTTGTTGTGAAAGGTCCTGGAACAAATACTAGGTTTTCGAGCGAAGTTGCCATCATTTATTCCCTTAACATTCAGTTTAGTCAAGAAACGAATAAACCATATATAAATCTTTTGCACTGTGTTACCATACTCAAATAGCAATTAATAACCAGAAAACCAGAAACATGACGTATCTGATGCCCCAAAGAAAAACATATAAAGGACTGATTTTTTATCTTCTGAATCAATGCTTATGAGGTGCTAAAATGGCAATAAAGGACTTGAAACCAAAGCAGGGAAAAGTGGATATCATTGTTGATGTTGTGAAGAAAGAGGAGCCGAGGGAATTCCAAAAGTTCGGCAATGCTGGAAGGGTTTGCAATGCAAGTGTTGCAGATGATACAGGTGAGATAAAATTAACCCTGTGGAACGATGACATTGAAAAGGTCAATGTCGGGGATAAAATCCACATAATAAATGGCTATGTCAACGAGTGGCAGGGAGAGATGCAGCTCACAACAGGACGCTTTGGAAAGATGGAGGTTGTTGGAAAGGGAACCGCAACAGCAGCGCCTAATCCAGCGCCAAATGATGAAGAAAAAAAAGAAGATGCTTCTGGGGAAGACCTCTATGACGAAGACCTTGAAGCGGAAGATGATGTGGAGGAGGAGTTTGTGGATGGGTAACAAGTTAATTCTATGATTAAAAAAAGAGGTGCCTGACACACAAGATGCCAGGCACCTCCAATGGCGATTCCCTTGAGTTTTATGCATGGCAAGGTTTGGTGCAGGAGCTCAGGTCAGAGAATAATTTCATCAAGTACATGGGGATTGAATAAGTGGCTACAGAATAAGTGACTTGACAATTAGATTTCCCTATAATCATGCTTTCTTTCAAGAAGCTCAATTATTGTTATTTGTTCTCCTTGAAGCAAATATACGACCCGATACTTATTAACGTGAATTGACCAATAGGGATTTCCCTTCAATTTCTTTCCAAGAGGGGCTCTGATTTCAAGTTCAAGTATTTTGTTCCAAACTCGCTTCTGAATTTCTCTATCTTTGACTTTAGAAAAAGACTTTTCGAATTGTTCTGTGAAAATAAGAGTAAACATTTTAACCTAAATAAGGATATCTCTTCAAGAATTCTGCTTTCGTCAAAAGATTTCCCTTTAATGCATTCTTTATTTGAGCAAGTTCCTCTACACTAAGCTCTTCAATCTCTATGAAGTGGTCAAATAAATCAGCCTTTGACTTTAGCAACTCATATTCATCTCGCGGTATCATGACTTCGCCACTACCCATCTTTTTATCACCTCCAAGAAGGATATTCGGCGACATATATAAATCTATCGCCAGTTAGATTTTTGTTTCTATTTCAGAATAAGTCATTGGCTTCCATCCTCTCTCAAGAAAGCCATCAATGAGCTTTAATGTTGCATTAAAGTTGCCATTGAGTTTTTCTCTGGGATGAATTGTGTATCTTACGACGCCTTCCTTGCTCCAGACGAATCTTGCATAAATTTGTGAGAAAGCTCTTGAGAACAAATGAGATGTCCTGTCGTACTTGAAATACTTGTTGCTTACAACACTCTCCATTCCTAATGGAAAGCCTTTAAATTTCCTACCTGAAAAATATTCCAGCGTTGTAAATGATTCGGTGTATCTGAACTTATTTTTTCTAAGAAGGCATTTTAATGAATTAGTCAGAATCCATCTCACAGGCAAATAGCCAGTGGGGGGGAGCTTAAAGGCAGATTTAAACGAATCAACTGAAGTTCCCAGAATCATCGATTGTTGGTTTCTGTTAAGAAATTCTTTCCTATCGTGATGGTAGCCATGCAGAGCCAGCTCTGCCCCATTTCTTCTCAGTGCAAGTAGTTTTGTTATAAATTCAGGGGACTTGTTTATCGGATATTTGCCTTCCCAATTCGGTGTTACGAATAATGTAAATTTGTTTATTTTTCTCTTTTTCAGCTCGCCATAAAATGAGTCCAGCTCTTTATCAAAGAGAGGGGTTACATCATGAACTGATATCAATAGGCATTTTCCCATACTGAAGAAAATAAAGACAGATGTATAAAAAGCTATCTTTTTAAACTCCTGCATCTTACCTTTCTTCCATGATATGCCTTGGAATAGAAAGCACAGCTCACACGTTCGGCATTGGAATCATGGATGACAAGGCTAAAACCCTTGCCAATGTAAAAGACTCTTTCACAAGCAAGTCTGGAGGAATTATTCCGGCAAAGGCATCAATGCACCACGTGGAATGCTGCAGCAGGGTATTGGATGATGCGCTTAAAGCTGCAGGGTTAACAATGAAAGACATTGATTTAATCTCCTTCTCGCAGGGACCTGGCCTTGGGCACTGCTTAAGGACAGGGGCTGTCTTCGCAAGAAGCCTCTCTTTGCTTAACAAGATTCCATTGGTTGGGGTAAACCATTGCATAGCTCATCTTGAGATTGGAAGGGCTGTTACAGAAGCAAAAGACCCTGTTCTGCTGTATGTGTCCGGAGCAAACACCCAAGTAATTGCATATGAGGGTGCAAAGTACAGAATCTTCGGAGAAACACTGGACATTGGCACAGGAAACCTTCTTGACTCCTTTGCAAGGGAGCTTGGCCTTGGCTTTCCTGGCGGACCAAAAATCTCTGCGCTTGCAGAGAAAGGAAATAATTATGTTGAGCTTCCATACGCTGTAAAAGGGATGGATGTCAGCTTCGGGGGCATTCTTACAAATCTGAAACACAAAATCGCAGAAAAGAAATACACCCAGGAAGATTTATGCTATTCTCTTCAGGAAACAATATTCGCAATGCTGTTGGAAGTTTCAGAAAGGGCAATGGCGCACTGCCAAAAGAAAGAGCTTCTGCTTGGCGGAGGAGTTGCCTGCAACAAAAGGCTGAAGGAGATGTCAGAAACAATGTGCAGGGAGAGGAATGCAGGCCTCTTTGTTCCGGACAATCAATTCCTAGTCGACAATGGTGCACAAATCAGCTGGCTGGGTTTAATCATGTACAGATCAGGTGTTCGAACGCAAATTAAGGATTCTATGATCAGGCCCTATGAACGCACTGATGACACAGACGTAACTTGGAGGTAATTGCCTTACATAAATATCTGAACTCCATTGATTAACTGATTAATTAACTAGATATGATTAATTAACTTAATTCAAGACTTATAATTTCACTACTTGTTATCAGACAATTAGAAAGCTATAAAAATGCGTGCATCACAACATCATAAAAAAGGTGATTTGCATGCTAAAAAAGAAATCAAACGATGAGTCAATTCAATATCTACAGGACGTGCCTGCTGAAAATGTTTTCTGGGTTCAGGATGGAAGAGTTCTAAAAAACCTTGAGGAGTTGCACATGGCTCTTTCAGAGATGAGTGATGAAACGTTCCAGCATCACGTCAACGAGGAGAAGAATGACTTCCATAACTGGGTAAGGGATGTTATAAACGACCGGATGCTGGCAAAGGAGCTCGCAAAAGCAAAGGACAAGAATGCAGCCCATAAGAAAGTCAAATCAAGGGTTCAGAAGCTTCACAAGAGCCGGTCGAAGAAGAAATAGTTTATTTTTTCATCTTCATTCTTAGTATCAGGTCATTCAATACGTTCATGTAACTGATGAATCCGTCATAAGGGGTATCATACGGGTTAAAATACTTGTGAACGTCTCCGTCAGCAAACCACTTCGTGCACATATAATAGAAATGGTCGGATGTCTGCATCCTTCTCCAGTCTTCAATCAATGCCTTGTCATTCCTGCTTCGTATCATGTTCTCTATCGCATATATCTCGTTTATTGCGGACTGCTGCATCTTATTCCCGAGCCATGCTGACAAATCCCTTTCAACATCTGCCCAGCTGACAACAAAAGGGATGTCTAACTCTGCAACAGACTGGTTGCTGTCAATCACTTCTGAGGGGGTCATAAAGCAATTATCCTTGTGCTTGAATATCTCCTTCGGAAGGTTCTTGATGAACTGAAAGATTCCTGTCTGTGCCCATTGATGTTCGCCAATGGTTTCATAGTCCATAAACAAGTCAACATTTGTTCCGTTTCCGTTAACCTGTGAGACCCAATGACTAAATTTATCAGCTGTCAAAGGAAATTCTTTCCAGCCCTGATTCGAAAATCTGAATGCAACATCATCGCTGAGCTTGTAATTCTTCAGAAGCAGCTTTATACTCGAAGTATTTGCCGGCCTATATAAGAAATTAGGGCTCCTCCATCCGAGGACATGGTCAGCTCCCTCTGCAAGTATTCCTTTGAAGCCCATTTCCTCAACGTGCTTTGCAAGCTCGTTGTTGTAGATGAGCTCCGTATTCCTAAATACCTTTGGCTCGTAATCGAACAGCTTCTTCATAAGTTCGCTGTGCATCGCGACCTGCTCACCGAATTCCTTTCTGGAATACAGGAATGAAAGGCTGTGATAATATGTCTCTGAAAGAAACTCCACGCAGCCCGTCTTCGCAAGTTTCTGGAAGCTCTTTATCACATCAGGTGCAAACTTCTTCGCCTGCTCGAGAAATATTCCTGAAATGCTGTAGCTTATCTTAAATTTTCCCTTGTGCTCATCAATGAGGTCAAGCATGACTTTGTTGGCAGGAAGGTAGCATTTCTTTGCAACCCTTTCGATTATTTCACGATTCTTCGAATCATCAAAATAATCATGATGATTGCCTATATCAAAAACAGTGTATTTTTTGATCCTCATGGGTTGGTGAACCTGAAAGTAGAAGCACACTGAAACCATTAAGCCGCACCCATCGTATGTCTGTAAACGTCAATGCATCTCTCTGCAGGTATGTCCCAGTTCATCCCTAGTACTTCCCTATGGCCCTGTTCAGTCAATTCAGAATGCAGTGATTTATAGTTCAGAACAGCAAGCATCTTGTTTGCCATCTCATCAATGTCCCAGAAATCAACCTTCAGGCAGTTATTTAAAACCTCTGAGACTCCTGACTGCTTCGATATCAGCACAGGGGTCTCGTTTCTTAAAGATTCCAGCGGAGTAATCCCGAACGGCTCTGAAATCGACGGCATCACATATAAATCAGCCATCCTGTATGCCTCGTCTATCTTCTTCCCTCTCAGGAAGCCTGCAAACAACACTTTATCAGCTATTCCGAGACGGGCAGCTTCCTCTATCATGAAGCGCTCCATGTCTCCAGAACCAGCCACGATAAAGCGTACATTCCTGTCCTTAGAAAGGACCTTTTTAGCTGCATACAAGAAATATTCTGGTCCCTTCTGGATGGTAATTCGTCCTAGAAATAGCACGTTCTTCGTGTGTTTTCTTTTTGCCCTCTTGGGGACAGGCCTATACTCAACAGCATTATGGACAACAGTCACCTTGTCAGGATTAATGCCGTAGTGCTGCACGACCATCTTCTTCGTGTAGTTGCTTACCGTAATAATATGGTCAGCGGCATGCAATCCTTCCCGTTCTATATCGTAAACTGCCTGGTTGGGATTATTTCCAGTTCTATCAAACTCTGTTGCATGAACATGAACAACCAATGGCTTCTTGGAAACCTTCTTCGCATTGATTCCTGCACGATAAGTCATCCAGTCGTGGCAATGTATTACGTCGTGCGGATGATGCCTTGCAATGGTTTCTGCCTTCTTGGCATACCTATAAACTTCCTGATAAAGGTTCTTGCCATACATTGCTGCTGAAGGATCCTTCTTGCTTTTAAGCAAGATTAATTTTTCAGAGTATTCTTCAGACGAGATGTATGGTGTAAGAATCGAGTTGACAGTCGCTACCCTGATGTTGGAAAGAGAATCTGCAGAGATGAGTTTTACATGGTCTGCTTTGAGATCAGAGCCGCCTTTAGGTATAACAAAAGTTACCTCCACCCCCTTGTTGTTCAGGCCGTGGGTAAGACCGTGACACGCTGTGCCAAGGCCGCCGCTTGCATACGGCGGAAATTCCCAGCCGAACATTAAAACCCTCATTCTCCCCTCATTTTTTGTTGCTGTGACAACATGTAGCTATATCTAAAAATACTTTTATTTCAATCAATGTTATGCAGCTTTTTAAATCATAAAGGCTTGAAGTTTATAAATATTGTGTTTTGAAAAAACGTTTGGAATGGCAAAGTTTATATACAACCTATTAGTTACCAAAAGTAAAATGAAAAATCTGCACCACACTGGTTGTGAAGTGTTGAATGTAGATTGGACTGCAAACTTCTATTATTATTTTTTTAGCTAGAGCCCAGATTAGACAAAAAATCTGAGCCTGGGCGCAAGCATTGTTATAAAAACATGAAAATTCTTCCTATTAGAATTTTCAGATGGATAGAAATAAAACTAAACAAGGTGAGAAGAATGATAATTGTGTTGAAACCAAAGACAAAGAAAGAAGACATACAGAAGGTTGTTGAGAAAATAAAGGAAAAGGGGCTGAAACCTGTAGAGTTCCAGGGAGATGAGAGGATTGTCATTCATGTCCTGGGCAAGGTTACAGACGATATGCCTGCCCCCTTTCAGTCAATGGAATGCGTTGAGCAGGTTATGAGAATACTGAAGCCGTACAAGCTCGCCTCGAAGGAGCATCATGCCCAAAGGTCTGTCGTGAAGGTTGGCGATGTTACAATTGGCAATGGCGAAATAACTGTAATTGCAGGACCCTGCTCTGCAGAGAACGAGGAGCAGGTCATGAAAAGTGCCAGGATTCTAAAGGAGATGGGAGTAAAAATAATGAGGGCGTCTGTGTTCAAGCCAAGGACATCTCCATATGACTTCCAGGGAATGGGCATAGAAGGATTAAAGCTCCTCAAAAAAGTTGGTGAAAAGACAGGCATCCTTACAGAGACAGAAGTCATGGATGTAAGAGATGTGCCAATTGCTGCAGAATATGTTGACATTCTGCGAGTGGGTGCAAGGAACATGCAGAACTTTGACTTGCTAAAAGAGATGGGAAAGATTGACAAGCCGGTAATCCTCAAAAGAGGGATGGCTGCAACGATAAAGGAGTTCATCATGGCCTCGGAATACATTCTGATGAACGGGAACAAGAATGTGATATTGTGTGAACGTGGCATCAGGACATTCGAAACCGCTTACAGGAATACTCTCGATATAAATGCGGTTCCGCTGCTCAAGCAGGAAACCCATCTTCCTGTAATTGTTGACCCGAGCCATGCAGCAGGCAGAAGGGACATAATCCCTGCAATATGCAAAGCAGCCATCTCTGCAGGAGCAGACGGACTGCTGGTGGAGATGCATCCGAAACCTGAGGAAGCACTGAGCGATGGTGCACAAAGTTTAAATCCTGAGGAGTTAAAGAAGCTACTAAAAGAGCTAAAACCTGTCTGTGAGGCAGTCGGAAAAAGGATGAGCATATGAAACTCAGAGTGAAGCTTGACAAACCATATGTGATTGAGATAGGAGAGAATCTTACAAAAGGAATCGTGAAGGAGCTGAAAGGAAAGCGCTGCGTGATAATAACAGACTCAAATGTGAGAAAGCTGTTCGGCGCAAAGCTTCTTCACGCCCTGAAAATGGCGAGAATTAAATGCAGGATTGTGAGCTTTCAGGCAGGCGAAAAGTCGAAAAACCTGAACACATATACCGGGATTCTTTCCAAGATTGTCAGGCTAGGTCTTGACAGAAGCTCTGTAATAATTGCTCTCGGCGGAGGCATAGTTGGCGACATAGCAGGATTTGTGGCCTCGACATACATGAGGGGGATTGATTATGTTCAGATTCCGACAACATTGCTTGCAATGGTTGACTCCAGCATAGGAGGCAAGACCGGCGTGGATTTGCCGCAAGGAAAAAACCTGATAGGAACATTCCATCAGCCAAAAAAGGTTTTCGTTGACATCAGTTTCCTTGAAACCCTTCCAGATGAAGAATACGAAAACGGTCTTGTTGAAATGCTGAAGCACGGCTTCATAAAAAGCAAAACCCTTGTCTTTCTCATTGAGAACAGCATTGCCGACATAAAGAAGAAAAACAAGGAAGTGATGAAGAAGCTCATTTATGAATCGTTGAAAATCAAGGCATCAATAGTTGAGCAGGACGAGAAGGAATCAAACATAAGGATGCTCCTCAACTATGGGCACAGTTTTGGTCATGCATTCGAGGCATTGAGTAACTACCGGCTGAGCCATGGAAAAGCTGTTGCTGCAGGCATGATTGTCGCTGCAAGGCTTTCAAATAAGATCGGAAAATTAAGCAAAGCCGAAACGAAACACCACAACGAACTAATCAAAAAAATCGCGGATGTCGGAATCCCGAAATATAAACCGAAAAAGATAATTAAAATGATGAAAATGGATAAAAAGAACAGAAACAATAAAATGAATCTGGTTCTGCTTAACAGAATCGGCGAAGCAAGTATGCAGGATGATGTTTCCATGGAAGCAGTCATCGAGGTGCTTGAATATGATTGAAATAATTCCTGTAAGCAGCATAGACAGGGAAATCTCTGTTCCGGGCAGCAAGTACATAGCCAACAGGGCATTGATTCTGGCTGCGCTTGCTGAAGGCACCTCAACCATAGAGAATCTTCCTGAGAATGACGACATAAACAATTCCATCACTGCTTTAAGTCAGTTCGGAATAAAAGCGAGGAAGGAGCAGGATAAACTGACAATCACCGGCGGAAAAATATTTTCTCCGAGAGAAGAAATAAATGTTGGCGAATCAGGAACTCTTCTGAGATTCATAACAGCTGTTGCGGCCCTTGCAGATGGAAAAACAAAGATAACTGGCTCGAAAAGAATACAGGAAAGGCCAATTCTTGACCTTGTAAAAAGCCTGAATGAACTTGGCATCAAGGCAGAGTCGAATAGCGGCTGTCCGCCTGTGCAGATAGATGGAGGAACACTTGAGGGCGGAATAACAAAAATCAAGGGAAACATAAGCAGCCAGTTCATCAGCGCCTTGCTTTTGGTTGCACCATATGCCAAAAGCGATGTTGAAATCATCCTTGAGAATGAGCTCGTCTCAAAGAATTATGTCGACATGACGATTTCATTGATGAAAAGATTCGGTGTTGCTGTTGAAAGGCAGGGCTATGACCAATTCAAAATAAAATCGAATCAAAGCTACCGGGCAATCAACTATAAGATTCCAGGAGACTGGAGCTCTGCAACCTATTTTCTCGGTGCAGCTGCAATAACTCAAGGAAGGATAAGGGTAACAGGCATGGACATGATGTCAGAACAAGGCGAAGCAAAGTTCTGCGACGCGCTCTCGAGGATGGGTTGCTCTGTCCTGAAGGGAATGAACTGGATTGAGCTGAGAGGCAATCAGCTAAAAGGGATAGACATAAACATGGCAAACATGCCTGATGCTGTCCAGACTCTTGCCGCCGTCGCCTGCTTTGCGAAAGGCATGACAAAGATTACAGGGATATCCAACCTGAAGTACAAGGAAAGCAACAGGATTGACGACACTGCCACCGAACTGAAGAAGCTCGGAATCTCTGTTTCTAGCGGCGAGGATGAATTGACAATAAATGGCGGAAGAGCAACAAGCGCAACACTTGAATCCCACAATGATCACAGGATGGCAATGAGCCTTGCACTAATCGGGCTAAAAATCCCGGGAATAAGGATAGAGAACCCTGAGTGTGTTAAGAAATCGTTTCCTGAATACTGGAATAAGCTAAGGGAAATAGGGGTTGAAATAAAAAATGTCTAGCATAATCCTGATTGGGTATCGCGGAACAGGAAAAAGCGCTGTGGCAAAATGCCTCGCGGCAAAGCTAAGGATGAAGTCTGTTTCCACAGACGATGAAATTGTCAAGAAAGTCGGGAACATTTCACGATTCGTAAAGAAGAATGGGTGGGAGAAATTCCGAATCATCGAATCATCTGTTCTGAAAAAAATAGCTAAACAAGAAAACATAATCCTTGACTGTGGTGGAGGAATTGTTGAGAGGAAGAAGAACATTGCCCTGCTGAAGAGGACAGGAACGTTGTTCTGGCTAAAAGCAAATGTTCCGACAATAGTCAAAAGAATAAAAAACTCGAAAACAAGGCCGTCCCTGACAGGGAACTTTTTTTTGGATGAAATAAGAGGTGTACTGAAGAAAAGAACTCCTCTTTACAATAAAACAGCCGATTATGAAATCAAAACAGATGATAAAACTGTCAGCGAGGTTGCACAGGAGATAATGCTGCTTTCAAAAACTCAAGTCTGCATTCCGATAACAGCAGCTTCAGTTCAGAAGGCGCTTGCAGACATGAAAAAAGCAGAGAAGAAAGCAGAGATGGTTGAGCTGAGAATAGATTATATGAAAGATATTAATGAAATGAAATTGGGGCAATTGCTGAAAAATAAAAAGAAGAAAACCATCGTTACATGCAGGAAAGAGAACTTCAGGGGCACAGAGAAAGAGAGAACATCTCTTCTGAAGAAAGCTCTTGCCTTGGGTGCCGATTTTGTTGATGTGGAAATCGAAAGCAAAGGAATAAAAATTTTCATCAATGACCAAAAAAAAACAATTATTTCCTACCATGACTTCAAGGAAACTCCTTCACTAAAAGAGCTTGAGAAAATACATGAAAAGATTAAAAGATTAAATCCGGCACTAATAAAAATAGTTACGCTTGCAAATTCAATCAACGATAATTTTAGAATATTCAAGCTTCTGGAGAAGAAGAAAAACCTTGTTGCATTCTGCATGGGGCAGAAGGGGGAGATTTCAAGGATACTTGCGCCAAAGTTCGGCTCAAGCATTACATTTGCTTCTCTTGAAAGAAACAAGGAGTCTGCAGCAGGCCAGCTGACAATTGATGAAATGCAAAATATTTATGCTGTTTCAAGGATAAACCCTGAAACAGAAGTTTTCGGTTTAATAGGCGAACATGCGGAGCATTCTGATTCAAAAAACATCCATAATGCAATGTTTCAGAAGCTCGGATTGAATTGCGTATATGTTGGTCTAAAAGTTGAAAAGAATGAGCTCGATGAGTTCATGAAGAATTTCAGAAAATTTGATTTTAGGGGAGCATCAGTCACCATTCCGCATAAGCAAACAATAATGAAACACATCGACAGAATAGAAAGTGATGCAAAGAGGATTGGCGCAGTAAACACAATCGTCAGGAAAGGAAACAGCATCCTTGGCTTTAACACAGACTGTATTGGGGCAGTAAAAGCCCTTGGCATGAAGCTGAAAAGCAAAAAAGTCCTTGTTCTTGGAGCAGGAGGCGCCTCGAGGGCAGTCGTCTACGGGCTGAAAAAAGAAGGAGCGATTGTAACAATAGCAAACAGGACAAATAAGAAAGCGGAGAATGTTGCAAGGGAGTTTAAAATAAGTTCATGTGATTTCAATAAATTAGATGAAATAATGAAAGACGTTCAAATCATAATCAACACAACAAGCGTTGGAATGACTCCGAGGGAAGATGAAAGCCTGATTGAAAAGATGCCCTCTGAAAAGGTTGTAATGGACATAGTGTATAAGCCAAGGATGACGAAGCTGTTGGAGGTTGCTGAAAAATCTGGCTGCAAGGCAATAACCGGGGACAGGATGCTAATTCACCAAGGCATTGCGGCATTCAAACTCTGGACAGGAAAAAACGCAAGCTTTAAGATAATGGATGATGCAATAACAAAAACAGGGAAATAAGATGGCAGGAGACTCAATCGGAAGATTATTCAGGATAACGAACTGGGGCGAGAGCCACGGAAAAGCAATCGGAATAGTCGTTGAAGGCTGCCCGTCATTAATCGAGCTATCTGAAAAAGACATTCAAAAAGAACTTGACAGAAGAAAGCCCGGGCAAAGCAGATTGACAACAGCCAGGGCAGAGGATGACAAGGTTGAGATTCTCTCCGGCGTCTTTAACGGAAAGACAACTGGTGCGCCGATTTCAATGATGATCCGCAACAAGGATTACAACAAAAAAGACTATGCAAAGCTCTCGAAAGTGTTTCGGCCAAGCCATGCTGACTTTACCTATTTTCAGAAATACAGAACAAGGGATGCCTTTGGAGGAGGAAGGAGCTCTGCAAGACTAACTGCAGGAAATGTTGCAGCAGGGGCAATAGCAAAGAAAGTTCTCAGAAAAATCGAGATTGTTGCATATGTAAAGAAAATAAATAACATAACTGCAGAGGTAGATGTGGAAAAAGTAAAGGCAAAGGACGTTGAATCAACTATTGTGAGGTGTCCTGACAGCATAGCTGCTGCAAGGATGATTAAGCTCGTTGAGGAAACAAAGAAAAGTGGAGACTCTGTCGGCGGAGTAGTGGAGTGTGTCATAAGAAATGTTCCTCCTGGGCTAGGCGAGCCTTTGTTTGACAAGTTAAGTGCAGACCTTGCAAAGGCAATGATGTCAATAAACGCAACAAAGGGTTTTGAAATCGGTTCAGGATTCTCGTGCGCCGAGATGCTTGGCTCAAAGCACAATGATGAGTTTGTCATGAAAAACAAGAAAATCGTGACGAAGACAAACAACTCCGGCGGCATCCAGGGCGGAATAACGAATGGAATGCTTGTTGTGTTCAGAGTTGCATTCAAGCCAACTCCGACAATCTCGAAGAGGCAGAAAACCGTATCAACGGATGGAAAGGTTGCATTTGTCGAGGGAACTGGCCGCCATGACCCCTGCGTCCTGCCCAGAGCAGTGCCTGTTGTAGAGGCAATGACTGCAATTGTTCTTTGCGACCATTATCTAAGAAGCAAGGCGATGAAAAATGAAGATTGATGAATTAAGGAAGGATATTGACAGGATTGATGATACAATAATAGAGCTCCTGGCAACAAGGAATGCTGTTTCAAGAGAGATTGGCCGGCTGAAGAAGAAGGAAGGAAAAGACATAACAGATAAACAAAGGGAGATTGAGATTATCAAAAGGCTAAAGGAGAAGGCAAAAGAACAGGATTTGGATGATATGTTCATTGATGAAATCTACAGGATAATAATGTCTAAATCGAAAGAGGAACAAAGATGACAACCATTGGAATAATTGGCCACGGAAGGTTCGGAAGGCTGATGGCAAAGTATCTTTCAAGGGATTTCAAGGTATATGTGTCGAGCAGCAAAATGGTAACTAAGAAGAAAAACATCATCCCTTCAACGCTTGAAAAAGCCTGCTTGCAGGACATAATTATTCCATGTGTGCCAATCTCCGCAATGGAAGACACTCTGAAAAAGATGAAAATATTCCTGAAAAGAGGCTCTCTCGTCATGGACGTCTGCTCTGTAAAGGAATATCCTGTTGCCCTCATGAGAAGGATTCTTCCAAAAAGCGTGCAGATTCTCGGCTCTCATCCGATGTTCGGGCCTGACAGTGCAAGCGACTCTCTCGCCGGAAGGAAAATAGTCCTGTGCAGAATCAGGGTGAGAAAGGAGCTGTTCTCAAAGATAAAAAAATACCTTAAAAGAAGAAACCTCATAATCATTGAAACCACTGCAAAAAAACATGACGAGGAAATCTCAGAAAGCCTTGTCCTTACTCACTTTATTGGAAGAGCATTGATTGATGTCAAAGCGAAAAGGCTTAACATTGATACAGAAGGGTACAAACGCCTGATGAAAATACTTGAAGTTGTGAAGAACGACACGCTGCAGCTTTTTTATGACATGAATCATTACAACAGATGCTCAGCTACAATGAGAAGAAGGTTCATAAACTCTCTTGAAAAAATCGATAAGAGGTTGAGAAAATGAAAGTTGCATACCAGGGTGTTGAAGGAAGCTACAGTGAATCTGCTCTCATCAAGCATTTCGGAAAGAATGTTGAATCTCTCGGCTTGGAAACATTCGAGGATGTTTTTGACGCTGTGAAGAATGGAAAAGCTGATTCCGGGATACTGCCGTTTGAAAACACGATTGCAGGCAGCGTTTCTGCAAACTATGACTTGTTGCTAAAAGAGGATGTCTTTGTAATTGCAGAAGTGTTCCAAAAGATTAGCCATTCGCTGCTGTCGCACAGGGGAAACAGTATTTCAAATGTCAAGACAGCATTCTCCCATCCCCATGCAATCGAGCAGTGCAGGACTTTCCTGAAAAAGCACAAGATAAAGGCAGTTCCTGAGTACGATACTGCAGGTGCCGCAAAGATTGTCAAGGAACGCTTGAGATTAGACGAGGCAGCAATAGCCTCTGAGCTGTGCGCGGAAATATACGGCCTCGATATACTTGAGAAAGGAATCGAATCCAACAAGAATGACACTACCAAATTTTTTGTTTTTGTGCAAAAACAAAAAATCCCTCCTGACCTGAAAAAGGAAAAAACAAGCATCGCTTTTAAGACAAAGCACTATCCTGGAGCCCTTGTAAACTGTCTCCAGAGACTCGCGAAGAACGGGATTAATCTTACAAAGCTCGAGTCAAGGCCGATTCCGGAGAACCCGTGGGAGTATGTATTCTATGCTGATTTTGAAGGAAGCGATGACGCTGAGAATGTAAAGCTTGCCCTTGCAGAAATGGAAGCATCATCCTTGTTCATCAAAATACTGGGCAGCTATCCTAAGGGAAAGGAATGAAAAAGAGGACGTGGATTAGGCTCTGTCCAAAATGCATGAGCAAGAAAGTAGACCGCAGGGGCATGATTAGCGAAAAGGCATACAGCAACAACTGGGTTTGCCTTTCCTGCGGATACCAAAGCCCTTTGTTCCCCGAGGTGCAGATGGATGAAGCCGGAAAATATCCTCCACAACCAAAAAGGTTTATGTCTTCACGGTTACCGATTTTTGCAGATGGTGCTCCCAGAAGGAAAATGTGGCTGATAATTCTGATATGCATTGTTCTGTACTGGATATTCCGTATTGCATCGCACCTGCTAAGCGGGCTGAGATGATTTCCTCATTGAAATTCACTATACTCATCAATAATCGAGAATTATTTCTTTACAAAATAGTCATCCGACCAAATATTTATAAATCATCCATCATCAACAACTGCTCATGAAAGAAATAGCTCGCGGCGCAGAAGCCATAATCTTCAAGGACAGGAATGTTATAAAGCACAGGATAAGGAAGGGCTATCGCATTCCTGAGATAGATGTGCCTATCAGAAAGTTCAGAACAAGAAGGGAGGCAAAGGTAATCGAAAAGCTGCAGCCACTCGGCTTTGTGCCGAAGATTATTTCTGTTGACGAAAAGGAAATGAAGCTGGAGATGGAATTCATTGATGGCAAGAAGCTTGCTGACAATCTTGAGGAGCTGGGTTATGAAAAGATAATGGAAGAAGCCGGAGAAAAAGCAGCACTTGTTCATAACCAAGATATAATACATGGCGACCTGACCACATCTAATATGATTCTAAAGGACAAAATCTATTTCATAGATTTTGGATTATCGTTTTTCTCCACAAAAGTCGAGGACAAGGCGGTTGATGTCCATCTGCTGAAGGAAGCATTGAATTCAAAGCACTATACCATATGTGAGAAATGCTACAACGCTTTCCTCAACGGATACAAAAAGAAAAGCAATAATTATAAAGAAATAATCAATAGGTTGGAAAAAGTCGAATCAAGAGGGAGGAACAAGGGGAAACACTAAGAGTGGCAAAGTTGCATTTGGCAACTTTTTCAACGATAGCTTTAAAAACCACCCCGAACCTCTTGGCTTTATGAAAGGAATTATTGTCAATTTCAGGCAGGGAAGAACCACGCAGAAGAATAACCATATGATTGTCCAAGCAGATGGTGTTGACAAGAAGGACAAGGCGGCAAAGCTTGTCGGAAAGGTTGTCGTGTGGAAAAGCCCCAAAGGAAAGGAAATCCCGGGAAAGGTTGCTTCAGCCCATGGAAACAAGGGTGCGCTAAGGGTAATCTTCGATAAGGGTCTTCCTGGCCAGAGCGTTGGAACAGCTGTTGAGCTGAAGTGAATTCTCAAGTATATAAATGTTTAAAATATAAATGGCGTTATCTTCAACCACATGGGGGATAAAAAGAAAGAATCGAAGTTAGAGGAAGAACTATCCACAAAGGACTCTGAGAAAAAGGAAGAAAAAGGAAAGAGCCAAGGAATCTCGCCATATCAATGGGGCAACCGTCTTTATTCTTTTTTTGAGAAAACAATAGGGTATGCTAGCGACCTAGCTCTTGGCTTACCTGACCTGATCTACTCAGGAAATAGCGGGAAAAAGGATTATAGTAAGAAAAAAGAAAAAGAGCCAGAGGCAAAGCTTCGGCCGGCAACATAATTATCTCCCCGGTAACTAAACAGTATACAGTAAACTCCGAAAAATGTGTGTTCTTGTGGGTATTGTCAAGTTAAGTGCCAAAAAGGTTCTGCCTTGGTGCCGGTCGGACTGGGGTTGGGCCCGTCGGACTGTCCGACGAGCACCGAAGGTGCGACGGCAGCCAAGTTAGGCAGGCAGAACAAGTTGATAATCTCAAGATACTCAAATTGACTGCACCCT
>JAFGPE010000128.1 GCA_016926055.1 Candidatus Woesearchaeota archaeon | reverse complement strand
CTTTTCTTGTTATACGTCTCCTTTGCAGTCGAGCCAAACAGCAACATGAAATAAGGAAGTTTTATATTTTTAGCACAGTCGCAGAACTCTTGGATTGCTTTTTTCCTGTTGTATTCAATTCCTTCAAATCTCTGAAAATCAAAATATGAGAAAAGAATCTTGGCAAGCGGATGTTTTGGAATTAGATTATAGACTTTAAGATTGCCCTCCTTATTTGATTCAACAATATTTCTTCTTTTAAGAGAAGCAAGGCATTTTAATAGAGTGTGCTCAGATAGATTAAGTTCTTTCTTAATCTGCCTGACATGACCTTTTCTTTTTTTGTAGAAATAACCCATTACTTCGATTTCCTTTCCGGTAATATGTTGCATTTTGTGCATCAATCGTTGTAAATACTGCAACATTTATATAATTTTTGGTTATAATTGTCTTCACTATTGAAAATAAATTCCACAAAAAATAAGCAATTGAATAAGTACTATCGCTTATTAAAGAAGAGGCCCCGGCTTTTGATGGCAAAACAGCTTATATTTAAATCTTTTGGTTATGACCACTATTTAGTGATTAAAATATTCCATATAGCCACTAAGACTGTTCTTATTGGCTTTGCGAGTACATTCAGGGAAGAACCTCATCGTAGGGAAATAGTTTCGGGATAGCACAATCTTTCATTATAGTTCACTTAATTCCCTTGTCAAGTTATTATTCCCATATTCTTGAGGTTTTTAACCTGTTCATAGGGAGGAAGATATGTTAATAGGTTCTTTAAACTCAGCTCATATTCTTCCTTCGAAGGCAGCTTAATCTCTTTAAGGCTGCAGCCCTCTTCCTTCAGTTTTTCATCCAGAAGTTTTCTGTCCAATCCAACCCCTTTGTTCAGGAGAACCCATATGTCATATAGGTCCCTTGCCTCCCCTCTCTTGGCTAATGCCCTTATCTTCTCTGTCAGCATCTCCTCCTCGCTCAGTGTCAACAGTGTGAAAGTGGGAACATCTGAAAATAGCTGGGGAATTACCTTGGCAATCCTGTTTTTCACGTGTTGCTTATTGAAATCAATCTTCAACGTGTTTGTGGAAGCCTTATTGCCATTGAACAAAGGTCCCTCGAACCTTACCTCTATCCTAAGGTTTCCTTCGTGCTCTTTTTCAGAATACACATCATAGTTTATGTTCAGCAATTCAAAATGCCTCAGGCATTCCTTTACAATATTCTTCGTCTTCTTGGCATTAATCCTCGTGCTGAAATCAAGGTCTTCAGACGCTCTTTCTAGGCCATAGCAAACCCTCAGGCATGTTCCTCCCTTGAATACAAAATCATCCGCGAATTTAGACAATGAATTAAGGAAGACATACTGGAGATATTCTTTCTCCTCGTAATATAGGTTTGTCTTTCTTATGTTCTTGACTTCATTCAGCTCATCTATGCTTATCATTCAATATCATCTCCAGCCTCTCCATTGCTGCCTTGTTTTTGATTCTTTTGCAATATTCAATAAGTTTTTTTCTGTCCAGTCTGTCAATCGAATTCCTGACACTTTCTGTAAGCTCCCTTAATCCTCCTGCATACTTTGGAAATAGCAATGAATCAACAACTGCCTTTTCCTTTTCAGCAATTATAATGTCTCCAGCCCTTACATATCCGAAAAACCTTCTTCTCGACAATGTTACATACTTAAAGTTCCCTGTTTTTTTTCTGTATCTTGTTGTCGCATAAAAGATTGTTTTTGGCAGCTGGTCGCTGAATCCATAATAGTTAAGAGCAGACCAAAAGCTCAGGTATGAAGGCCAGTTAAGGTAAGAGCCGATTGCCAGTTCATTTGTCCCCCTGAGAGCATAAGTCCCTGCTTTTTTAGTGATGATTGCAGCCTTCTTCTTAAGGGTCTTTATGAGATTATATGTCTTTACAGCATTAAACCCCATCAGTAATCTTAGATCATTGGTCTTGAAAATAGTCAGATTGTTTTTCCTTAACGTTTCATACGCTTCTGCTTCCAGCTTGCTTAGTTGCATTTTTAATCAATTTTAGTAAAAAATTTACTAAAACTAAAGAAATATTTAAATCTTTCGGTAGGAACCAAAAACAATATTAATCTCCGTCTTATTCCCGGTCACATGATAAGTGAAAGGGCAAGACAGATTTCACCAAGCGAGACACTGGCAATAACTGCCAAGGCAAAGAAGCTAAAGGCAGAGGGAAAGGATGTTATAGCATTCGCGGCAGGAGAGCCCGACTTCTTTACTCCGGATAACGTCAAGGCAGCAGGAAAAAAAGCCATAGACAATAACTTCACAAGATACACCCCTGCCTCTGGCATCCCTGAGCTAAAGGAGGCAATCTGCAATAAATTTAAGCGGGAGAATAATCTTGATTACGCCCCTGAGAACATCATCACATCAAACGGCGGCAAGCATTCTCTTTATACCGCCTTCCAGGCAATAATAGACAAGGGCGACGAGGTACTTCTTCCTGTACCCTATTGGGTTAGCTATGTTGACCAGATACGGTTGGCAGAAGGCACTCCTGTTTTTGTGGAGTCAGGAGATGACTTCAAAATCACAGCAGAGCAATTAAAATCAAAATTAACCAAGAAGACAAAGGCAATCGTCCTTAACTCGCCCAGTAACCCGTCAGGAGCAGTCATCGACGATGAAGAATTAAGAAAGATAGCGGATTTTGCAGTAAAAAACAACCTTTTTGTCATCTCTGATGAAGTGTATGAGCATTTTATTTACAACGGAAAGCACACAAGCATTGCCTCATTAAACAGCGATATCAAAAAGCTCACCATAACAGTTAATGCAATGTCAAAAACCTATTCTATGACTGGCTGGAGAATAGGATATTGCGCTGCAGAAAAGGAGATTGTGGGAGCAATGAATGCATTGCAATCCCACATGACATCCAATCCCTGCAGTGTTTCCCAGATGGCAGCAGTCGAAGCGTTAAACGGCCAGCAGGATTCTGTAAGGAAGATGAAAGCAGCGTTTGAGAAAAGAAGGGACTTAATGGTCAGCGGTTTGAATAAAATCCAGGGCATTTCATGCAAGATACCTGAAGGTGCCTTTTACACCTTCCCTTCGATTAAAGGCTTAAATCTTTCAAATTCTCGAGAATTGAACAAAATCTCGGGAACCCAAAAATCCCAAGGGGATTTTTTAGGGTCTCGAGATTTCACCATGAAGCTCCTTAATGAAAAATATGTCGGGGTCGTCCCCGGCACAGCATTTGGTAGGGAAGGCCACATCAGGCTGAGCTATGCCTGTTCTGAGGAAGACATAAAAAGAGGCCTTGAAAGAATAAGGGAGTTTGTTGAAGGTTTGTAATTTTTCGTTATGATTTAAAACCAAAAACTATAAATACGAGGTGTCACTTATGACACTCATATGACACTTGAATGGAGAACCACGAAAATACCTGCAAATCACTTCAGGCAAATAGAGCTTTTGCTTAGAACATCGCAGAGCTATGCGTCTGTATCTGATTTTATAAGAATTTCAATACTGGAAAAGTTGAATAAAGAACAAAACAAGAGAGAGTTTCTTCTTTTCAAGGATATTGTCTTCAATGAGTCAAGAATTTTGGAAATTCATGAGTTAATTGTTTCAAAATTTAAATCAGATTCAAAAAATCTTCTGAATAAAAACATTAAGAAAGCAATAGAGGAGTCTCTTGACCTAGACATTTACACATTTCTCGCCAGGTTCATGAAGAATTTTGCAAAATACCATCCTTTCGAAGACGGTAACAAAAGGACAGCTCTGATCACAATAGATTGTTTTCTTCGACTCAATAACCTCAAGTTAAGACTAAAGGCAAAGGAAGATTCCGAAACACCTGATGAGGTCTTTATCTGGCAAAACAGCAACCAGCAAAAGAGTGTTGAGGAGATAAAATCTTTTCTGGAAAAGCACGTTATTGAGCACGATTCAACTGCATATGTTGAAATTGAAGATTCAATAAAAGAAAATGAATTAATGCTCAGGAAATTGTCAAGATGATAATAGAAAAAATGGAGGATTAGAAATCTGCTCCGATTGAGATGAAGGAACACAGTTGTACAGTTATTATTGCAAAATACAATGCAGGAAAATCATCTATTGCAACAGAACTTCTTCACCAGCTCTTCGGAGAGGAAAATACACATTACGTAACTTTTATCGACCAGAGCAAACCACATTTTTCTCCTCGCAAAAGCAGGCTGACATTCGGTGAAATAGTGAAGA
Source organism: Candidatus Woesearchaeota archaeon (assembly GCA_016926055.1). Taxonomy (GTDB): domain Archaea; phylum Nanobdellota; class Nanobdellia; order Woesearchaeales; family JAADFO01; genus JAFGPE01. Next base: position 1,379 of record JAFGPE010000128.1, on the reverse strand, counting down.
ATAAGGTAATTATTTTTGATGAGATTTCAGATGACGCAAACAGAGATGTCAGAGGCTATCTCGAAAAGCTCATAAAGATTAATAAGGTAATAATTTTGTCAAATCCTTACGGTGCTTCAGAATATCCTGAAAGAGAAATAAAACTCTTTAGGAAAACAGAATCCCTTCCAGAAGATGTGTTTTTCATTTTTGTGAAAGCTTAAATACTCGTGCGAATTACTTAAGAAAATGAAACAACTCTCATCAATTGAGCTAAGGTTTTTATTAAGGGAATTGGAATTATTGGTAGATAAGCGCATAGACAAAGTTTACCAGCTCTCAGGGAACGAATTCCTGTTCCAGTTCGGAAGAGCCAATCTCAGGATTATTCTGCCTTCACTTGCCTTCATAGCACCTGAAAAGCCCCAAGCACCTGAAAAGCCCTCTGACTTCTGCATGGTTCTAAGAAAATACATACAAAACTCCAGATTAAGAAAGATTGAGCAGCTTGGCTCAGAAAGAATCCTTGTTCTGGAGTTCGAGAAGGATGAGAAAGTAACGCTCATAGTCGAGCTATTCTCAAAAGGAAACCTTGTTCTTGTGAAAGAAAACAAGATAGTTTCAGCTCTTCTCTGCCACAAATGGAGCCAGCGCACAATCCGTGGAGGAATCGATTACACTCCGCCGCCTGCAAAGGTTAATCTTTTTGAAATAAAAGAGGATGAGCTAAAAAGGATAATTCAAAGCTCAACCAAGGAATCCATAGTCAAAACACTGGCGACAGACCTTGGTCTCGGAGGATTATTTGCAGAGGAGCTGTGTTCAAGGTCAGGCATTGACAAGGAAAAGAAAACTGCCGATTCTTCATCATTATACAAAGAACTAAAAAAACTATTATCAGAAAAAATTTCGCCTGCAATTGTTCTCGAAAACAATTTAATTAAAGATGCTGTGCCTGTTCAAATCAATAATTATGCCAATTATAAGAAAACTAAAACCTTCAGCGAAGCACTTTCTTTAATCTATGCACAGGATTCTGTTGCAGAGAAGACGAAGTCAGGCGATGCGGCCTTCCAGAAGGAGCTGAAGAAGCTCGAGGCCATACTTGATTCGCAGAAGAAGAGCATCAATGAAATAAGCTCTGAAATAAAGGAATATGAATCAAAGGCAAAATACATCTATGAGCACTATGGTGAATTCCAGCAGGTTCTTCTGCTGTTGAAGGATTTGAAGAGGAAAAAGCAGCTCAAAGGATTAAAGAACAAATTAATAAAGGCTATTGACGAGAAGGAAGGTACATTTGTTGTGGAGCTATAGGCTTAGTAGAAAAAGTATGTCTTAATGCCAATGTTGTAGGCGATTAGCCTACAAAACATCTCTGCCCTTTGGGTTCTGATGGT
>JAFGPE010000012.1 GCA_016926055.1 Candidatus Woesearchaeota archaeon | reverse complement strand
GGAGATTCTCGGCTTGATTTCCTTGTACTTCTCGCTGCCGGAAAGCTCCTGGTCCCGTTTCACCAGCATCATCAGCGTGTATGCAGTCGAAACGCCCATCGTCGTGTTCTCCTTAATCCAGCGACGGAAGTTCTTAACATACAGGTTGACCTTGACAAGGTCGAGACCGAGCTGATAGAAATTGCGCTCAATGTCTTCGAACCGCTTGTTGATGTTGGTTTTCAGCTCATCAAGGGTTTTCACCTTGGCAGGATCCTTGATGTTGGAATCAACAGTTTGCTTTTTCTCGGACATAATCAAATCCTTTTGTTAGAGGTTAAACTGATTGATAACTTTGAAGAAAAACTGAAACAACACGGCAGAAACACCAGCTAGAATACTGCAAAGGCATAGGGCCTTAATTGGCAAACAGCCTTCATATTTCCTCCTTTTTTGGGAATAAAGTTGCGAAAGTGTTCAACGCGTTGAACACTTTTAGGGGTGGAACTATCAGGAAAAAAGGCAGGATGAACTAAATAGTAGGACAGTCTTCCATCTTAATCATGCCAAGGCAGGCAAAGCATTTTTCCATGCGGAAAATCTTTTTATCAGCCATTGACTCAAACAATTCAGCTTTCACAACCTGCTGAAGCGCGGATGTTTTGACAAAGCCCTGATGGCCGCAATCTCCAATGAAATACTTATGAGTATTGAAAAGTCCCTTGCATTTATCGCAGGGTTCAGTATCAAATACATCTTCTTTAATCGGTTTCAGTTGTCTATGCAATGCAATAGCATTTGTATTTTTTCCACAAAAACGGCACTTCATTATTCTAACATAATTGTCGTTCATAAATTCTCCTTTGGAAAAGTTATTCGTCTAAATAGATTGGTTTGTATTTTTGGATTTTAATATATTTACAACTAATAAAAGTTTATTACAGATATGTTCAAGGTGTTTCGATTAACGGATTTAGGGTTGATAGCTTAATTAAAAGGTATCAATTATTAAAAAAGGGTATCCCGTTGCAAAAAAGCTAGGGAAGAATGGTATAAAGTCAGGAATGTATATAAATGCTGATTATGGAAAATTCATGAACTACAACAGCATATCCGGCATATACATATTCGCGCAAACCAGAAAAACCCTGTCATTTTTAATAAGCCCTGTTTCCAGCAATTTGTTCCTGATGCTCTCCCAAGCGTCATCTGTGGTGGCTATGCACACAACCCTGTCAAAGCCAAGGCTTAGGTCGCGCCTGATGGTCTCGATTGGAGCAGAGTGGCCGGTCTCAATCTCGACAGCAACAATATCATTTGCTATGCGCACAACCTGGTCCACAAACCCGTCGCCAGCCACCTTATGCTCAAGCTCAACCTTATAACCCTCAGCTTCATTAATCTCAGCAATTTTATGATTCCAGAATCTATGTACAAGACCTCCGTCTTTTACTTCATCAATATGATTTAATTTTGCCCCTCGTTTTATAAGTTCATCTCTTATTCCTTTTTCAAATTCCAATAGACATCTTCTTCCATGCCGTTCTTTAATGTCAACCTTCCTGATAATGCCTTCATTTGTCAGATTATTTATTATTTCTTCGCTTTTTCTTGGTGATATTCCAAGTCTTTTAGTTCTTGATGCAATACCGTTAAAAGGATGTTTTTCCATATCTTTCAGTAATTCCCCGACGATATTTATTTTACAATCGTCTTCTTTACCGGTTTTTGGAATAACTGGAATAACTTCTGTTTCTCCGGAATAACTCCGGATTGCTTCAGGATTAGAGTAATAACTCCGCTTTGCCATATGTTCTGCAATCTGCGCATCAGAAACGCTTCCTTTTTTTATTTTCATCAGCGGAAACCGAACAAGAAACGGAGAAAAGATTCTTCCAGCCAGTTTAACTATCCCATAACCGGTATCCAGCTTTCCTAAACATTGCTTCTGATCTTCATCAAGGAACATTGCTCTTGACAGCGCAGCAATATCAGAGCCGTGTTTAGTGTACATACCTATTGTTAAGTAGTTATTAGCAAGCGCAGGCACAGAGATAAGCGAGGGATTCTGGTCCACAATCACAACACCGGTGGAGAATTCACGAATCTCTTTCAGGATTATATCTGTTATCGGCTCAGCGCTGGTTTTAGAATGCTCCTGAAGGATATGATGCGCTTCTTCAATGATTATTGCATTAAGAAATCTTTCCCTCACTCCGCGGTTCATTGTGTAATAGTAGATATAAAATAGAAGCGATTGAATGATAAATTTCTTCTGCGACTGGCCAAGATCACCTAATTCGAGAATAACATTGTGCTTTAAAAGCTCAGATAGCTGTAGAGTTGGCTGCTGAACATTAACAATTTTGTCAATCCCTCCATGGCAAATCGCTTCAAGGCTTCTTATTGTACTTTCTTGCCAGTCTTTGCTTCTGCCGCCACTCTTTTCTGTGTTTTGCACAATTTCAAGGACATCCCTGAAAGTGGGATATTTTTCAGCTTTTCCTTCAAATACTCCATAATCATGATAGAGCAGTGAAATAGCCTTTCTTAAAAGCGATATAACGCCTTCCCCGCAATAATATGCAGAAGCGACTATCTGGCAGACATGTTCGAGATATTGTGATGGATCAAGTCCCGGCGGCGGGATTAGTGGGTTGAACTGAAAGCAGGGTATGTTTGGGTTTCCTACTCCGAAAATCAATACATCAGCTTCTGGCCTGATGCTCAGATAATCCCTGTACTGCTTCTTCCAGTCAAAAACAAAAACATTTCTCTTATGCCTGAGTAATTCATCTATGAGCTTGAAAACAACATTCGATTTTCCTGTTCCTGTAATCCCGAAAATACCGATATGCCTGAGAAGTTCCCTCTCCCTCATGCCGAACATGCAGACTGGCTTTTCATCATAGGTCACTGTACCAAGCTCAAATTCGCCGAAAGCTGATTCAGAAGGTGGAGGTGGTAGCAACACCTTTTTCGTTGAAAGAAGCGTGTCTATGTGCTTCTGGTACAGGCTTAAAATAGCCTGCTCAATCCTTTTCTTCCTGGTTGCGTCAGCCTCAAATCTATATCTGAAATACAGCTCCTCAATCTGCCTTCCAAGCAGAGGCTTTAGTTTGCTACATATTTCTTCGATTTCGATTCAGGAAACACCTCTTAATCTTTTTTGATACATTTAAAGAAAAACGTGGTATATTAATTACATAGATGAACTATTCATATGAATCTTTGAGAAGCATTACCATTTGTTCACGCTATTATCGGGGCATTCATATTAAAATCAAAGAAATGAAGGCACCTTATCTTCATTAAGGAGACTTCAGATGAATAGGATATGTACCGCACTGAATGTGCAGGCCATCATTGTCGTCTTATCAGTAATTTCTTTGAACGGAATCGCAGCGGGGATTATAGTTCCGAAGGAAACGGTAAGGATTGATCGTTCATTTTATCCATTGTCCGGCATCAAACCTATTAGTGATGCCTATATTCAGGCAAACCACACAAAGGTAACCTATCACATACATATAAATCTTATTCACGGCGTTATATTGGATAGCTCAGTACTCGTTATTAATGATTCCGTTTATCCATTATCTGCAAACGATTTCGAAGTCGTTGAGAGATACCCCGAAGACAGAGAAAAAGATGCATGGTATCTGTATTTTAGAGGAACCTTTGATGTAATAAGGGACATGAATTATGCTTATCTTCTCGTTCGAGATAATGCGCATAATGAATATGAAAATCTTTCTTATGT
>JAFGPE010000127.1 GCA_016926055.1 Candidatus Woesearchaeota archaeon | reverse complement strand
GTCTATCATTAAGAAAGTGTCTGTATTCCTTGAAATTGCTAAAGGCACGTAGAAAAACAATCTTGTTTTCCGCTATCGAATAAACTATGTGGGAATTCTCGTGTTTTGCCCTGAAGATATTGTAGCCGTTTACATTCTCCTCGAACTTGTGCAGCTCTGCAAAAGCCTCGTGGCTGCAGTCAAGAATGTTCTGCACCATGAACTTTGCTTTCTCCTCACCCATGTCGTGGAGAAAATGCTTTGTGAGTATTGCTGTCCTTATATTCGGCCTGAAGTGCATAAAATGAGAGCAGCAGTTATGGCAACCAGAGGTTCCAGAAATGCAGGGCGTACTGACTTCGAAGCGCATAGTGGATGAACAAACAAACGGGTATTTATTTCTTTTCCCTGTTTATTCTGATACGAATATTTTGGTCAGCAGAATTTATAAGTGGTTCTGGCTTTCTATCCAAAAATGCCAAAGACATTTGAGGAAATAAACGAAAAAATCAGAAAAGGAGAGGCTGTTGTCGTGACAGCTGAAGAAATAATAGGTATTGTCGAGAAAGATGGCCTGAAAAAAGCTGCAAAGGAGGTTGATGTTGTAACAACAGCAACATTTGGTCCTATGTGCTCCAGCGGCGCAATGCTAAACATAGGCCACACTACTCCAAGGATGAAGATTAGCAAAGCCTGGCTTAATAATGTTCCGGTATATGCCGGATTAGCTGCAGTTGACTTTTACCTCGGTGCTACAGAACTCTCTGAGACAGATCCTGGCAACACCAATTACCCGGGAAAATTCAACTATGGCGGAGGTCATGTAATCCAGGACCTAATTGACAAGAAGGATGTTGAGCTCAGAGCAGAATCATACGGCACGTCAGAGTATCCTAGAAAGCATCTAAGAAGCTGGATGAATATAAACGATATAAATGAGTGTGTTCTTGTTAACTTCAGGAATGCCTATCAGAATTATAATGTTGCAGTTAATGAAGGAAACGAAACAATCTACACGTACCTTGGAGTATTGAAGCCGAATCTAGGCAATGCGAATTACTGTAGTGCAGGTCAATTAAGCCCTCTGCTGAATGACCCGTATTTCAAGACAATCGGCATCGGGACAAGAATATTCCTCGGAGGAACTCAGGGATATGTGTTCTGGAACGGCTCGCAACATGATCCTTCCGGAATAAAGAGGGAGGGCAAAACGCTCAAGGGCGGTGGAGGAACACTCTCTGTTGTCGGGGATATGAAGCAGATGAGCTCAAAATACATCAAAGCTGTGAGCATGCTCGGCTACGGCGTTTCTCTTTCAGTCGGGATTGGGGTACCTATTCCAATATTAAACGAGGAGATTCTTAGTCATGCGGCTGTGCGTGACGAGGAAATTCTTGCTCCCATAGTTGACTACGGCCATGACTATGCGCTTAACAAACCGAACCGCCTCGGATATACCAGCTACAAGCAATTAAAGTCTGGAAGAATCATACTTAAAAACAAAGAAGTTCCGACTGGCTCATTGTCAAGCTATCCGAAGGCTCTGGAGATTGCAGAGCTTCTCAAAAAGCAGATAGCAAAGGGTGAGTTCCTGTTGACAGAAAAAGTCCAGCCCTTGCCTGCTGCAGAGTCAGGTTATAAATTCAGGCTTTTTAGCGAGAGGTCTGTAAAAAATGGAAACTAAAAAAACAGTTCTGCTGAAATTCTCGAAAGATGTAAGCAACAAGCCAGTCATGTACGGGCTTACAAAGCATTACGATATTGTTTTCAACATACTCAAAGCAAGCATCGACCTCAATAAGGAAGGAACACTGCTTGTTGAGCTAAGAGGGCAAAAGGAAAATTTCGACAAGGCACTTAGCTATCTGAAGGAGAATAAAATTCACATTGAGTCATTGAAGGTGAAAAGAGATGATGAGAAATGCATTCAGTGTGGCGCCTGCGTCACCCTGTGCCCAAGCGGTGCCCTTTTTGTGTCTGACAGAAAAACAATGAGTGTTGACTTCGATAAGGAAAAATGCATTGGTTGCGAGGTTTGCGTCGCCGCCTGTCCCTTCAGGGCGATGAAGATTTCTTTATAGAAGATAAAGCTCATCTTTAGTTATCTTTTCCTTAAGCCATGCGTCCTTATGGAAAGTTATCTCTGGCAGCTTTCCAATCATTCCAATCTTTTCATTCTTTATCGCCATTGCTCCAAGAACCCCTTTCACAGCCATAATGCAATCAAGGGATTTTTTGATGTCTTCCTCTTTCTTCACCATGTTGCCTAGCTTTGTTGCACCGCAGTCTGCAAGGGCAGCATCCTTTGAAAATACAACTGCCAAATCGCACTCACCAAGGCTCAGCGAATGGCCCAGAAAGCTCGAAGAAGAGCATATTGAAACAGGGGTATTATCCTTCCTAAGGACAAAAGCAAGGTTGTCAAACCTCGTATTTGAGAACATGGCAATTGTTATTTGGTTATTGGCCACGGCATATATATCGCCGCCATTCTCCACAATCGCGTTCTTTGCTCCAGCCTCAACCATCTTCATACAGGATAGCTCTGCAATTACTCCTGCAACCGCGGCCATTGGCCCGACATCAAACATCTCTGATGCGCTGCACATCCTCTTTACTATTTCAGGCACACCTCTATCAAAAGCTACTGGTTCCAGCGATTCAAGGAAAATTGGATTCTCTTTGACGTAATTCTCAAGGATCTCCCTCTGTCTTATTATTTCATCGAACGCAAACTTAAAGTATTTCTCCTCATCGCAGAGAATCTTCACCCTTGTCTGTTTAAAGATTTTTTCTGTTATTTTGAGCTTCATACCGTAAGAAGGATCAGCATTCTTTTAAAGGTTTTGAAGCAGATGGATTATTTGTTATTTTCGAAACATTTATTAATTGCCATCCAGACTACAGGCCATGATAACGAAAACCGCACTGATCCCTGGACTAAAGTCCGGGGTTTTAATCGTGCGGTTTTCGAATCGAAAATTTTGCCCTAAAGGGCGGAGTTTTCGACCCC
>JAFGPE010000126.1 GCA_016926055.1 Candidatus Woesearchaeota archaeon | reverse complement strand
GGTGCCCCAAAAACGCTATGCGTTTTTTTGGGTGCTCGAAAACCACCGGTTATTCGTGGAATTCCGAGGTGTCAAAAAACCACGCAATTGCTGCCACTTACGAAGCAACATGCCACTGGTCTGTGACCGGTGGTTTTTGACATATCTTGGTCCCTTTCATAGCTGTGTAGAACAGTGGGTTTATATACAAATGTTATTGCTTATTAGGGGTATGTAATCTCCAATATTTGAGATTCTTTCTTAGAACCATAAAACATATAAATCAGCCATAGCTACTTTTCCATATTCACAGAGGGGGGATTTAGATGAAGCTTACACTTGCAGAACCAAAATACTTTAAGGATAGTCTTTCAATAATATCTGAGCTTGTAAACGAAGCCAGATTCAAGATTACAAAGGATTCTATGGACTTGGTGGCAATGGATCCTGCAAATGTTGCAATGGTCATGTTCAAGCTGCTTTCAAGTTCTTTTACAGAGTATGATGTCAAAAAAGAGGCTGAACTATCAATTAATCTCAGCAACTTGAAGCTTATCCTCAGAAGAGTTAATCCGACTGATATTCTCACTCTTGAGCTTACAAACGATAACAAGCTCAAGGTAGAGCTGAAGGGAACAACAAAAAGGACGTTCTATATCCCGCTGATAGAGATTGAGGACAAGGAGCAAAAAGTTCCGGATCTCAAGTTCCCTGTCACTGTAAAGACAAAGTCGTCCATACTCACTGATGCAGTTGAAGATGCTGATATAGTTGCAGAAAGCTTAACCCTTTCTGTTACAGGTGATAAATTCACCATAGATGCTGAAGGGGATATGAACCAGGCATCAATTGAGCTGAAGGAAGATGATTCAACACATGTAGTCAGCGACTCTAAGGAGAAGATAAAAAGCCGCTACTCCATTGAATATCTGAAGAAGATGATAACCGGCGCAAAGCTTGCAGATGAGGTCACAATAAACTTCAGCACAGATTACCCATTGAAGCTGGAATACAAGACAGTGGATAAGCTAATGCTTGCATTCATCCTCGCTCCAAGAGTGGAGAATGATTAATACCCGCGCTGGTAGACAGCATGTGAGCTAGTTTTGTCATGAGTTTTTAGGGGACTGCATCTACTGTCGCTAATGAGGCAATTTCCAATCGAATAATTTATAAATTCACATCTTTTCTGGATTCTAAGAGGGGAGATGGACAAGAAATCTTTAAATATTGGGCTGATTGGAGCAGGATACTGGGGAAAAAACTACATTAAACTAATAAAGAATTCTCAAGCTTCAGTTTTCAGTTGGTGTTCTGACCTAGATGAAAAAAACCTTTCTAATGTTAAGAATGAGTGCTCTTCTGTTAAATTAACCAAGGATTACAGGGAAATGCTGGATGACCCTGGACTTGATGCAGTAATTGTCGCGACGCCGGCAGCTTCCCATTATTTGATAGCCAAGGAATGCCTTATGGCAGGAAAGCACGCGCTTGTTGAAAAACCGCTTGCTTTTACTTCAAAGGAATGCGAAGAGCTTCTGGATGTCGCTAAGCAGAACAGTGTGATACTTGCGGTCGGTCACACCTTTGTTTATAACCCTGCAGTTATCGCTTTGAAGAAATTCATCTCAGAAGGCGCGGTTGGAAAGCTGTATTACATCTACTCAACCAGAGTCAACCTCGGAATAATAAGAGAGGATTTGAATGCGATGTGGAATCTTGCGCCGCATGACATCTCAATACTGCTTTATTTATTGGGTAAAATGCCCGAAACCGTTATTGCTGTCGGCAACTCTTATCTTCAGAAGAACATCGAGGACATTGTTTTCATCAACCTGCAATTTCCGGGCAATGTTTCGGCACAGATTCATGTAAGCTGGCTCGACCCTACAAAGATAAGAAAACTCACCGTTGTTGGAAGCAAGAAGATGATAGTGTTTGATGATATCGATAACGAAGCAAGGTTGAAGATTTATGATAAGGGAATATCCAGAATCCCGTTAGAGAATGCGTTTGGGGAGTATCAGCTGAAGCTAAGGGCAGGAGACATACTTATACCAAAGATAGATATGTCTGAGCCGCTCAAAAACGAATACGCTGACTTTATACAGTCAATACTTGGGGGCAGGGAACCTGTTGCCTCAGGAATTAGCGGCTTGGATGTGGTGAGAGTTCTTGAGGCTGCGCAGCAATCATTAAAAAACGGCGGAATGAAGGTAAGGCTAGATCAGAATGAATGAAGGGATGCAGATTATAAAGGATTGCAAGATAGGCAAGAATACAAAGATTTGGAATTATGTCAATCTCTATGGCTGCGAAATAGGGAATAACTCAATGATTGGAAGCTTTGTTGAGATTCAGCCGGATGTCAAGATAGGCAACGGTTGCAGAATTCAATCCCATACCTTTATTTGTTCGGGCGTGACTGTCGAGGACAATGTTTTCATAGGACACGGCGTGATGTTCATCAACGATGTATATCCCCCTTCGCACGATAAAAGCAAGTGGAAATCCACGCTGATAAAGAAAGGAGCTTCAATAGGATCAAATGCAACAATACTTCCTGTTAAAATAGGAGAGAATTCAGTAATAGGAGCAGGCAGCGTGGTTACAAAGGATGTTGAGCCGAGTACGATAGTTGCAGGGGTTCCTGCCAGAAAGATGGGAAACAAGTGATGCTCTTGGAAAAAATAAACTTTGTTGATTTGAAAAAGCAGTACGCTTCAATAAAGGACGAAATGGACTCAGCCGTACGTGATGTTATAGATAAAACAAGGTTCATAATGGGTGAAAACATATCGAGGTTTCAGGAGGAGTTTTCTGGCTTTTGCCAAGTTAAGCACTCAGTCGGGACATCGAGCGGAACTTCTGCATTGCAGATTGCTCTTACTGCCTGCGGAATAAAGAATGGAGATGAGATCATAGTCCCTGTTAATACATTCATAGCAACCGCAGAGGCGGTTACCCTTGCTGGTGCAAAGGTTAAGTTCGCGGATGTGGATGACAAGACATACAATATTGATATCGAAAAAACAAAAGAATTAATCAATCCCAAGACAAAGGCAATAATCCCTGTCCACCTTTATGGGCAGCCAGCAGACATGAAACCAATCCTTGAGCTGGCAGAGGAACACGATATAAAAGTAATAGGGGATGCGTGCCAGGCTCACGCGTCTGAATACAACGGGAAAGGAATAGCCACCTTTGGAGATGCCAGCTGCTTCAGCTTCTTTCCAGGCAAGAATCTTGGGGCATATGGTGATGCCGGTGCAATTGCGACCAATGACTGCGAGATATCTGAAAAAGCTGCAATGATCCTGAACCACGGGAGAAAGAAGGGTGACAAATATATCCATACGGTTGAAGGTTCGAACCAGCGCCTTGACGAGATTCAGGCGGCTGTCTTAAGAGTCAAGCTCAGGTACTTGGATGACTGGACGAAGAAAAGAATAGCCCATGCGAAGCTCTATAATGAGCTAATTGAAGGTGCAACTACGCCCTTTGAAGCAAGCTATTCTAAGCATGTCTATCACCTTTACGTCATAAGAACGAAAAAAAGAGATGGGCTTCAGAAACATCTGAATGATAATGGAATATTCACCGGCATACATTACCCAGTACCCCTGCATCTTCAGCCAGCATACGGTTATCTTAAAAAAGTGGAGGGGAGCTTTCCTGTTGCAGAAAGATTGTCCAAAGAGATATTGTCCCTGCCAATGTTTCCTGAGCTGACAAGGGAAGAAATAGAACGAGTTGCTGAGTGCACAAATGACTTCTTGAAAAATGAAAATTAAAAACAAAAACATATTCATGACTGGAGGAAGAGGGTTCATAGGAACGAACCTTTGCAAGGAACTTATTTCAGATAACAGAATAACGCTTTATGACAACTGCAGAAGGGATGCCTTGAGGTTCTTCGGCTTCGAGAACCATGAAAACCTCGCCATAGTCAAGGGTGATGTCCTTGATTCTGAAGCGCTTGGGAGTGCTGCAAAGGGCCATGACTTGTTTATTCACATGGCAGCTATAGCCGGCGTTTCCTCATATCATGAGCATCCGCTCAGGACAATGGAGGTTAATTTTCTTGGCACGTATAATGCGCTGAACGCTGCAAAAAAGAGCAGTTCCGTCGAGCTTTTTCTGAACATGTCGACAAGCGAGGTTTTTGGGCCAGATGCGCTCAATGTGAGCGAGTCGGACAATACATCGCAAGGGCCGGTGGGGGAGTTCAGATGGACATATTCAACAAGCAAGATTGCAGCAGAGCATCTGTGCTTTGCATTTATGAAAGAAAAAAACCTTCCTGTTGTATCGCTAAGACCTTTCAACATATATGGTCCCGGTCAGGTTGGAGAGGGTGCGATTCAGACAATCATCTCTTCAATTCTGAAAGGAGATGAAGTCTTTGTTACAGGAGACGGTACCCAGACGCGAAGCTGGTGCTATGTCTCTGACATGGTTGATGCAATACTGCTTGCCGTTCAGAAGAAGGAAGCAATAGGAAATTCTTTCAACATAGGCAATCCTTCGACACATACAAGCATGATTGGGCTGGCGAAAAGGATAATGAAGCTGATGGGAGCAAACTCTGAAATGAAGTTCAGGAAACATATCGGAGCAGACGTGCTTCACAGGAACCCTGATATTTCAAAAGCTGAAAAGCTGCTTTCTTTCAAACCAAAGGTTGGCCTGGATGAAGGAATACTGAAGTCGGTTGAATGGTATAAGGAGGCGGATTTGGATGATAAGGCTGACGATTCCTGACGTGAGATTTGAGAACCTGTCCAGGATGAAGGATGTTGTCAATTCAGGATGGCTTACACAGGGAAAGGTCACCGAAGAATTTGAAGCAAAGGTTTCAGGGTTTGTTGGAACAAAGTTCGGCATTGCGGTGAATTCAGGAACTTCTGCACTGCATCTTGCATTACTTGCACTTGGAATAAAGCCAGGCGATGAAGTAATTGTTCCAGATTATACCTTTGTGGCTTCAGCGAATACTGTTGTCCACGCAGGAGCGAAGCCTGTGCTGGCAGACATAAACCTCGATACATTCAACATCAGTATTGAAGACATGGAAAGAAGAATCACCGAAAGAACAAGAGCAATAATGCCTGTCCACCAATTCGGGTTGTCTGCGGAGATGGATAAAATAAGAAGTATTGCAGAGAAAAACAATCTTCTCGTTGTGGAGGATGCTGCCTGCGCCCTCGGCACAGAATACAAGGGAAAAAGATGCGGTTCCCTGACAGATATTGGCTGCTTTTCATTTCATCCACGAAAAATACTTACAACTGGCGAGGGAGGCATGATTACAACAGGGAGCAGGGAAATGGCTTATGCATGCGCATCGCTTAGAAACCACGGTCTGGTTTTGAAAGAAGGAAAAAAAGAGGTTATTGCAGCAGGCTATAATTTCAGGATGTCAGAGATAAATGCGGTATTGGGCATCGAGCAGATGGAGAGGATAGGCGAGATTATTGAATCAAGACAAAGAATGGCAAGGATCATGAATGAGGGGCTTGAAGGTGTTGATTTATTACAGACTCCAAAACCAACAAAGAATTCAAACCACGTTTATCAGTCGTATGTTGTTCTCTTGGACGAAAAAGTCAACAGGGAAAAGCTGATTAGGGAGATGGCTGGGAGAGGAATTGAAACAACGGCAGGGGCAATGGCCGTCCATTGTCAGCCCTATTATATAAGAAATTTTCAATACGGGAAAGAAGACCTGAAAAACTCATACACAGCTTTTATGCATTCAATGACCCTGCCGTTGTATCCGAGAATGTCTGATGAGAATGCTGCAAAAATCATAGCTTCTCTTAAAAGCTGCATAAGGGAGTGCATCAAATGATAGATGTTTTTGTCGTAGACGAAAAAAATGAACACGAATATGCCGATTTCCTAGAACAGAATAAGGAAAGTGTCTGCCAGCAGACCATTGAATGGAGAGATGTCATAATGGACGTAAGTCCTGATAAGCCAATCTTTCTTCTGGCAAAAAGAGGGGGCAAGGTTGTTGGAGCAATGCCCAATTATATCTTCAAATGCGAACTTGGCAACATAATGACATCAATTCCTCATGCAGGCCCGTATGGGGGAATAGTTTCTGAGAAGGAAGGAAGAACAGAGATATACAAGGCAATATTCAAAAAACTCTTGGAGATTGCAGAGGCAGAAGATTGTGTTCTTTCAACTATTGTTACGCCACCTTTTTTTTCGGATATCGAGTTGTACAGGGAAACATTCAAACCAGATTTCGTGATGGAAAACTTTTTTCAGTATATTGATATCGGTCAGCTGAATCTCAGAAGGGATGTCCGGAGAAGGATAAAGGAAGCTGAGGGCAATAATCTTGTTGTAAGCGATGAATGCTCCGCTGAAAAGATAACTGAATGGTACGCTATTCACAAGAAAAGAATGATGGAGATAGATGCACAGCCGATTCCTGAAAACATCTTCATCAATGCATCGAGGTCAAAAAAAGCAAAATTCTTTTTCATTTATCTTAATAAAAGGATGATTGCCGGTGCATTGTTCATCTTTCACAACACAGTAGTTGATATATACATGATGAGCGCAGATTCAGAGCATTTTTCTCTCAGGCCAAACTTCCTGCTGGTCAATCATGCGCTAAAGTGGGCCAAGGACCGGGGTTTCAGGCATTTCAACTGGGAATCGTCGCCTTCGAGGGAGAGCGGGACCTATGCTTTTAAGGAGGGATGGGGGAGTATTGAGAAATCCCACCACTTTCTCACAAAAATACTCGGAAACACCGATTCCATACGAAATACAGAGCTAAAAGAGATAAAAAATAAATACAGATGGCATTTTGTTCTTCCTTATTCATGCTGGGGGGAGGAATTAAAAAAATGAAATACGGCTTTGCGAATGAAAGGGAGAGAGAATTCCCGCCCATGGTGGTCATGGGAATCCTGAATGTGTGCAACCTGAAATGCATACACTGCTATTCGAGAAAATACATGGAAAGTCCTGACTTCAAGCCATCTTATATGAAGTGGGACCTTTACAAGAAGATTGTTGATGAAATTGCGAACTATCCCGGAACAGTTTTGAGATTTACCTGCGATGGTGAACCGACAATCCATCCAGATTTCTTTGACATGCTTGCCTACGCAAAAAAGCTAGGAGTATCTCCAATAACTTTCAATACCAACGGCCTGGCGCTTAACAGAGACAGCATAAGGCTTCTGGTTGTGTTGGGGATTGAGGCAATAGAATTTTCCCTTGATGCATTCCACAAGGAAACATACAAAAGGGTCAGAGCTGGGTCTGATTTTGATAGGGTTATGAAGAATGTCGATCATCTGCTTGAGCTTAGAAAAAAACTTGGCGGAAAGACAAAGCTCCTTGTAAGCATTATTGACCAGCCTGAAGTTAAGGACGAGATTGAGGATTTCAAGAGATACTGGGTCAAGAAGGCCGACAAGGTCATAGTGAGACCTTTTGTCTCCCAGAAAGGCCTTGTTGACAAACATAAAGAGAGTCTTAAGCCAAAAGATCGTTGGCCCTGCCAGCAATTCTGGAGAAGAATAAACCTGACCCCTGAAGGTTATGCAGAATACTGTGTTGATGATTGGCTTGACCAGACAAAGATAGGGGACGTCAACAATCAAAGCCTGAAGGAGATATGGCAGTCAGAGGCCTATCAAAAATTCAGGGAAATCCATCTCAAGGGAGAATATCATAAGATGAAGCAGTGCAAGGACTGCGTTGAATGGATGGTAGCTCCCTGGGACCACGATTTCTTCAGCGCGATGAAGGAGATAGGAGTTATTAAGAAATGAAAAGAGTGATGGTTCTGGGAGCAGGGATAACAGGACTTAGTGTTGCGACAAATCTTGCCAGCAAGGGGTTTGACGTAGTTGTGCTTGAAAAAGAAAAGCATGCAGGAGGGCTTTCAGCCAGCATACCTTTTGGAGAGTACGTTGTCGAGTATGGTCCGCACACCTTCCACACTGTTTTTGATGAGCTGCTTTTACGATACAAGGGGCTTGCGGGAAGGGATTTTGTCAAAAACCGCCTAGACCGGCAGATAAATTTCAGGGGAAAATATTTCAAGTATCCGCTTCAATTTACCAATATCCTTCTTAACATTCCAATGCTTACATCGGCTCAGTGCTTTTTTAGCTTTTCAAAATCGCTTTTGCTGAGAAAGCTAGGATTTGCCAAAGAGAGAAATGCAGAGGAATGGCTGACTAGTTACTTTGGAAAAGAACTTTACAACATCTACTTCAAAGACTACACTACAAAGGTATGGGGAGTTTCGCCAAGCAAGCTTTCAAAAACCTTTGTTTCGCAGAGGATACCAAAGATAAAGATAAGGGAAATTATTATGGAGCAATTCAAAAAAAGAACAATAAAGATGAGAAAAGGCGACCACATCTACGCTCCAAACCTCTCCCACATCTACTACACTAAAAAAGGTTGCGGTAAGATAATAGATGAGCTTTCAGAGAGATTGGCCAAGCACAATGGCAGGATTTATTTCGGGACTGCCCTGACTGCGCTTTTTTTGAAAGACAATAAAGTAAGTCAGGTAGGATTCACATCAGGAAAAAAACAACACCAAATTGACTGCGATTATCTGGTATCAACAATACCGCTTAACGATTTGCTCTTAGCTATAAGGCCTGGACCTGGCAAAAGAATGCTTGAAGCATCAAGATTTCTGAGATACAGGGCAGTCACTGTCATAGCGATTGTTCTTTCGAAGAATAGGGCAATTGGGCCTCAATGGATATATTTCAGAGACAAAACATTCAACAGGCTTACAGAGCCGAAAAATTACGGTCTTTCGCTTCCGAAAGGAAAAACAATACTGTACCTTGAAATGGCTTCAGACGGGAAAAATGTTTCCGCGAAAGATAAAGAAAACCTGGTCAGGAAGGTTGTTTCCGAACTAGTGAAGGAAAGAATAATCAGAAAAGATGAAGTCCTGGATTCATTCATAATTCATGCAAAGCATGCCTATCCGATATACGCAGTCGGCTTCGAGAAAAATCTCTCTGAACTAGAGTCATACATAGAATCAATAGAAAACCTATACTCAACAGGAAGACAAGGTTTGTTCAAGTATGTTGATATGGATATCTGCATGAGGATGGCAGATATTGTGGCTAATCAGATAGCAGGCCAGAAAATGAAAGAGCAAGTCTTCATAACATCAGGAGAAAAGGCATTCATCTAGATTTAATTTTTGATATTCTCATGTACGAAAAGATACCTGCGATACCAAGTATCCATGCACCAAGGACAAGGTTGGCAAGGGAGAAAGCCACAGCCTGCTCTTTGCGGAATCCTATTGCTGAGAAGAAGAAGATGAGGGCTGCATCCCTTGTTCCTAGCCCTGAGACAGATATCGGCAGCATCTCCACCAGAGTTATGACTGGCATGATGAGGAAAATGTAGCCGAGGCTTATTTCCAGCCCGAGGCAAACTGCAACCGCGTATGAAAAAGAGAAGCACGCATACCAGGAGAATACAGTGAGCAATGCAGGAACTATTAGCCTTTTCTTTTCCAAGGCGCTCAGCTCATTGTAGAACTCGTTGAACTTTGCTTTGAAACTTTTTTTGTGTTTTTTCGGAAGAAGAAATTTATAGAGGGGCTTTAACAATGTTCTCATTATTCTCCTATCAAAAATAAGTAATCCCAGGACAATCAAAGCAGCGCTTGCGATGATTACGGTTCCATATTGAGGCATGCCCGAGAATCTGCTGCTTAGTATCAGGAACGAAAGACCGCACAGGATTACAAGTGAAATGATGTCGAGAATCCTGTCCAATATTACGCTTGTGAGAGATTTCATCAGCCTGCCTTTTAGATATGCGACCTTGAAAAAATCACCAATCTTTCCAGGAGTCACCAGACCGAGAAAAAAACCCGCGAACCATACTTTTAAAACACAGCCAAAGGGCTTTCCTGTTTTCATAGCTTTCAGAAGAATACCCCACTTGTAGCTTTTCAAAAGGGCTATCAAGATCAGAAGAATTGTCATTGGAACGAGGAGCAGAGGCTTTACAGGTTTTATTGCGCTAATGATATTCCTGATTCCCACATCGTGCACAATGTAGACGAAAATTGCGATGCCTATTACAGGAAGAATCTTTTTCAGTTTCATTCTCCGTACACTGTCCTCTCATCTTTTACAAATTCCGAGGGCCTGACAATTCTTGAGAAGTCATAGTAGATTGCCCTGTTGCCCAAGATCTCTTTCTTGAATGATATCATTTCAGCGGCAAGATAATCGTTCAGCTGGTTCTCGTTCAAATGACCAGGAATGAATACATAGGCAAACTCTGCTGAGCTTTCGACCATTGCATCAAACAGAGGATACCTCGGCGGCGGAGGACAAATGTCGTTACAGGAAGCAATTATGTCTTCATCACTCTGGAAGACCAGCCTCCACTGGATGAATGTGGTTGTATAAACATTTTTTATCCCATTCTCATTGAGGAAACGTATGACTTCAGTTTCATCATAATCAGTCTTGTCATTTAGAAGCTGGATATAACCAATGGCAAAACTGATAATCATGACAATTATTATCAGGGAAGCAAATGCTTTTCTTATTTTGCTTTTGGAATCATAAATCTTCAATACCGCAAGAGAGATTATTATCTGAACGAACGGGAATAAAGGGAGGAGATGCCTTGTATCAGCAAACCCTGAGAAAAAGTCAGCAAAAGGGAAAAGAACTGTGAACAGAATGATGAAACTCTCTTTTTTCAGGATAATCTTTTTTACCTTTTTCAGGGTTACTATTCCTTTTTCATCTTTAACCATGACAATGACCAAGAACAGAGTCAGCAGCACAATCATGCCGTAGTTTATAATTCCAACAATCCCTCTGCCGTATAACTCAGGAACCATTTTGCTGATGAATACTAGAGGAGAATTGCCTCTTCTTGTTGTGGAAAATAGCTCGCAGTGGTTTACAGTTCTGCCATTAAAGTCAATTTCCTGCGGGATGATTCTGAACTCACAGGCAGCCTTATGGAAGATTGTTCCAGCAAAGAACTGCTTTACGTTTGCAAAATTGGTTGTTGCGTTATAATAGATTAACGGGCTTAATCCAATAATCAAAAAAAGCAGAAAGACAACAAAGCTTTTTTTTAGAAAAAACTTATTGTCATGCAAAAACCAGAAAAACGCACAAAGAACCAGGAAAGGAGCTATCAGCTCAAGACTGTATAATGAAAGTCCGCAAAGGAAGCCGAAAAGAGCAAAATTGCGCCACGATTTCCTCCCCTTGTGGATGATGCCGAAGAATACAAGGGCTATTGTTATCTGGAAAAAGAGCGTCAGCATGTACGGGAAATGGATTAGGTTGAACTTTATGAAAAAATCAGACGAGAATATCAACAGCAGCGAGGCGAGGATTGCCGCTTTTCTGCTAAAAAATTTCTTGACGAAGAAATACGAGAAAATCACTGTTCCAAGAGAGAAAAGAATATTAAAGATTCTTACTGTAAATGTAATGTTGCCGAACAAGAAGTATGGCAGTGTTGCAAGGTAGCCATGTATTGCACATGCACCACTATATGCCTGCCCCCAGCACAGGAGAGGCCGGTCTCCCCTTTCAATTATTTCCTTAGCCATTACGCCATAGACTGCTTCTTCTCCGTCAGCATACCTGAAGGATGTGAATGAAATAATCAATCTTGTCAGCAGAAACAGGATTATTACAGAGATGAGCCAAACGTCAATCTTTTTGCCCTTTCTTTTCCCCATTCTTATGCCTCAAAATACAATAAATTTATAAATCTTTGTTCAACTAACTTGAAAATGAAAAAATATTTTATTGTGTTAATAATTGCTTTTGCGTTTTTTCTCAGAGCATGGAATCTCAATTCGCCTTTTTATGGCGATGAAACGCCGTTTCCTTATGCAGCACAGGATCATTCATACCACGGCTTTAATTTCATAACAGACACACCATATGGAGTTTTTATCTGGACATCCCCTCCACTTGCTCCTTTTACTTATCGTCTATTCACATGGCCTCTCGGCGTCACCCATGTCACCATGAGGCTTGTTCCGCTGTTAATGGGGCTTGTGAATATTTGGCTCACCTATGTGCTTTCCAAGAAACTGTTTGGTCAAAAAACAGCATTGATTGCTGCAGCAATCATGTCTTTATCTTTCTGGCACCTTTTAGCAAGCTTCCTCATTGAATACGACGGCCCTTTTCTGACTTTTTTCTGGCTGCTGTTTTTCCATTCTTATGTTAATTATGAAGCAACTAAAAAAACAAGATGGTTGTTGGGAACAGGTGCAGCGTTGGGTTTCGGGCTCCTGACTAAACTAACAGCAGGCCTCATGTTTATGGCCCTGGCAGCATACCTGCTGCTTTCGAGACGCAACATCAAGTATGTAATCAGGACATCTGCTTTGATTTTTTTTACAGGGTTTGCAATCTTTTCCATATTCCCGATTCTGTCTTTGATAATTAACCCTGCTTACATGATTAGAATACTTTCTCATTCAGAAACCCTTTCTCTCGTACCGTATCTGTTTTCTCCGGTAAGGACCTTTATATATCTTGTTTTGTGGGCAACGCCGCTTTTAGCAGGGCTGGCTTTCTTTTCAATTTTTATAGGTAAGAAAAAGGATTTGCAGAAGAAGATGCTATTTCTTTCCTGGTTTGGAACAGTTACAATATTTTACATATTTACAAAGTATGTGGCAGCCATTGACAGATATATGTCTGTGATGATACCAGCGCTTTGTATCCTCGCGGGATATTCGATCTCATATATTTTTGAAAGAAAGGATTTCATGAGGGCAGCATTGTTCTCTCTAGCTACACTGGTTTTTCTTAATTTGCTGAATTTTGTGAAGTCCCAGTGGATAGGGCACGATGTAATGGGGTATCTTAGAAATGCACTTCTCCTTAAATGGGACTTCATATTCCAGTTCCACGGCGGAACCGGCCCTTCTTTCATGACATCATTCATCCCGCTTGGCGCAGGCATTGTTTTGTGCGGAATCTCTTTCATATATCTTTTGTCGGCTTTTGCAAGAAAAGATAATAAACAAATCAGAGCCGGAATGCTTATCTTTGTTTTTCTTTCTTTAGGCTTTAACCTTTTCCTTGTCCAATCCTTCATCATCAAAGCACCTTATCCGGATGTCGGAAAGAACAGTCTTGAAATGATTGATTACCTGAACAAGATGGAGTGGGGCGATAAAAAGGTATTTCTTACGGACACAAACTTCGGCCTCTATCTTAAAAATCCTGAGCAGACAACAGTGGTTGGTTATTTTTTCACTAACAAAAGCGTTGAGATGGATGCCGTCAAGGTTTACAGCGATAAAAACGGAGCTATTCTTGTTATATCCAACTACCCGAAAAAACCTCTTTATGAACCTTTATGGAGATTTGCAGAAACATGCCGTCTCGAGAAAGAGTTCATAAAAAAAGGATTTTCACTAGGCTACATATATGTGTGCGATAAACTGACAACCTAGTCAATATTAAGTTATTTCCTCATCCTTCTAAGGATAATGCCGCCAAAATTCTTGAAAATAACCTTAAGATACTCAGGGCCCTGCCTGAAATAGTTGAGATTGGATTCTCCCTTGTACCTTTTGTGATAGGTGATGGGAACCTCTGTTATCCTGAAACCTTTTAGGTGAGCTTTTATGGGAATTTCAATATAGATGCCGAAGCTTTTGCTTTTCAGCTTGATTTCATCAATAACCCCTCTTCGCAAGGCTCTGAAACCCGATGTGAAATCCCTGACTTTGAAGCCCACAAAATTCCTGAACAGCAGATTGAAGATTCCGCTGATTACTGTCCTGCTTTTGTCCATGTGCGCCCGACCGCCTTTTGTATACCTCGAGCCGCACACAACATCTGCCTTGTCAAGAGCTTTTATGAACTTAGGTATTTCAAAAGGGTCATGCGAGAGGTCACCATCAAGAGTCACAACAATGTCCCCTTTCACCATTTTGAACCCTTCCCTGTAGGCGTTTCCAGGGCCAGGATTGTCGTGCCTGCTGACGAATCTGAGTTCAGGATATTTTTTCTTTAGTTTTCTGAGAATATCTTCGCTGTTATCTGAGCTGTTGTCGTTCACAATGATTATTTCAAAATCCTTAGAGATATTCTTCACTGCACGATGTATTCCGGAAACAAGCTTTTTGAGATTACCGCTCTCATTGTGGGCAGGCACAAAAACTGAAATCTTCACTTTATCTACACCTCTCTCTGCTTACTCCCAGCTTCAGAACCATAAGATACCCTTTGTACAGGTGCTTCAAGCCAAGCTTCGACTTTCCTTTAACCCTCTCCTTGAAAACAATTGGAACTTCCTTAATCCTGAAACCTTTCAGATGAGCCTTGAACAAGACTTCCTGGACTATATCCGGCCCTTTTGATCTAAGGGAATCAAGGTTAATCTCCTCCAGAACCTTTCTTCTGAAGCACCTGTATCCTGAGTTACAGTCCCTAACCTTTAGTCCAAGAAGAAGCCTTATGTAAAGATTTGCAAAGTACGTTATTAAATATCTTATGATGCCTCTGCTGAGCTGCTTCCCGCCCCTGACCGACCTTGAGCCAAGAACAACATCATGTCTTTTTATTTCCTTCAGCAGAGCAGGAATATGCTTTGGGTTGTGGCTAAAGTCAGCATCCATCTCAATTACATATTCTGCCTTGTGCCTGAGGCAATACTTGAATCCGTCGATGCCTGCAAGACCTCTGCCCCGGTTCTTCTTTCTCAGAAGAAGATTGACCCTTTTGTCTTTCTTTGAATAGTTCTCAACAAGTTTCCAAGTCCCATCAGGGCTGTTATCGTCAACCACAACAACCCCAATATCGTCCTTGATTTTTCCACTATCCTTCAATTTCAGGATTTCACCAATGAGCTTAGTTATATTCTCTTTTTCATTGTATGTTGGAATCATGACCATTGCTTTTTTATTCTTCATCCATCATCCCTTTTATTGCTTCAAAAATCTCCTTGACAGAAACATTGTCCATGCAGCTTGGCTTTTTATCGCATTGCTTCTTGTAGCAGCAGACACATTCCATCTTTGGAATGATCTTTCTTCCCCTTCCAAAAAGCTCAATCTCGGCAAAGGACGTTGGTCCGAATATCACAACGGCCTTCTTTTTCAGTGCTATTGCAAGATGCATTGCAAGAGTATCGCTTGTTACGATGATATTACAAAGATTAATCAGGGAAGCGAATTGCCTTATCGTGTTTCTGCAGCCAGAATCCGTGACAGGAGTTTTAATTAATTTCATTATTAGTTTATTTCTTTCCTCTTCCTCAGACCCGCCGAACAAAATAACGCTGCAGTCGATATTATTGTTTATCATGTCGATAAGCAAAGCAGTTTTTTCCTCAGAAAGCTTCTTCATCCCCCATCTTTTTCCCGCGCCAGTGTTTATGCCAACCACAAGTTTTTTTAAATTATTTCTTTTTTTAAAATCCTCCCCGAATCTTATTTCATCAGGTGTAAGATTCAACAGTGGAGGATGCTTGCTTGAATCATCATTTATCTGCAGAATCTCAAACATAATCTGCTGGTATGTCTTCCTGTTCTTTTTTTTCAGGATATCATTATCCGGCTTCTTCCCAAGAGCACCCATTTCGAACCACTCTTTTGCGGAAGGAGTATACGCAACAATTCCGTCCTCCATGTAGAAGCCGATTATTTCCTTTCCAAGTGCTGAGGCGATGCTGCACGCGTCCGCATCTTCGTCGAGATTTATTATTAAATCATAATTATTGTCTTTCAGCTCTGAAATTATTTTGTTGGAAATAACAAATATCCTTGAAATCAGTTTATTATTCTTCAAGAGTTCAGAGCCATGTTCTGT
>JAFGPE010000125.1 GCA_016926055.1 Candidatus Woesearchaeota archaeon | reverse complement strand
CTTTAGAATCAGAGTAAAGCAGAGGATTGTCATGACAAGGATAAACAAGATAATTATGAGTGGCTTCAAGTCTTTTGCCACAAAGACCGAGCTCAAGTTCGGCTCTAACTTCAACTGCATTCTTGGGCCAAACGGCTCTGGAAAATGTGTTGTAGGAGATACAGATGTTTACTTGGCGGACGGCTCTATTGTTAAAATAAAAGAACTTGTTGATAGGAAGATGCAAAGCAATCATTTCAGAAGAACAGAGGATGGCTTTGTTGCTGAAGGGGATTCAACTGAAATATTGTGTCTTGATGCAAGAGACTTAAAGATAAGAAAAAGGAAGATAGATGCCTTTGTCAAAAGGACAAGTCCTAAGGAACTGGTTTCAATAAGGACGAGAAGCGGCAGGAAAATTACCTCAACCACATATCATCCCTTGTTTGTTCTTGAAGGGGAGAACATAAAGAGTATGAACGCGGAAGATTTGAGGGAAGGAACAAGAATAGCTGTCCCGAGAAAACTTCTTAATCAGAAATCAGGAATCTTTTATGAGCTGATTGATGAAATAACGGAAGAAGACGGTCTTTATGTTCCTGCGACTGTTGATTTTAGAAATTATCTTCTATCGATAAAGAAATCAGACTGGAGAACAACAGCCAAAAGAGTAAACGTTCCTCTCAATACAATAAAAGGATTGTTAGATAATCGGGAGATAAATTTTGCACATCTTGTTGCAATTCTAAGAGAAGCAGGGCTAAAAAATGAAGAGATTGCTAAGAACATAGGCTATGTGAAATCAAAGACATCATCTAAGTTGTGCAGGTTTCCCTGGAAAAATTCAGGGAGCCTTGCGAGGTTATTTGGCTATCTTATTGCTGAAGGCAGACTAACGGACTCAAATCAGGTTTGGTTTACAAATGGTTGTGTCGAGGTTGTTAATGACTATGTCCATCTGGTCAAAGAAGTGTTTGAAACAGAATCCTCGATAAATGAATACAAGCCAAATTGTTTTGATGTCATATCTTATTCAAAGCCCATGCAGTTGTTGTTAAACAAGCTAGGAATGTCATTTACAGGGACAAAGGATAAAACGGTGACAAATCTGTTCCTTAAGAACTCGTCGGAAAAAGATACTGCAGAATTTCTTAACGGCCTTTACTGCGGCGACGGCCATGTTTCCGGCAGCTCAATAGGGATAACTATGAAAAGCAGGAGACTTGCCAAATGCATAGAACTAATGTTGACTCGGCTGGGAATAATCTTCAACTCAAAATATGTTGTGAAAACTGCCACAAACAGCGGCTTTTCTGGAGTATATAAGCAGATAACTGTATACGGCGTTGAAAATTTTCAGAAATTCAGCGATGCAATTAATCTGGTCCATCCTGATAAAAAGAAGCGATTGGAAAAACTTCTGGGCAAGGAATCAAATCCAAATCAGGATTTAATAGAATCAAATTTTTTGGTTAAGACGGTTACAAAAGATTTGGCAGTAAATGTTAAGAAAGAAAAGAAAAGATTTCCAAGGCTTGACTCATATGTTTATAACCAGTGCATTCCAAGCAGACGCGGTCTGAACCTGCTTTTGAATAAGGTTTTCTTACCTGCAGCATCATCCAAAGGAATGCAGAACCTGATTTCACTTCAAAAACTGAACCTAATTTCAAATTCAGACATTTTCTGGGATGAGATTGTTGAAGTAGAGAGAATGCCTTCAAGTGAGGAATGGGTTTATGACCTGTGCGTCAGGGAGCATCATAATTTTATTGCAGAAAACATCTTCATACACAATTCGAATGTCCTAGACGCGCTCTGCTTTGTTCTCGGGAAGGGCTCTGCAAAAGGATTGAGGGCTGAGAAGGGAAGTAACCTCATCTATAATGGCGGAAAGACAAAAAAACCGGCAAAAGAAGGCGAGGTTTCAATATATTTTGACAACACCAAGCACACTTTTCCAACAGAGGACAGGGAGATAAAGATAACAAGAATAATAAGACCTAACGGCCAGAGCAAATACAAGATAAATGACAAGACAAGGACAAGGGAGCAGATTCTTGATTTGCTCTCAGTCGCGAAGATTAATCCGGATGGCTACAACATAATCCTTCAGGGTGACATAGTTGAGTTTGTGGAGATGAGTCCTGAGCAGAGAAGAAAGGTAATAGAGGAGATATCTGGAATTTCAATCTATGAGGAGAAGAAGAGCAAGGCATTGAGGGAGCTTGAGAAGGTTGATGCCAAGCTCAATGAAGCGGAGATTATTCTCACTGAGAGAAGAACAAGACTTAATGAGCTTAAGAGCGAGAGGGACCAGGCTCTTAAGTACAGGGATCTTAATGAAAAGATAAAGCAGAACAAGGCAACCTTGCTCGATATACAGATAAAGGGCAAGGAAGAGTCAAAACAGAACCTTGACAAGAGTGTGAATGACCACAAGGAGAGAATAGAGAAGATAAATTCCAAGATTAGCAATCTTTTCAAGAACATAGAGACCAAGAAGCAGCAGCTCAATCAGATTTCCGAGGAGATAGAGGAGAAGGGAGAGAAGCAGCAGCTTGAAATCCACAAGAAGGTGGAGCAGATAAGGGTTGACCTAGCAACAAACAGGACAAGGATTGGAAGCTGCGAGAATGAGATAACAAGAATAGAGCAGAGAAAGAACCAGCTGCAGAAATCAATGCTTGAGCTCGATGACAAGATGTCTGAAGCCCAGAACGAGAAAGAGGAGGCGAGACAGAGAGGTGCTTCCATCGAGAAGGACCTTGATTTGATAAAAAAGAAAATCCTTGAATTCAAGAAGAAAAACAAGATGGATGATGTTTCGGGGATACAGATTGAAATGGATAAGCTTGACAAGCTTGCAGATGAAAAGCAGGCTGAAATCCAAAAGCTAAGAGAGAAGCAGCAGGAGTTGTTGAGGGAGCAGGACAGACTGGAATTCCAGATACAGAGTGTTGATTCAAAGATTGAAAAAGTAATGGAGATAGAGAAGGAACACCGGAATGAGCTTGCCAACCTTAAGAAAATGAAGGATGACTTCAAGAAGGCAACCCTTGACCTGAACAAGAAGATTACCGAGGATTCAACCCTTGCCGAAAAACTGAACGCCACGAGAGCAAAGCTGTTTACCGCCTCGGAGAAGTTTGCCCAGCTGAAAAGGCAGAGTTCCCATATGCAGGAAAAGATTTCGCGGAACCTTGCAATAGAGACAATCCTTAACTCAAAGATCGACGGCGTTCATGACGTTGTGTTTAATCTCGGAAAGGTCCAAAGCAAATATGCACTGGCCCTGGAGATTGCGGCAGGTCCGAGGATAAAGAGCATTGTTGTTGATACTGATGCAGTGGCTGCAAAATGCATCAATTATCTGAAGGAAAAGAAGGTAGGAATTGCAACATTCCTGCCGATGAACAAGATACGGGCAAGGGGAGAGGAAATATCAAAAGAAGTATTAAATGCAAAAGGTGTTCACGGCTTAGCTGTTGACCTTATTAACTTCAATCCAAAGTTCAAGAAGGTATTCTCGTTTGTCTTTGGCTCAACAATTGTTGTTGACGACATTAATGTTGCTAGAAGGATTGGCATAGGCACCGCGAGAATGGTGACATTGGAGGGAGACCTTACTGAGGTCTCTGGTTCGATGCATGGCGGTTTCAGGGAGCCAGAGAGAAAATACAGCTTCCTTCACAAAGAAGTGCTTAAGGACATGGATTCTGCAGAAGAGGAGGAAGAGAGCATGCAGAAGCTTGTCAATTCACTGGAGAAACAAAGGGAAATCATCGACGAGGAGATTTCAGAGATGAGGGAAAGAAAGGCGACGCTTGAAGGAGAGATAATAAAGCTGGAAAAAAGCCTCCACCTAGATTCATCCGACCTTGATTCATCTAAAAAAGTAAAGGAGGAATTCAAGGAGAAGAAGAAAGAAGTAGAGGCTGTTCTGAGAACAGCGGATGGTAATATCTCTTCTGTAAACAAGGAGCTAGCCGAGCTGAAGATGAAAAAGCAGAAGCTGAGGCAGGACATAGAGCAGTTGAGAAACCCCAGGCTTCTTGCCGAGCTCAATACCTTCGAGCAGAAGAGAGCTGAACTGACAGATGAGCTTGGAAGGTTGGATGGGCAAATCAAGAACACTGATGTTCAGATTGAGACGATTATTGCTCCTGAGAAAGAGAACATTGCAAAGATACTGAAACAGCACCACAAAGAGGAGGACGATTTCAGGGAGGAAATAGTGCAGTTGAAAGAAAAGGTACAGCAGCAAGAGATTGAGCTTAAGGAAAATGAAGAGGCAGAGAAGAAGTTCTATGCGCAGTTCAAGGAGCTGTTCAATAAGAGGAACAAGGTTAATGAGGATATACAAAAGGATGAGTTGTTGATAAGGGAGCATGAGCTTAAGGTGAAGGACCTTGAGCAGAAGATAAATGACATCTACCTTGATAAGGCAAGGGCGACTGCAGAGCTTGAAGCACTGAAACAGGAGTTCATGGCTTTTAAGGATGTCGAGCTTCTGAAGGAGAAGCAGGATGAAGCAGCGCTGAAATCAGCAGTGTCCAGGTATACCGGACAACTCGAGGCGATAGGCAACGTGAATATGAGGGCCCTTGAGATTTATGAACAGGTCGAGAAGGAGTATCAGGAGCTGACAGAGAAGAAAGCAAAGCTGATGGAAGAGAAGGAAGATGTAATCTCGATGATGAATGAGATAGAGGCCAAGAAGAAGACATTGTTCATACACACTTTCGAGAAAGTTGTAGAGCAATTCAAGGCAATATTCTCTGCCCTGTCAACAAAAGGCGAGGCATATCTTGAGCTGGATAATACTGAGAATCCGTTTGAAGGGGGCGTTAGGGTAAATGTCAGGATTACCGGAAAGAAATTCCTTGACATAAGAAGCCTTTCGGGAGGAGAAAAGACAATGACTGCTCTTGCATTTATCTTTGCAATACAGGAGCACGACCCAGCATCCTTCTATGTCCTTGACGAGGTTGATGCTGCCCTCGACAAGAGAAACTCTGAAAAATTATCGCAATTGCTCAAGAAGTATTCAGACAGAAGCCAGTATGTTGTAATTTCCCATAATGATGGAATTATCTCAAATGCAGACCTTCTCTACGGAGTCTCGATGAACGAACACGGCATGAGCAAGGTTGTGAGTTTGAAGATATGAATTCTAGATGGTGATAAAATGAAAAAAATATTCATAATGAGCATCGCGTTTTTGTTTATAATCAGCGGATGTAAAAATGTTATTGATGAAAAGCAAAATGATGTTGATTTTGATACATTTTACTGCGAAAAAGATTTGGATTGTACTATAAGTCAATATGATGTCTTCAGATGTTGTGAATCACCCTGTGTCGTTTTTGCATATAATTTGACCACACTTAATTGGATGGAGGATTGGAGATCGAAAAATTGCAATTTTGAAAATGAATCTGATTTTAATAAGGATAAATGGATAAATTGTCCACAATCTCCGCATTTTGAGTTCATAGAATGCAGAGTGGAAGCTATTCGGAATGCTAAAGCTAAATGCTTAAATAATAGTTGCGAGGTTATTTATGGTTGATGCAAAGACTCAGACTTGGAATGTTACGATTGTGAATTGATTGATTGCTTAATGTCTTAATAGTGTCTGAAGGATAGTTTTATATATGATGCTTATCTACTATTTTAATTATGGTTACTATCAAAGAACTGAAAAAGGAAATAGCTGAAATCAAGGAAAGAAACAGGCGTGTTGAATTGGACAAGGCCTGGGAAACCAGCTGGGCAAGAAGGGCTATTGTCGGAGTTCTAACTTATGCTGTGATTGTGGTTTTCTTCTATTTTGCAGGCTTGCCAGAACCGTTCCTTAATTCCATTGTTCCGGCGCTGGCATTTATGTTTTCAACTTTGTCTTTGTCTTTGTTCAGGAATTTCTGGATGAAATGGAAAAAACACTGAAGCCTGCAGGTGATGAAAGAACAATGTTTGAGGGAAAGATATTCGAAATAGTTAGAAAGCCACTGAGAGCGGGGAATAAGATTATTGAGGCTGAGTTTGCAAGAAGAAGCCCCGGAGTGAGACTGTTAATACTCAAGGATAAAAGGATGTTGTTGATAAAGGAGTTTCGTTTTGAATTGGATGCTGTTGATTACAGGCTTCCAGGCGGCAAGGTTTTTGATACCCTGAAAGAATACAGGAAATCGCTTGACAAGGCAAATATTCTGGAGTCTGCTGCTAAAGCGGCAAAGAAGGAATGCCTCGAAGAGACAGGTTTAATTGCAAAAAATGCAAAGCACCTTCAGACTGCGATAGCAGGTGCGACAGTGAAATGGGATTTGTTTTATTTTGTCATCGATAACTTCCAGAAGAGCAAAAGAGGTCAGAATCTCGAGTATGGTGAAGAGTCAATAGTTCCAGTCTGGAAATCCTTCTCTGAAGTGAAAAAGCTGTGTCTTGACAACAGCATAAACGAGGACAGGACAGTTGGTGTGCTCCTGAAATTCCTGTTGCAGAAAGAAACATGACCTTGCTAAATCTTTATAAACGTCTCCCTTATCTCACGGACCGTTTTCTTCCAGGAATAGTTCTTTTCTATAGTCTGCCTTGCCATGACACCCATGACTTCCCTTAGTGTAGGGTTTCCTATCAATGACTTCAGCTTAAGGCTTAAGACAAGGTCATTTCTCTTCGGGAAGAAGACGCCATTGACCTTCTCCATGATGTATTCCTTGACAAAGCCGACCTTTGTGGCGACAACAGCAAGGCCACAGCTCATCGCCTCCATTGTTGAGAGGGATGTTGTTTCTGTTAAGCTTGGAAGAACATATATGTCCATCGCCTGCAGATACGGGACAACATCGTCCTGGGTTCCTGCAAGCACAACATCTTCGTCTTTTTCAAGTATTTTCCTGAATTCCTCCAGAGGATTGCCGACGAGAAGAAGAACAACATTCTTGTCCTCTGTCCTGACCTTTCTGAAAGCCCTGTACAATGTCATCACATCCTTCTCACGACCAATTCTTCCAGAGTATCCAATAACAACCTTGCCTGTTTCAAGGCCGATTCTTTCTTTGGCGTATCTCTTGTCTTCGGCAGGAATAAAACGCTCAGTATTCACCCCAAGATGGACAATTCTTTTCATTGTTCTAATCCCATGGTGCTTCAGAATCTCTCCAGTCTCTCTGTCAGAAATCATCAGCAGCGCGCATTTGTTGTAGAAATGCCTGGCAAGAATCCTGGCTACAGCATAGCTAATATTTTTGAACACATTCCTTTTGGAGAGGCTGTTCTTTGCAAGCTCCCATTCTATCGAATGGATTGTCGCTATGACAGGCTTATTGAATTTTTTTGCGTAATGTATCGCAAGCATGCCTATAGGCATTACTGCATTGGTCCAGACAATATCTGCCTCTAGGACAGCTTCCCTGATTACTTCGAAATGGAACTTCGGCGGATGATAATCCCCGAACCTGAATTTGAATGTAGGCACCCTTATCATCTCGTAATCCTTTTGCTTGTCTTTG
>JAFGPE010000124.1 GCA_016926055.1 Candidatus Woesearchaeota archaeon | reverse complement strand
GTCGGCTTGGCTGAAGATGAGAATCTAATGTCATTTGCATCTATCGCCATGTCCTTTGGTATGAACTCGACAAGGCGCAGTTCATTCATGGTTCCGGGCACATTACTGAAAATCTCTTTTTTCACTACAGCGATTCGCTTCATTGAACCGTCAAGTGTCTCGAGTTCCAGAATATAAACATCTGTTATTACAGATACCTTCTCATCCAAGGACTTGCTTTCCCTTACCAGCTTTTTCAACTCATTCTCGCTCAGATCCAGACGATAAAGCGAGCTGATCTTTTGCATGGCCACAAGAACGTCTGAGGAGTCAACCTTGTTAAAGTAGTGCTGTTTGTCCTTCAACACCATTTTGGCCACAATGCCATTCTCGACTGTCTTCCTCCTGATATCCATATTCCTAAGTTCCTTATCGAATTCCTGCCAGCTGATCTTGCTTTCCTTGAGTTTCTCGTATTCTCCTCTCAATGAAATAAGCCTTATCTTGCTGTTGTTCATCTCAGTATACAAGCCAATCGCTGTTGCAATCTCGCCTATCTCCTGGTCCACATTAGCCAGATTTCTATAAGCTCTGTCAATCTCATCCATCAATTCCTCGACGAAATCCTTGGCCTCCTGAATCTTTTTAAGTCTTGATTCATCTATCTGGCTCTGTTCATTATTTTGCACAGGCTCTTCCTTAGGCGTTTTCTCCAGCCTGAACGATACAGAATCTGAAAGAGCGCCAATGTTTCCTGCCTTGTCAACTGCAGCAACCCTGTAATAATACGTGACATTCTTCTCAACCATTTCATCAAGGAAATAGTTATTATCGGTTTTTCTGTAGGATTCGGAATAATTGAAGATTTCGCTTTCCGACCGGTATATTCTGAACTCCTCTGGAGTCTCGTCATCGTAGAACCAGGAGAGCTTAATGCAATCTTCATCTACAACCTTTGTCAATAGAAACTGTGGAGCAGACGGGGCAGTTGTATCTATCAAAAACAGGTTTCCTTCTGTTATCTTGGTTCCCGTGATTGCTGAAAAGTCCTCTGCTGAAAAACGGAAGACACCGACTGTGCTGTTGTCGCCCGCGCTTATGAAAAGATAACCCTTCCACTGTGTGCCCGAACCCGTAAGAGGAATTTCCTTGAAGGCAGAACCATCAATTGAATATTCCAGCACAGGTATTGGTTTAACACTCTTTGAGGTAGTAAGCGTTATCTCTGCAAGCCCTTCCCTTAACGGTGGCTCCTTGCTGAAAGCAATCTTCGCTGTTGGCGGAAGCTCAACCTTGAACCTGACAACAGATGATTCACTCATGGCGTTTCCTTTCTTATCGATGCATCTGATGTAATAGCTGTATTCGCTTGATTCCAGTGGACCAACGCTTCTCCTGTGGACAATTGAGCCGGTAGTAATAAAATCAACAGTCATGTTGTCATAGTCCTTGTCTGCTAAATCATATCTACAGTAGGCATCCTCATCAGTCTCTATGACAAGTGTAGTCACTTCTTCAGTTACTAAAATCTCTGGCTGCGAAGAAAGGACTATCGGGGGATTTCTGTCGGTATCATTGTAAACAGTTATGCTGCTGAATACGCCTTGCTCCAGCGAAGAAGAGCTACCGCCCGAGTAATTATATTCAGCGTAGATAATGTGATTTCCTGTACCCTGATTGAGACACACCACTGTCCATTCAGGGTCAATGCTGCTTTTGCTCATCGAAGAGATGTTTCCCAGCAGAACATTCTTTTCTGTAAGCAGGGATAACCCTGAATCGTCTGGCAGAACCAGTGAAGCATATGCATTCTCTATATCTTCTGCCCCGCTATTGTATATGTTAAGTGCGATTACATCAAGGCTTTGAGAATACTCCCCGCATATGCTTGCCTCGGCAGGTGCAATAGCGCCAGTCCATAGCAAAGCATAACAAGCTTCGAGTAATGCGCTTGCTATCAGGAGAATCACAAATGCCCGTCCCATCATGCTCAGTACTTTCATAATGTTTCCTCTTTGAAAAGATTATTATTCAAGTAAACAACCAGCTCTGCCGGACAATCGTTAATCGTGCCTTCCACCTCAATGACTGCATTTCCTCCAGCAGGTATTTCGGCGACATTAAAGTATCTCGTGGTAAAATCAACATCCCCTTCAAGGCTGACAAAAAGGTTTTGTATAGCCTCTTTCCCGAAATTTGTTATCACAAACTTGACTGTCGAGTCTGAACCTGTTTCTGCCGGAATCTGTTTTGCAAAAGTGATGTCAAGATTTTTTGGCTCGGCAGGGTCAATGAACAACACTGGCAGCTCAAGAGCAGAGGATTGCTGGAAGTCTGCTTGGATACCGAAGTCTGCATAGAATATCTGGGCTTTGACCTTGTTCTGCCTTGCAGCACCATATCTATTATAGTGAAGGCATAATGCCTCGTCCCAGTTCTCTTCGCTGGATCTTAGTTCAAGCAATGCGCAGCAGTCCTCTGAACCAAAGCATATCAAGTTAATAGTTCCGCTTTCCTCCGGCATAACGCTCCACATCGTACATAGCTTTTCTTTTTTCAATGAAGAGTCAATGTAGGAGTTCTTGACTGACAAGTCAACTACGCCGGTCATATTATCAATACCGTCATTGTCATCATCCCAGGACGAATCATCGTTGTATTCCAAGCTGATTATCATCTTTCTATCATCGGACACAGGCATGGCTTTTGTTGCCGCAACCAGTCCCATCAGAACTATCAGAATAATCTTCCATGCCCCGCCATTGTTTATTGTTTTCATTTCTTTATGTTTGGTATCTTGTCCAGTATTTTTCCGTCCCTCACGACTGCTTCCTCTATGGCTTCTTCAAGATACTTTAACAGCCCCTTGTTTTTCAGAACGGAGATTAACTTTGCCCGGGTATGAATTTCATCCTTCAACGGTATGTTTACTTTCTTCATACAGCACACCATAGATATTTTTATTGTAATAATAACATAACTAATATAAATATCTTTCTATTCTTAAGTATAAAAATATTTTTATAATAAAAATATTTTACTGAGAAACTATTCCTGAACAAGCATGCCGCCGACCAGCTTAGCCTTGTATTCTATTGTCAGCTTTTCTCTCGGCTTCAAGATAGGGATAACTCTGTCAAGCTCGGAGCGCCCTTTGTCAGCAAAAAACAATTTCTCGCCCAGTGTTTTTTCATGAAGGGGTTTCCTGGAAGAATCCAAAACCTTCACCTTATCAGGAGTTCTGTATTTCAGATTGAACCCATTGATTTCCTTGTCTGACCTGTTCTCAATCTCAAATATTATTCTGTATCTGTTGCCTCCCAAAGACACTATGCTCTGCTTTATGAAGACAGGCACTTCCTCCATGTCTTTTTTTCTCAAAGCTGCTCCCTTCTTGCGTGCAATATAAATCCCCGCCATGCACAGCACCACAAGCACCAATACCAAAATATTCGCTTGCAGCCACATAT
>JAFGPE010000123.1 GCA_016926055.1 Candidatus Woesearchaeota archaeon | reverse complement strand
TTGCCACTTTCTTTGCTCTTGTTGCGACATTAAACCTGATAAGTCTTTTTGATGCTCCAGCAACAGAGCCTTTGAAAAGAACATAGCCGTTCTTCACATTGCCATAATGCTTGAAGCCGCCTTTCGGATTAATCTCATCAGGCTTATTTCCAATCCTGAGAATCTGCTTGCTGTGCTCTATTCTCCGCCAGTATCCCATCTGCCCTGCATGTGCTACCCTGTACATCATCTTTCCTTGCCCGCACCATGCCCCAAGCGATGCTGGTCCTCTTTTCGTCTTCTCAGCTTTATGTTGCCTTATTGCAACACCGAATCTTTTGACAGGTCCCTGTATTCCTTTTGCCCGTGTCACAGCATGAATGTCAGTAAAATCCCCCTCTGAAAAGATATCTTCTATCTTTATTTCCTTTCCGAGAATGCCTTTGGCGTATTCAAGCTTCTTTTCCTTATTTCCGCCAATATGAATCTCAAAAATCTCAGGCTTCTTCTTGCCTATTCCGGTTAGCTTTGGCTGAGTGTGAACAACGACTGTTAAATCATCGAACTCCTTTATGTCCTCGAGCTTTTTCTTCCCCTTCGGGTTTTTCAGCTTTCTCTCAAGATCCTTGTCAACATTTTCAGCAAAGATTTGGGAAGAAACAGCAAGACCATTTGGAGTTTTTTTGTAGAACCTGAGAGAAAAAGCCTTGGCGGGAGGGCATTCGACCACTGTCACCGGACAGAAGATGTCCTTCCCTTTGTTTAATGAGTTTGGGTTATTGTCTGTCATCAGGATATGGGTCATTCCTGCCTTGTATCCTGAAAAGCCAAGAAGCTTGGCGTCTTTGATATTGGCCCATGATCTGACTCTCGCTACCTCACTCTTGGCTCTCTTTCTTGGCCAGAAGGCCATGCTTCCCCGTCTAGGTACTCTTGTTACCGGCATTTTATAAAAAAGGCTGTTTTGTTGCCTTTCTAGTTTAAATGTAGCCTATTGCCAGAGCTTTTTACTCAGAATAAGTTTTCTGCTAAACTTGTACTGAAAAAGCTCCTTTTCAGGCTCTGTTAGCGTATCAGTATTTAAGCAAAAGTTAAATACCCTTTGCAGATTCTTTAAGAAACTAGTGCCTCTTTATAAAGCTTGCGAAATTTATGTTTAGTTGCATAATTACTCCAGTTTTTCTCCCGCAACCAAACATTCTTTTAGTAACCTTTAAATAATTCATCATTAATAAAAATTACATGCCACTTGCTGTAACCCATGTCCTGTCAACAATAATCTTTGTGGATTTATACAGAGACTATGTTGCGAAGCACAAGAAATACTTTACACTTCACACCGTTTTCATAGCAGGGATTGCAGGCCTTCTTCCTGACATTGACCTTGTTATCAGAACTATCGGTTCAATATTCAACCTCAATCTTCACTGGTTTTTCCAGCACGGCAATATAACTCACACCCCTTTCTTCGCGCTATTCTTCCTGATTCCGGCACTATTCCTGTTATATAAGGACAAGAAGAAAGAGGCGATGTATTTCTTTGTCATTGTATTTGGAATATTGCTTCACATATTCCTTGACTATCTGATAGGCGGCGGTGCATATGAAGGAATTATGTGGTTGTTCCCGTTCTCCCTGCAGACATGGAGGATTCATCTTCTTTCCTGTACAGGAATATCTGACCTGCCCATGGCCATTGATGCTGTAATTCTTCTCGCCTGGCTTTATCACGAGGAAATCAAGCACAAGATAAGTGATTTTATATAGGATGGAAATTTTTAAACCCCTAACCTTTAGGTCGTTTTTTCTTAGAAACCTTTAAAAACTCTGTTCTCAATGATAACTGTAAATGCCAGACGAAAGTCTAGAGGACATTGAAAGAGAGGTGAGAAGGAAGCTCAGCAGCATTGGCTTAGACGGCAACACTAACCTTGATCTTGTTTCAGGAAGCTTTCAGGAATTCCAGAAGGAGGAAAGGGAGGAACATTCATTCAGAAACTTCTACGAAAAATATTGCGGATTTGCTTCCCAGACGCTTTCTTTTCTGAAGATCAAGCCGAGCGACAAGAGCAGGGACAGTATGCAGGACGACATAGATGTCTGTGGTTACAATGTACGGCCTGACCAGGTAGTTGTTGGAGCAATGTTTGCTCTCGGTTTTGCATTCTTGGCATCATTGCCGTTCTTCATCCTTGGCTGGAAGGACTTTGCTCTTTTCATTGTCTGCACAGGACTTTTTATGTCGTATGTCGTTTACACCTATCCTGGATTCTATTCCCAGATAATAAAGATGAGGGCTCAGGAGGAATCCATCCTTGCAATCCTCTACATGACTATCTATATGAGGGTGAATCCTGTTCTGGAGAATGCAATGTACTTCGCAACCCAGCATCTTAACGGCCCTCTTGGAAAGGATTTGAAGCAGATGCTCTGGATGCTCGACATGGGAAAAGCAGACACAGTGGAAGAGGCAATAAAGCATTTCATGGACTTGTGGGTAAAAAGAAATCCTGACTTTGTAAAATCCTTCTTAACCCTTTATTCTGTGCTAAACCAGACTGACGAGGAAAACAGGGAAAAGATTCTTGAGAAATCTCTCTCCACAATCCTGGATTCGACATATACCAAGATGAAGCACTATTCCCACGACTTGAAAACCCCTGTCCTCGTACTTCACACATTTGGTATGATGCTGCCTCTGATTGGAATGATTGCATTTCCAATGCTCTCAATCTTCATGGCAGGAGAGGTTAAGATGCATTATGTGTTCTTTGGCTATATCGTTGTCCTTCCCGCACTGCTCTGGTTCCTGACCCAGAGGATTCTTTCGAAGAGACCAGGAGCATTCTCATTTCCCGACCTAACAGATAATCCCTATCTTCCGCCCAAAGGAAGATATCTTCTGGTATTCAAAGACAAAAAGTATCTTGTCAAGGTGGTTATGTTTGCAGTCATAATAGGTGTTATATTCATGATGCCTGGACTGTTTTGGGTGTCAAAGCACACAAT
This sequence comes from Candidatus Woesearchaeota archaeon, assembly GCA_016926055.1. Taxonomy (GTDB): domain Archaea; phylum Nanobdellota; class Nanobdellia; order Woesearchaeales; family JAADFO01; genus JAFGPE01. The sequence continues at coordinate 8,137 of JAFGPE010000123.1, read as the reverse complement.
GCCTGCAGTCATAAAGATGCAGATGATGGACAAGAGCACTAATGTCAACATGGCCATTGGAGATGTTCTGCCTCAACAGGAATACACGCTGACGGCAATGGTGTTCACCCTCACTATTCCAGCAGGACTAGCTCTTATATTCATAATCTACTTCTATTTCACAAGCGTCCAGCGCCTGAAGATGAGAAACTCGATAGCTGAAATCGAGGACGACCTTGATGAGTCATTATTCCAGCTTGGCAATCAGTTTACTGATGAGATTCCTGTCGAGGTCGGTCTGAAAAAATACCTGTCTGACTCTCAGCTTCTGAACCTTAAGAAGAGGCACATATTTAAGTTCTTCAAGGAGGTTGTCGATAGGATAGAGAATGAGGGAGTTACATTTGTAACAGCAGTCTTTGAAAAAGGAACAGGAATAATAGTGAAGTACCCTTCGATCCTCATGAAGGAGATAATGTGGATTATAATCGAGGGTACAAAGAAGGGAGCAAAGACTCTTTACAATATCATGACCAAGATTTCAATATATCTTGGCAACACAAAGAAGATAAAAGAGCTGATTTATGATTTGCTGACAGACACGGTGAGCTCCATAAATATCCAGGCGAAATTTTTGTCACCATTCCTTGCTTCAGTCGTCGGCAGCCTGACTTTCGTCATAGTGAGGGTTCTTGCGGAGATGGCAAAGAAGCTCGAGGGCATAATGAGGATGCTTAACTTCGGCGCAAATGGCTCAGACAACTTCTTTACAGATATGATAAATTTTACAAAGATATATCCTCCGACAGTATTTCAGATTCTTGTGGGAATATACCTCATTGAAACAGTGATGCTGATGTCAATACTTTCAAGCGGTGTCCAGAACGGCTTCGACAAGGTTTCGAGGGATTATACAATTGCAAAAAATCTTCTGACCGCGATAATACTCTACGCACTGTTTATAATTGTAGCATATCTGTCACTTGAGGGCCTTGTTCAGGGAGGCATTCAGTCAATAAAAACATAAGAGGCAGGAAATGGAAGACTTTTTTATGAAACTCGGACTTGTATTGGTTGTCGTTGTGATGATTGGGCTGTTGGCAAACTTTGCCCTTAGGGCAACAACAAGCGAGGATTACGATGCGGAGCAAAGGGTTGCAGGCGATTTTGTTCAGGTGAAGGAGAAAATCAGAAAGCTCTGCGACTATTGCATGAAGGACGGCATTGACAAGGATTGCTTCATTCTAGATGCGGTTGTGGCATCGGGAGAAATAGATGTTGATAGTTTTCTCGAGAATGTGAGACTGGAACAGAATCTCGCTCAGGGCAATCATGTCCTGAAAATAATCTCCGAGAACAATATTTGCGTGGTGAGGGAGATTGAATAGGGTGGGTAGGAAAGCGGATATCGCAGTAACAACAATTGCTGTACTCTTTATAACCATAATCAGCATACTTTTGCTTCTTTCCCTCTTCGGCATGAAGCTTCCCGGCTTTGCAAAAGACATCTACTGTAAGACTATATTTGTCGTGTTCAGGTCAGGTATGGAAGAGGGAGGAGAAGCTGATACATATTGCAGCAGAGAGCTTTTGATTAATGTCAATGTAATTGAGAGGGAGCAAGCGTTTCTTTATGATTTTGCGGATGGCGGCCAGGTCAAGAGGCTCCAGCAGAGCCCTGCAGTTATGATGCTTTCTGTTCCAAAGTCCGCGCTGCTCTATTCTTACATGACCCTGAAAACAGATACAGACACTGACGTAAATATGATTTTAGATCCGGGCGGCATTGCTCTGGACATAGCTCTGCTGGGCGATGAAGCAAAGGAGATTTATTTCAGCGAGGAGCTGAATGGCAGCCTGATGAGTTGCACCGCGGATCCGTGCCTTGTAAACATCTCTTTGGATTTTCTAGGAACATTAAAGGTCTACGACCTCAACATAAGCTATGAGAAATGCTTTGTTGAGAACCAGATAATCGCAAGTATGCTTGCATGCTGGAAGAAAGCAGGCTATGGCAAATATGCAAAGGACATAATGTGCGATGAGCTTTCCCTCCTGAATGATTGCCCTGCTGTCGAAGTTAACGAGACTATAATACTCAATGAAATCAAAAAGCAAGGATTGGATAAAACACTTCCAGAAGAGAACACGATGGTTAAGCTGAGAAAGGTTTCATCAGGGACAAACCTGCTTGTGGAATATTCTTCCAAAGATAAGCTGATAAGGGTGAGCTAGTGGTAAAAAAGGCAGATACGTCGCTAAACCTTATCGCTTCTGTGCTGATAACAGTTGTGGCTATCGGCCTTATTCTTGCTCTCGCTCCAAGGATTATTAAATCAGACAAGATGTACTGCAGCACTGCCTACAGGCTAAGGAGCAGCATCTGGGCCGACAAGAGGGACCAGCTTTGCGACGAGAAAAATGACTTCGAGGTTACAACCATTGAGAAAAAGCCGGTTGTACTTAATAAGCTAAGCACCAATGAAATCGAGAAAAGCATCTTTTTCGACAACAATATGAACACAATACATCTTTCTGTTCCGAAGAATGCGGAGATTAAGAATGCCGGATTAAGCCTGTCTCTTTCAAATCTTAAGCTCACCGAATTTAATGATGAGCAGGACACAGCGCTTTCTGAGCAGGTAATAAACTTTGACAGGGGCGGCAGCCACTACACGATAACATTCTCAATCCCACGAGAAGCCATTGTGACAAATGCTAAGCTCAGGCTTTCAGGAAAAGACATTCCCGGAAAGACAGACATGGTTTTTGTTCTTGATAACTCTGCAAGCATGGTCGATGAATGGAGTTCTCTTTGCTCAGGCCTTCTTTACATCTCGACCCAGACAAAGGGGATAACAGACCTTAATGTAACAGCATACGTTCTTGTTGACCCTGACTTTCCCAAAGACACCGACTATCGGGGTTCATGCATCGTCAGTTCTGAGATGGCAGGCATAATAGACAAGGTACAAAAGCTCTATCCTGAAAACCTGAGTTATTTTTTCAGGCAAAACCCGGATGCTCCCCCTTTCATTAAACTGGAATTGTCTTCTGACATTGTGCCTACGCACGATTATTATCCAGAGGCATGGGGCCTCGGCATATATTGGCTAATCGTTTCAGGAGAGCATTACTGGAGACCGAACTCGAAAATAATAATTGTCCCCATAAGCGACTCTGACCCAACAGGCGGCGGTTGCAACCCAAACGATTGCGATAATAATCCTCCTGGCGATTCAATCTTTTCAGGAAACGAGCAGCTCGTTATAGATGGAATACTGGACAATATCAATGAGATGGAGTTTATCTTTCCCGTTTATGGCAATCTTGAGCAGAACGACAAAGAGCAGACTGAAGGATACATGGTAGGGTTGCCTCTTGATGAGTGCATGGCTTATTCAAGGTGCAGCAAAGTCATAGGTTGGATGGAGGAGCTCGCTCAGGCAAGCAACAGCAAGGTGTTTAGCTATAAGGATACGAGGTCATTGACAGATGCAATAGGTTTTGCTATCAATTCAAGCTACCCCGAGGATGTAGTCATAACGCTGAACGGGGATGAGATGTTCAGCTTTCCAGGCGAGCTTAACAGCACAAACTCGCCGGTTATTGTTGAGTTCGAGGAGATGCTTAATGAAGCACTCAGCAGCTGCGCAACAGATGTCTGCACATTTGAGCTAAACTTCGGCTCCATGAGCGAAGGAAGTCTTCTTGTCGACAGGTTTTTTGTAGATTATGTTGTCGAGGCAGATGACGTGTCTATGGGAATAGATGCGATAGATTCTTCCCTCGGCGAAATACAAGAATCCCAGATTGTTGAGTGGAACTTCACAGAGCAACTGACTGAATATCTCAGGAGTTGCGCCACTGAGATATGCATTGTGCCGGTCATAATTGATGCATCGGATTATATTGGTGCACTTAAGGTTCAGAGGATCGATATCGAGTATGAGAAATATCTTGTTGCTGAAACATTATTGCAGCACATCCTTTCTTGCTGGGAGAAATCAGAAAGAGGCTCCTCAACAAAGGGCATAATGTGCGAGGAGTTTGTCCTGCCTTCCAGCGTTTCGATTATCGAGCCGATTACAGAGCAAAGGATTGAGACACTGCTGAAGGAAAGAAACCTTTGCGGCCTTCTTGGTACAGGCAATGGTTGCGGTTCAGATAGCATTGACTTCGAAAGGCCGCTACAGTCCCAGAAGAACATCCTGATAGAGTATGATGGAAAGCAGAAGAAGGTGGTTGTGAGTTGAGCTTTGTTGTAACAAATGGAAAGATCTTCAGGGAGTTCGATACGCTGGAGCAGGCAAGGAAATTCTTTTCAGAGAACGACTCTTTCGGCTTGGAGATAAAGGAAAGAGACAGCTTTGGAAACCTCAGGAGGCTGGAAAAAGGGGAGATCGAGAGTGTTGAATCGAAGCAGGAGCCGGTTAATGTTGAGAAAACGGCCGCGATTCCTGAACCGAAGAAAGAGCTGGAGCAGCAGGGATATAAAATCAAAAGTCTGTTTTCTGGAAACGCGTTAAAGTATGGAATAATGATTGCTTTGGCTTTAATCCTGGTTTTTGTTTTCATAAGAATTGTGTTGCCGATGCTATCAGAATTTTCGAAAATATGATAAAAAATAAAAACATCAAAAAGAGAGCGATTGAAATGATTAGAAAAAAAGGGGATTTGTCCATAAACTATATCTTTCTTATATTCATAGCAACGATAGCAGTCTTTGTTATTGTTGGCTTGATTACAAAGTGGAGTTTGAATGCTGACAAGCTTGTAAAGACCTTGGTTGGCGGTGATAGCAAGGAAGATATTCTCGACATCCAGATAGTCAATGTGACTGAGTGCGGTACCAATGGCGAGTATCTTGAGAATGAAATCATAAAGCATGCAAAGCTTTGCTATACTAAAGCAAAACAGGGAAAGGTTCACGGCAGTCTGTGCTATGGCCTGGTTACAGAGACTATTTGCGGCGTCAACACAGTTAAGGTAAAGGAGGAGCTCGATGACCTCGGAATCAGCTCATCGCTTTCAGCGCAGCTCGGCCAGAACAAGATAATTATCGGCTATAGCTATGATAAAGGAATTGTGGAGATATACTGAATGGAATCTGTCGAAACCTGGATGTGGATTATTGCTGGCATATTGATAGGCAGCCTTGTTTTTGTCGGCGGCTACAAGATGCTTGTAAAGTATGTCGAGCATACTGAAATCAGCACAGTGCAGGACAGCTTCAACAAGATGTCAACCATGATGAAGAGTGTCTGCTCGGGTGGCAGCTATAACCGCGAGGTAAAAAGCCTGGCTTTCCCTTTCTCGGTCAGCAAGATTTATGTTCGGGATGAGGACGGCCTTGAGAACTATGGCAGGGAGCTTTGCTATGATTTTACAGAAAAAGAGAATTGCGTTGTTCCAAGCACATGCTTCGTAACCATGAACACAATCAACCTGCAGCAGAAGACAGGAATCTTCTACAATGTCCAGAAGTTCCTCGGCAAAAAGGATGTTGCAAGGATAAGGATTACTGTTACAAAGGAGAAGGCAGGAGAGCTGACGGCAGTCTGGACGCAGGAAGTCAACGAGTGATCATATTCCATAATCGAGAGATTTAAGTATCTCCAATGACTATTTTCTCACACTGTCTGCAGCGGCTGAAAATTCATATATGAAAATACCCTTATGAACCTTGTCTTCTTGATTGCCTTGTTCTTCCTGTTCTTCTTGCAGTTTCTTATTGCTTCTTCTATTCCTTTCTTTATATCTTCCCCATTATAATAGAAAACATTCGGACGTCTTTTAATGGAGAAAAAATACCTCTCCCATTGCAGCACCTGTGATTTGGGCGCGAGAAATATTCCTTCGCTAATCTCCTGGTGGAAAGATGCTTTCTCGATAAAATTCCTCACATCAGCCATCATTCCAACATATCCTTTCTTTATCAGCTTTATTGTTTCAATGAAACGTTCCTTTGACATCGCCTGCATCTCCTCAAGGTAATCATCCGGCCCTTTTTCCATCTGAGGCATCGCTTTTGTTTTCCTCTCGAGCATCCTGTCAAAGAGCTCTGTGAAATAGCGCTGTTCCACCATGAATTTCACAATGCCGAAGGAAAATTTGTTCTCAATCGAAAACCCCTCGCTTTCTTCCTTTATCCATCTTTTTGTAAAGTCTTGGTTGATATGTTCTGCCGCTTCAGTGTCCCATTTCTGCACGAACTTTTCATCCAGCTGCTTTGCCTCCTCAAGCCATTCTTTGTATTTCTGGTTGACATGTTTTAGAAGAATGTCAAACCTTGGCAATGTTTCATTTATCTCCCGAAGCAGCATTCCGGGGTTCGGCCCTTTGCCATATATCTCGATTATTCCCTTGGCAAAATCGCCGATGAGAAAATAATGGTTTTTCATGGCAGACTCCACTGGGAAGATGAAGCAGCATTTGTTTATGTTGAGGATATCATTTATAGTGTATGAGACGTAGCTCAATTCCTCTCTTCTTGAGCCTATTCCCAGCACTTTCTTTCTAACCCTCGCATTTGTTTCATCTATTGCGCTGCCTGAGATTATCCTCCTTGCTTCATCAACGTTTGTGCTGTATACAACAAAGTTGCCGGATGGAAACTCCATTTCGGGGATTATGAATTGGTTCATGAAGAGAATCGTCTCCTGGGTTATTTCAATCTCTTTCTCATTCAGCCATCTTAGCTGGACAACCCGTTCTTCCTCGTCTTTCAGGTTTATGTGCTGGTAGTAGTCTCTGAGAAGATTATTATGATCTTCAGTTTCAGTTTTTAATAATGAAAGCAGGTTGGTTGATAATTCTTTTAGCTTGTCTGTTTTCTTGGTTTTATTCAGCATTTCCTTTGTTATGCGGTTTTCTTCCTCAATCAATTTTTTTAATTCCTTCAGCTTCCCCTCGAGCACAACAAAGAATTTTTCCTTTTCAATGTCAATATCCTTTATTCTCGAGAGCTTTTTCTCAATCAGGTCTAACCCCTCCATGCCTTTGTTCAGGAATCTTTTCAGATTTAGTTTTTCAACCCTGTCTTCCCGGATTTGCAGGATTAAGCTTCTTATCACCTTGTTCGCCTTTGCATCAGAATCAATAATTGCGTTTTTTGGCTTCATGTAGCTTTCTTCCCTTTGCTCTTGAAGCTTTAGCTTCTTTACGGCGTTGCCAATCAGGTCATTTAGAAGCCTGTTCGCGTTAATGACAATATTGATTCGTTTTATCATTTCACTTTCCTGATGTATGAAGCCCGAATTGTTTGAAATCGAAATTATTTCTTCAACAGTCCTCAGCTTCTGCTCCTCGATGCTCTTGTACTTTGAATTGTTCAGCAGTTCAACAGAGAATGAATTTTCCTCAAGAATAATGCTTTGTTCATCAGAAAGCTCCTGCTTTAGCCGTTCTTGTTCCTGTTTGAACTTTTCTTCTTCATCTTTCACTCTTGCAAGCAGCTTGTCCTTTATGGCCTCTTTTTTCGGCATAATGAGTATTTGGAGAAGGTGTTATAAAAATATATCGAAAGAATGGGAGTTATTAAGAGACTCAATGCCATTTCCTGCCTTTTGAACCTTTTTTTACCAGAAGCTTGCGAGCCCAAGACGTTGGCTTATTCATTATAGCATTTTTAATCTTTTGCATCTCATGCCCTTTCCCATATATTGGCTCCCAGCCATCAGGATGCCAAAGAATTTTGCTCTCGCGCATGTTGATTTGCTGATACAGAACAACATTTTCCGTCTTGGCATGTTGTGTAGCAGTCTCAAGTGCTTCTGCATAGGGTTTATCCTTGCATATGTCCTCTATTTTAGAATATCCTCTTCTGCCATCTGGCTGGCCTTCAACCTTTTCTGAGTAATCTTTTCTCAAATAGCAACTGCACCTGCTTGTTGACCATTCACGTTCACTAACCCTTTTTGCAAGCAGGCTTGTCAGTAACGACTCCATGCTCGGACATATCCCAACATGATCGTTGATGGCACCTTTGCCATCTTCACCTGCTACCTGAATTATCTTCCCAACGTAGTTTTTCATAATATGGCCTCTCGAGAAAGCGTGTCGATGTTTAATTTATAAATGAGTCTGACTTCTGAAACGAAAGATATAAATACTTGTTAGTTCTAGATATTATTCATAAGCATCGTCGATAAAAGAG
>JAFGPE010000122.1 GCA_016926055.1 Candidatus Woesearchaeota archaeon | reverse complement strand
ATTTGCACATGCTCTGTTTTAAAGGATCTAAATCATTTGCAGGACAGTTCAGGGATGTGAATGTAGTAATAAGAGATTCAAAAGGCAACATGGTTCATCAGGGCACCCCCATAGAACAATTAAGAAAAGCACTAAAAGAATATATTTTTTGGTATAATTGCAATAAGAAGAGATTCAAACCTCTTGTTCTTGCAGCAGTAATCCACAATCAATTCGAGAATATTCATCCTTTCCAGGATGGAAACGGAAGGGTGGGAAGGCTGCTTTTGAATTTCATACTCCTAAAAAACAGATACCCTCCGATAAATATACATCTGGAGAATCGAAGAGAATATTATAACATACTACAAGAATACCGCAATAACCACGATCTTAAACCAACTCTTAGATTTCTTATTTCGCAATACAAGAAAAGCGGGGTGACCACAAAAAATAAGAAACATTGATTTGTGGTCACCTTAAGCGCCGCGGGTGAGATTTGAACTCACGTGCCCCGAAGGACAGAGGATTAGCAATCCTCCGCTATAGCCGGGCTAAGCGACCGCGGCACAATATTCAAGTGTTTCCTGTCTGTTTTTAAAGTTTTCTAGAGAAAAATAAGACCCGACTAAGTGCCTACTCTGGCCAAGTGGCGAGTGAACTCATTCCATTCGTGCACCCTCTATTTTCTTACTTCGTTTGAAAATAGCGGGGAAAGGATTTGAACCTCTGACCTGTGGGTTATGAGCCCACCGGGCACTCCTGACTGCCCTACCCCGCTGTAATGTCTAGAAATAAGGGTTGTTTTATAAAGATTGTGATGATTCATTAAACTCCTTCTCTATTATTCTAGGAAACGGCTCAAAGTAATGCTCCTTGTATGCAATCCATGTCTGGTATGTTTCTAGTATGGTTGCAAAACTGTTCTTTATCTCCTTGACTGTTTTGTGGAAGTTTCTTGCATGGTCTGCAGCGATATACACCAAGAGGTCCCAGCTTCCAAGAGTTTTAACAGCCCTGACTATATAGGGATGGTTGTTGACAAAATACCTGAACCTCTTTTCTGTGTCCTTGTCAAGTAGCCTTACAGAGAGTGCAAAGGTGAACCAGTGATAGTGCAGCCTTGTCAGGCTGACAAGAGTCGTGAATTTTCTTATGATATTTGCGTTGTACATCTTTTTAATCCTTATTCCAACAGCATCGGCAGAAAGGTTTACCTTTTTTGCAATCTCATATGTGCTTGCCCTTGAATCCTGCGAGAGCATTGCAATAATCTTCACATCCTTTTTGTCAAGTTTAAGCGGCATTTTCTTTCTCTTGATGTCAACCTTCTGCTTTTTCTCCATTCTGCAGAAATGCCCTGGCAGATATGCTGAATGGTACCCTCTTATGACGCCGAGCTTGTCTTTTTCTATTATCAATTCAGGGTACTTTGTGACGATTTCTGTTATCGCATTGTCAAATTCCTTCATGCTTTTCGCCACCAGAACGACTTCGAGGTCCCAGCGGTCAGTATACTCAATTATCGAGCGGACATGCTCATTATTTTTTAAGTCGTTAAGAAGATTCTCCAACTTTTCCTTTTTCATTTCATTGATGAGCATGAAAACATGGAACGTATAGAAGCCAAACCTTTTCAGGTCAACTATCGGAAATGTTCTTAGCAGGATGCTGTTTCTTCTAAAGCGCTTTATCCTGTAGTCGACGCTGTCCCTTGACAGGCCAACACGATGCGCAATGGTTGTGAGGGAGTTTCTCGAGTTTTCGCTGAGCATCGCAAGTATTCTTTTGTCTTTCATGTCGAGCTTGACTACTTTTACATCCTCTTCCTCACTTATTCTGCCGATATCGACCATCTTATACGGCTTTACCTAATTTAATATTTATATTTTTCGGTAAAAACTTGAAATGACAAGAAATATTTCTTATATATCGCTGACTTCACAATTCATGGAATTCACAGTCGATTCCGATATTTTCAAGCGCGAGGAGGTGGTTGAAATGTATATCAATGAGATTGTAAAGAATGAGACAACGACACCTGGTCCAAGCGATCTTTATACTCCAAAAAGAAACAGCAAATATGATGGCTATGCCAGAGCATATTATTTTCCATTTTATGAGCCTGGCTGTCATTGAAAAACGAGGGGGTGAGGCAAAATGAGCGTGAGACATGATCCGGAAGACATCCCGAAAGATGATTCCATATATACTGTGGAAGCCCTTTTAGACTTGCTGGAGAACGATGAGATAACCTCGGAGGAAGAAGGCTTCATAATTGGCTACATCCAAGAAACATAAAGATTTTTAAACATGGATTTCAACCACAACAGCATGACATTATTTTGCGGCATAGATGAAGCCGGTCGGGGGCCAGCTATCGGTCCATTGGTCATGGCAGGCATTGTTGTAGATGATGATTCGGGGCTAAGAGCATTGGGAGTCAGGGATTCAAAGCTATTGCCGAGGGAGAGGAGAGAGGAATTATTCACCGAGATAAAGAATGTTGTAAGAAACTTCAAAATTGTCATAATTGCTCCTGCCGAGATAGATTCTGCAGTGTTCTCGAAAACACACAATCTCAACAAACTCGAGGCAGAGAAGGCAGCTTTAGTAATTAATGAGTTGCAGCCAGAGAAAGCAATACTTGACTGTCCAAGCGTCAATGTAAAGAGTTATTGCAATTATGTCAGAGGCATGCTATTGAACAAAGAAATGATGCTTATTTGCGAGCACAAGGCGGATGTAAAATACCCTGTTGTTTCTGCAGCATCCATCCTTGCAAAGGTGACAAGGGACATGGAGATTGAAAGACTGAAGAAAGAGTATGGTGTTGATTTTGGTTCAGGATATCCCTCTGACCCGAAGACGAAGGATTTCTTGGAAAAGAACTATGAGAACTATGATTTTTTTCGCAAAAGCTGGGAATCTTATAAACGAATAAAGGAAAATAAAAAACAAAAGAGTCTAATGAGCTTTTGAAGATTTTCTTTTAGCGGTTTTGCCAGTTCTCCTTGCGCTGTGCTGGAGCATAATGCCGCTGACCCACAGGAGTATTCCCGATGAGACAATTATAATTGCCCTTCTTATCTTTTCAGTCTGGGTAAGCTCGATTTCGCTCACAACAGCACCTGTGATTTCATTCTGCTCTGCTTCAGTTTGCTCTTCTTTCTCATCCTCAGGAGGAATTGTCTCAACGTAAACAATGTTTTCTTCATCTGTTGCCATTTCAGACTCCGCTGGAGTTGCTACCTGTGGAGCCGGCTGGCTTTTTATTTCTGTAGTTCCTATTGCAAAATAGCTGAATCCGGGAACATTTGCCTTGTAGTATGCGTAGTTTTCATCACTTCCAGTCTTTGTTGCTGAAAGCTCATGCCATCCTCCATCGTTATATCTATAAATGGAGATTTCTGCTTGGCTGATTCCCTTTTCCTTTATCCAGGCCCTCTCAACTTTGAATTCCATAGCTATGTTGCTTATTGCCTCGACTGCAGAATTTGCAATCTCGAGATATTTATAAGCGTCTTCCTCAAATTTAACAACAGCATCAGGTTCGCCCTTAAGCGTTTTTACAGTCATTGTCATGAAAGCAATATCATTATTTGTTGTGAATGAAATGATTGTTACAGGAATCTTTGTCGAGGATATGTTCATGGTAAGGGCCTTTCCCCCAGCAATGCTGTACCAGTCATGCGATTCTGATGATGTCTGGACTCCTGAAGAAGAGCCTCCACCGCCTCCTCCTCCACCGCCGCCTGATGATGTGGTGCTTTGGCAGTTCTCGTCAATACTTCCATCACAGTCATTGTCCTTTCCGTCCCTGCACACTTCAGATGCAGCAGGGTTTATCGTTCCATCATCGTCAGCGCAGTCAGTTCCGGCGGCGCAGTAGTTTCCATAGCCGTCTCCATCCGCATCCTGACATTGTTGTTGCACTCCAGAATGCTTCAATCCAGTAATCTTGTAAGTGGTATTATCTGCTGTAAGGTTACAGGAATATCCCTGCTGGACTGTTCCGTCACATGTGATGAAATATTCATTTACCTGATTGCAGCCAGAACTAATCTGCGTGATGGTTGTTATCTCAGCGTCATCTATGCAGATAGTGTTATAACCTGGAAGCTTTGCAATGTAAACAGTCTTTGTCTTATTATCTTTTAGCTTGATTCCTGATATCAATATTCCCTTGCTGTTTTTCTCAACCACGAGCTCTTTTGTATTGATGCTTTCGTTAAGGTCAGAGGAGTTAAGCTCGACAAACATATTGTCTTCTTCTTTAAAAAATATTGTTGCGTTGTTAGATGTTATTGTTATGTTCATCGTTGTGTTGATGTCGCTGCTGTTTCCAAGTAGATAATCGCTTGCGTCAGCTATCCCGTCATTGTCGTCATCATTGTCGCAGGCATCTCCCTGACTATCGTTGTCAAAGTTCTTCTGATTTTGATTTGCTATTCCGGGGCAGTTGTCCAAATAGTCATCAATAAGGTCCTCATCTAAATCAAGGAATTCTGTGTTGTCTGTTGCATTTGTGCAGCCCGTGTCATTCTGGAAATCAATCTTCCCATCGTTATCGTTGTCTACAAGATCATTGCATTGATAAGTTATCTTGCAGCTGCTGGAACAGCCGTCGCCATTTACATTGTTCCCATCATCACATGTTTCATTGTTTTCCGGTTCAATAATGCTGTTGCCGCAGTAAGGAATAACGCTGTGGAAGCATTTGCAGCTCTGGCAGACATCCTTTGTTGCAGCATCATCGTCATCACATCCTGCATCAGACTCACACTCCTCATATCCTGAGT
>JAFGPE010000121.1 GCA_016926055.1 Candidatus Woesearchaeota archaeon | reverse complement strand
TTCAGAGCTTTAAAGGAGCAAGAGCTTTCTTCGGGTTGTGGTTCTACCACCACAACCAGCTCAAGACATCATACTTGACTTAACCCACCTTTCGACAAATTTATAAGTATGTGGCAGTGGTTACTATACGGTATTTAAATCATTGTAGTAAAAATTTTTACGAAAACAATAAATAGAAGCGTTGGGTAATTAAATCCATGAAAGAAATGCTGAAGGAATTGGGTTTAACGAATAATGAAGTTGAAGTTTATCTCACTTTGCTAAAGACTGGCTCAGTATCTGTCAACGAGATTGCTGAAAAATCAGGATTGCACAGGCAGGCAATTTATGATGCCGTGGAGAGGCTTCTTGAAAAAGGATTTGTCAGTTTTGTCATCAAGAACAACAAAAAGCATTTTCAGGGAATTAATCCTGAGAAGATACTGAATTATCTCAATGAAAAAGAGGAGAGATTCAAGTCCTTTCTGCCTAAACTAATTAATTTGACTAAGTTGCCAAGGGAGGATACATTTGTGGAGGTTGTCAAAGGGAAAGATGTTGTAAGAACGGTGTATCGTGATGTGATAAATGAATTCCAGAAAAAACCTGGAGAGGTTCTGCTTTCAGGGGTTGAGGAAAGAAAATTCATGGAAGAGGACAGTATTGCGCTGCGGCAACATCTAAAGCGGCTTTGGAAGATGAAGTGCAGTGAGAAGGTTTTGGTGAAGGAAGGTGACAGATTTTTTGTGGAGGGAAAACAAACCCAATACAGATGGATTCCTGAGCAATTCTTCGAGCCTACGCCCATGTACGTATATAATGACAAACTTACAATAATCATCTGGGGAAATCCTAATTATGCAATCATGATTAAGAACAAGAACCTTGCAAATTCATACAGGAAGCAGTTCAATATGCTCTGGAAGATTGCAAAGCCCGTAATATCGTGACAATAACCTTTCTCCCATCTCTTGGGCCGTCAAACTCACAGAAGTTGATGCTCTGCCATGTTCCGAGTAGGAGCTTGCCGTCAGTTATTGGCATTGACTTGTCTGAACCAAGAATGTTGGCCTTTATGTGAGCATCTCCGTTGCCATCCACTGAATCGTGAAGCCACTTGCCATGAGGAACGAGATGGTTAAGAAAATTCATCAAGTCAGTTTCAATATTCTCATCAGAATTCTCATTAATGGATATTGCTGCCGTCGTGTGCGGGCAATAAATGTGGCATATTCCTTCCTTTATTTTTGACTCTGCAACAATATCCTGCACTTGCCTTGTGATGTCAACTAACTCGCAGCGCTTTTTAGTGGAAATGTGGAGTTCTTTCATAGGGAGAAGAAATTTGCTCTTTTTTAAAAATTTTTCCTGAAAAACAATAACTTTTATATAAGGAATGTAACTCTCTTCGGAGATATGGAAGCTGGTGAAATACTTGCTAATCTCCATCCTTTGGAGAAGAAGGCATTGCCTAATCTAGCTGATGGAATAACATTGAGCGAGCTTGCAGTGAAATCAGGGCTGCAGGAAGTGGAGGCAATGAGGGCATTGCAATGGCTCTCAAACAAGGGAGTTCTTGAGATAAAGGATGAAACAACAAACCTGATAGCACTTGATGAGAACGGAAAAAGATATGTCAAGGAAGGGCTGCCTGAGAGAAGGTTTCTTTCTGCGATAAAGGAAAAAGAGCTTCCTGTAGAAGAGATAATGAAAAAAGGACATATTGAGAGAGAAGAGCTGAATATTGCGCTTGGAACACTCAAGGGAAAAGCTGCGATAATGGTGATGAAGAAGGATAATTCTCTCATAATCAAAATAACAGACAATGGAAAGAAGCTTCTTGAAAAGGAAAGTTTAGAGGAGCAGTTCCTGAGAAATAATTTTCCAATTGACGCAATACGGCTGAAAGACGAGGAAAAGTTTGCATTCGAGCAACTCATCAGAAGAAAGAACATCATCAAGAAGCAGGAGATAAAAACAAAAAGAGTGAAGCTTACAGAAGTTGGAAAAAAACTTTCAAAGACTAAGGTCGAGACAGAGGACTCAATTGACAGATTAACGCCCCAGATGCTAAAAAGCGGTTCATGGAAGAAGAAAACATTCAGGAAATACGATGTCGGGATTAATGTTCCTGCATTAAATGCGGGAAAAAGACACCCATATTCTGATTTCCTGCACCAGATAAGAGAAAAGCTATCGGAGCTCGGATTTGTTGAGATGACAGGGCCAATAATCGAATTAGAATTTTGGAACTTTGACGCATTATTCCAGCCGCAAAATCATCCTGCAAGAAGCTGGTCTGACACATACACCATAAGGGAGCCAAAATACGGAAAGCTTCCTGAAAAAAAGATTGTTGATGCTGTGAAAGGAGCCCATGAGCAAGGCGGAAATACAGGCTCAAAGGGATGGAGATACGAATGGAATCCGAAAATAGCAATGCAATTAATGCCAAGGGCTCATGACACAGCCATTTCGCCAAGATACCTTGCAAGGGAGATTGACATTCCTGGAAAATACTACAGCCTAGTAAGATGTTACAGGCCTGATGTAATTGATGCAACGCACGGTGTTGAATTCAACCAGCTAGGCGGCTTTGTCGTAGGAGAAGGTCTTAATTTCAGGCATCTTCTTGGAATATTAAAAGAGTTTGCAATTGAAGTAACGAATGTGAACGATGTCAAATTCCTTCCTGTTTATTATCCTTTCACAGAGCCGAGCTGCCAGATTTCAGTAAAGCATCCGACAAAAGGATGGATGGAGATTGCAGGTGCTGGAGTCTTTAGGCCAGAAATGACAGAGCCATTAGGAATAAAGGAGCCGGTTATCGCGTGGGGGTTTGGAATAGATAGATTGGCAATGACCAAGCTAGGCATAGAAGACATAAGGGACCTGTTCAGCCAGGATATTGATTACTTAAGAAAAAGCAAGGAGTACATAAGATGACAACGATAGAAATTTCATACAAGGACTTATGCGAACTTACTGGAAAGAAGATTCCGATAAAAGAACTTGAAGAAGAGGCAATCCTATATGTAAAGGGGGAGCTACAGGGCATTGAAGGAGATACCCTTAAGATTGAGATTGCTGACACAAACAGGCCCGATTTATGGAGCAGCGAGGGGATTGCAAGAGAGTTAAGAGCGCAATACGGCCTAGACTCAGGGGTTCCAAAGGCTGATGTAAAAAAAGGAAACTATTCTGTCCATGTTGACCCTCAGTTGATGAAGATAAGGCCAATGATTAGCTGCGCTGTCATAAAGGATGTAAAGGTAACAAATGAATTCATAATCCAGATTGTTCAATTGCAGGAGAAGGTAGCAGAAGGCTTTGGGAGAAAGAGAAAGGAAGCGGCAATCGGGGTTTATGACTTTGACAAGATAACCTGGCCAGTAAGATATATTGCAGCAGATCCTGACAAGGAGAAATTTGTTCCGTTGGAATTTACAGAGAAGATGACCTTAAGACAGATTCTTTCAAGGCATCCAAAGGGAAGGGATTATGCATGCCTTCTGGAGCCGTACCAGAAATTTCCTCTTTTGATTGACTCTGCGAATGAAGTTCTCTCAATGCCCCCAGTCATCAACTCAAATCACACAGGAAAGATCACTGAGAAGACGAAGAATCTTTTTGTTGAGGTAACGGGATATGACTGGAACTACACAAATACCGCTTTACTTGTGATGGTGCAGGCTTTGGCTGACAGGGGCTTCAAGGTGGAAAGTGTAATTAATGTTTTTCCCGACGGAAAGAAAATAACACCTGATTTCAGTCCGAAGAAAGCTGAAGTGGACTTATATTATGTCAACAAAAGACTTGGATTGGAGCTAACCGGAGCAGAAGTTGTGAGATTATTGAAAAGGGCGAGATACAATGCAGCTTTCGGTGACGGAAAGATAAAAGTGGAATACCCTGCATATAGGCAGGACATCCTTCACAAGGCAGACATTACAGAAGATATTGCAATAAGCTACGGCTACAATAAATTTATTCCAGAGACTCCAAAGCTCGCAACAATCGGCTATATGCAGCACATTGAAAGATTTGCAAGAAAGGCATCTGAGATAATGCTCGGGCTTGGAGGCCAAGAGGTTATGAACTACACGCTTACCAATGAGGAAATACTTGTTAAGAACATGTGTCTTTCAAAAAAGCCAAGGCTGATTGAGATAGAGAACTTTGTCTCAAAGAACTGGAACTGCTTCAGGAATTCACTTTTGCCTGAGATGATTGAGTTTCTTTCCAAGAATAAGAACAAGGAATATCCACAGCAGATTTTTGAGACAGGGCAGGTTGTGCTGTATGATGAAACAAAGGATACAATGACAAGGAATCCTGTAATGCTGGGATGGGCAATGATTGCAGGAAAAGTAGGATACACTGAAGCGAGGCAGGCGCTCGACTATCTTTTGAAAAATATTGGTGTTGAATATAAGATTTTTGCTGTTGAAAATGATTCTTTTATTTCAGGAAGGGCAGGCAAGGTTGTTGTGAAAGGCAACGAGATTGGAGTTTTGGGGGAAATAAATCCTGTAGTGCTAGAGGAGTTTGGCCTGGAGATGCCCGTTGGTATTTTTGAGATTAATCTTAGTGAATTGATGGAAGCAAAATAACTGGAAGAATAGAAAACTAACGTGCTTTGTCCAGCCACTCTGTCCTTTACGTTGCCTGATAATATTATGATTTTGAATCTTCTTCTGAGGTCGATGCTTTTCGGACAGGAGAGAGTTTTCATGACTATATCAACGTCATAACTGTTTTTTCTTCAATGTTTCTGCAGCCTCGCTTTTTCCTTCTGTAAAGAACACTCCTCCCAAATCAAGAACTATTGCTCTAATCATAAAACAAAAGAATAATAATGAAATTAAAAATTTATTCCTTCTTGGCAACCTTCTTAACCGTCTTCTTCTTCGGCTTCTCTTCTGTCTCTGCAATCTTCTCGAGCTCTGTTTCCTCTGCTTCTTCCTTCTTTTCTTCCTTCTTTGGCTTCTCTGCTTTCTTCTTCGCTGGCTTTTCTTCCTCTGCAGGCTTTTCCTTCACCTTTCTAACCTTCTTTGGCCTTTCTGCTGTCTTCCTTGGCTTCGTCTCCCAGACATTAAAGCCGAGGTCCTTAAATTCTTTTGCAACCTCGGAATGGGAAGCGCCTTTCTTGATCTTGATTACACTGTCCAGAGGCTCAAGATGAATGACATTGCATTTCCTTCTCCTTACGTCACCGTCTATGAGAACTATTTTGTCATCCACTGTGTCAACAATAACACACCTTCTGTTAGAATCCCTTCCTGCAATCTTAACACAAACCCGTCCGATTTCAAATACCATCTTTATTCCTCCATTCACGCATCAGTTTTTTTGCCAGTTGCCTAGGCAAACGCGAGAATTTACTTTCTTGCCTGTTTCTTTATCAAATCCCTTGAGCATTTCGAGCAGAGCATTCCGCCAAACGGCCTTTCCGGTCTCTTCTTTGTCTTTCCCAGGTTCCTCATAATATAAGGTCTTTCCCTTGGAACTCCGGAAAGAACTACTCCGCACTCGGCGCAGTGCGCCTTTTTAGGCTTTCTCTTGAGATAATGAGTTGTTAATCTTCCGCCAGGCGTCTTTACCTTCTTTCTTCTCAATGTCCTAGATTTGTATCTTCCTGCTACCATGTGCCTGAGAAATCTGCATCCATTTAAAAAGCTTTTCCCCTGGAACAGTAAAATATTTAAAAATGCAGGAAGCAGCACCAGAATATGGGCAAGAAACTCCTGTTGTGGATTGTGATAATTGCTACAGTTTTGGCGAGCGCTAACGCCGAAAAGCTTAGTGTCGGAGTCAAGCCGAGCCCTCCATTCGTCATAATGCACCAGAACGGCTCGCTGGAAGGATTCTCGATTGAGCTTATTGAAACAGTTGTCAACGAGATAGACGAGCGAGCTGAAATAACTTACCATCCTGACTCCGATCTGCAAACTCATCTTGCCTCGGTAAGGGAAGGAAAGGTTGACCTCGGGATTGCAGCAACAACAATAACAGCTGAAAGGGAGAAGAACATCGATTTCTCATATCCGTTCTTTGAGTCGAGCATCGGGATAATTGCAAAAAAGGATACTAAAAAAAGCTTCATGAAGCTAATAATCACAAAAGATACGCTGCTAGTGCTCGGAGGGATATTGGTTTACATCATTATCTGCGGCCACATAATCTGGTTCATAGAGAAAGGCGACCATTTCGGTAAGAACTTTCCCAAGGGAGCAGGCAAAGGCATGTGGTGGACAATTGTAACTATGTCAACAGTCGGCTATGGAGACATGTATCCCAAAAAAGCAATCGGAAAAATATTCGGAAGCTTTGTCATAATAAGCGGGGTCTTGATATTTGGATTTGTGATTGCAGGATTAAGCTCACTCCTTACAGTCAACATGCTGAGCCAAGGAATTAATGGGCCAGAAGACCTTATCGGCCACAAGGTTGCAGTGATTAAAGGAACTCAGACAGTTATTGTTGCGAAGGAAATGGGGATGAATGCTGTCGAGGTTACATCGATAGATGAAGGGGTGGAAAAGATTCTAAACGGAGAAGCCATTGCATTCATTCATGACACACCATTGATTATGTACTATCTCAAGAGCGAGAAGAATCCTGACATTGTAATGGCTGGCCAGACATTTGCAGATTCCTCATATGGCATCGCATTCCCGAAGGGAAGCAAGTGGCGGACAGAGATAAACGTAGGATTGCTGAAAATAATTGAGAACGGAAAATACAAGGAAATAAAAGACAAGTGGTTCAAGAATTAATGAGAATTCCTCGTTACAAAGAATCACTTTTTCAGACACGCCTTCACGAATCCCATGTACAAAGGATTTGGCCTTAATGGTCTCGATGTGAATTCTGGATGGAATTGCACTCCGACAAAGAAAGGATGAGTTGGAAGTTCTAGTATCTGCATTATCCTGTATTCTGGGTGCTTGCCTGAGAATACCAAGCCATTTTTCTCGAGTGGTTCAATATACTCAGGATTGCACTCATACCTATGCCTGAATCTTTCCCTGACAAGGGCTTTCTTGCCGTAGAGAGCATGAGCAATGCTTCCTTCTCTTATCTCAACAACCTTGCCGCCGAGGCGCATGTTGCCTCCAAGGCCCTCTATTTTTTTCTGCTCTGGAAGAATGTCTATCACAGGATATCTTGTATTCGGCTCGAGCTCTGTGGAGTTTGCGTTTTTCAGTTTGCAGACATTTCTTGCAAACTCTATTATCGCCATCTGAAAGCCAAAGCATAACCCGAAATAAGGAAGATTATTTTCACGGGCATACTTAATGCACTGAATCTTTCCTTCTGAACCGCGCTTGCCAAAACCTCCCGGCACAATAATCCCATCGACATCTTTAAGCTCGTCCTCGACTTTTTTCCGTCCATCCTCAATCTCTGTCGTCTCAATCCACTTAAACTCGATCTTTGCAAAGTTGTGTGCACCGGCATGCTCCATTGCCTTGATTATTGAAGCGTATGAATCTCTTAATCCGGTATACTTTCCCGTTATTCCAATTGTGAGCTTTGTTTTCGGATGAAGAATCTTGTTTACATAATCCGACCAGTCATTTGGTTCTGGCTTCAGCTTGACTTTCAACCTCAGAGAGTCGATTATTCTTTCGTGAAGTCTTTGCTCCCTTATCAGACCAGGAATAAGGTAGATGCTTTCAACATCGTGTATGCTTATCACATTATCTATTGGAACATTGGAATAGATGCTTATTTTCTCCCTCACCTTCTCGGTTACAGGATTATGGCAACGACAGGCTATTACATCTGGCTGGATTCCAAGCTCCATTAATCTTCTTATTCCGAGCTGTGCCGCTTTGCTTTTTTGCTCTCCCAGGAATTCCGGCTCAAGAACATATGTCAAATTGACGAAGCAGCAATTTGCTTTTCCTTCCTCGTAAGCCAATTGTCGCATTGCCTCAAGAAAATATTCATTCTCTATGTCTCCAACTGTTCCACCAACCTCCATTAAAACAACATCTGCCTTGCTCTTCATTGCGAGTTCCCTCAGAAATCGCTTAATCTCTCCTGTGACATGAGGAATGAACTGCACATCCCTTCCAAGATAGCTTCCTTCCCGTTCCCTTGAGAGTATTCTTGAGAATATCTTTCCACCCGTAAGATAGTTTTCTTTTGAAAGGTTCTTGTCAAGAAATCGTTCATAGGTTCCAAGGTCCATGTCGCATTCAAGACCATCGTCAAGAACAAACACTTCACCGTGACGGTAAGGGTTTAATGTTCCTGCATCAATATTAAGGTAGCCGTCGAACTTTATCGGAGAACACCTTAGGCCATGGTCTTCGAACACCCTTCCAAGCGAAGAGGCAAAAATCCCTTTCCCAAGGCCAGACATCACAGAGCCGGTAATTATTATATATTTTGTCTTTCCCGGTGCATAGCCATTCGGAAGCGGGGTATAATATTCGTGGTCTGTTGATTTTTTAGCCAACTCTTTAAGAATTTCCTGAGTTTGTTTTTGGTGCATTAAGAAGATAACAAGTTGGTCGTATTTATTTCTTTTGGCAGAGAAGTGGCCTAAAATATCACTTTCAGAAGGTTCGAGAAGAAATGCCAGCCATCAAACATCGGCAATGGAATCATGTTGAATATGAAAAGGAAAAGATTAATCCTCGATGAGAACAATAATGCCTTTCTCTGGTTTCTTGAAAGATGTTTCAATCTGCTAAGATGCTTTGAAGCAAAGTAGAGAATCAAATTAACAAAAGGTCCTGCAAAAGCAATCATGCTTATCTGAAGATTTGAAAGTCCTGCTCCAGAATAGCTGACAAAGGCCGGGACAAAGAAGATAAAGTTGAAGTTCATAAGCTTCATCATCGCTCCAAGGATGAGCCAGAGATATGCTGCATGAAAGGTTGCACTTGTGCCGAATGCCATTGCTGTGAATTTATGACCTAATTCGTGGAGGATTATTGCAGGAGCTGTTACAAAAACCGCAAACTTGAGGTTCTCCCAGTCGAAGAAAGAGGAAGAGAACCTTCTTAACGGATCATAGTTGTGATATTCTGCCTTCCTGAAGGTATCCTTGAAAATAAATCCTATTACGAGGGACATCGCGACTATATCTATTACTTCGTTCATTGAGATAATCATAAGAAAAAAGAATTAAACTCATATTATTTAAATCTATTCATCAATCCTCGCAGCTTCCCCCATATGTCCTTATATCCGTAATATAAAATAGCGTGTTCTTATCGAAAGAATACCTTATGTCCGGCTTAAGGTCCTTGAAAACCCTATCAGCTATCCTTACATAAGCCATGTTTCCCTTCATTATCTTTAATGCGGTTACCTTAAAGTCGTTGAAATTGAGATCTATGGTTTTTGTCGCCTGCTCTGCAATCCTGACACATGATAAATCGTTTGTTTCCTTTGATTCAAAGCAGAAGTCCATTGCCCTGCCTGACCTGACACAATCTGTAGAGCCCCTGCAGTCCCTTCCTGTACAGCAGAAATTGGCAGGGATGCATTTATTCTGGTCACTGCACCAAACATCACCGAAGTCACAACTGCACTCGTTGCTTGCATTGCAAATCTTGTTCGAGTCACAGTTAAGCGAGTTGCACTTCTGCACACACTCCCTACTGTAACAGAATCTGTCTTCGTCGCAATCTTCATCAGTGCAGCAGGCAGAGATGCCGATACAGTCATCTCCACATTTCCTAAAGCCTGAAGCACAGTAGCATTTCCCGTTTCTGCATTCCTGGTTCCTGGGGCAGGTAATTCCTGTGCAGGCGTCTTGCTCCTTTGGAGTTTCTTTTATTACTTGGCCCGTACTATAAATTACTTCTTTCTGCGGCTTTGAGCAGCCGGCAATAAAAGTAAGAGAAACCACTATCAACAAGATTAAAGCTGTATTCTTACTCAAATTAACTCCCCCAGAGCACGGATATTCTTCGATTATATAAAAGTTTTCATTACTCAAGGTAAAGCTTTATTAATAGAAAAAATATCACCTTAACCATGACAATACTTGTTGCAGTGCTCTCTACTGGAAAGGGGACATGGAGCACCCTGCTTAGAATAATAGATGCTGCAGAATGGGATAAGATAATCCTTGTGACGAACCAGTTTGGAAAGGAAAAATTCTCGTGCAAAAAGCCGGTTGAGATGATTGTTCTTAACTTTGATGCAGAGCTGGAGCAGCTTTTCTCTGAGATGAAAAACGCTCTTGAAGGAAAAATCCCGAAGCTTGAGATGGATGTTGCATTGAACATGGAGTCTGGCTCAGGAAAGGAGCACATGGCACTATTGAGTGCATTGCTGAAATTGGGATTCGGGATAAGGATGGTTACGTTCAAGGACGGAGTGAAGGAAGTCTAGAGCGGGATTTCAAGAGTAAGCCTGTCATAATTTACTCTCGGGACTGTCTTCTTTCTTACATCCTTTGTTTTTGTTATCTCGACAAAGCCAAGCTGCTTCAATAATTTAACATCGGTATTGACATTCTCAGAAGTTCTCCTGACCATCTTCGCAAGCGCGTATATGGACTCAGGATCATTATGCCGAATGGCTTTAAGCAGCTCAAGTCTTTTGGGCGTGAAGAATTTTTTTGCCTGATTCAAAGATTGAAAACTGAGACTGTCTTCCTCAAGTGTTTTGGCTTTGCCATCTTCTATGGCCTTAAGCTCCTTCTCAGCCTTTTTATAAAAACTATCCATGTCCTCTATATAAATTTTTAATCTTTTAAGTTTAATCATTTTCCTCGAACTCCTCGACC
>JAFGPE010000120.1 GCA_016926055.1 Candidatus Woesearchaeota archaeon | reverse complement strand
GAAGAGAATTGATGAAACATTTTTGAAGAAGATGATAGGTACCGTTGTAAAAGATGCCAAGGGAAAGAAACATAGCATCTGCTTTGAGTGCCAGAAGCGCTTTCAGACAAAGGAAGAGGTTCTGAAACAGCTATAGGCTGCCCTCGTAGCTCAGTGGTGGAGCGGCGCTCTCGTATGCACGAAAATGGAATTTTCGGAACGCTCAAAAAGCATTTCCGAGCGAAGCGCAGGCCGCGAGTTCAATCCTCGCCGAGGGCTTATGAAGCTAATCTGGATTTCAGAAGGAATAAGGTATTTCTTCCACAGGATCAGGGTGAAGAATCGCGGCTATAAGTGCTATTCCGGAGATGCTGAATCCATCATGGAGCAGATTATCGAAGACTGCTGGGATAGAAAGAAGCAGTACTTCAAGGTATCAACAGGCCATTACCTAGAATTCTGGACAAGGGACTTTGGATTGGTCATTGATCATCTGATAAATCTTGGATATGAAGACGAAGTCAGGAAAACGCTGGAGTATGCCCTTGAGATTTTCAGCAAGAAAAATAAAATAACAACTACAATAACCCCTTCCGGAATCACTTATGATTTCCCGTGCTATGCGCCAGACTCACTTGCATATTTGACTAAAGCACTCGTTGCACTGGGAGATAAAAAATTAATTAATCAGCACAGGGATTTTCTCAACAGCCAGATTAAAAGATATTTTGATATTGTAATTGACAAAAGGACTGGCCTAGTGAGAAAAGACAGGCACTTCTCCACAATGAAAGACCATGCAATAAGAGAATCATCCTGCTATGACAACTGCATGACTGCGATGCTGAAGAGCAATATCGAAAAGCTCGGCCTGAAAAATCCGTTTAAGAAATATAATTATGAGGAATTAATTAAAAATAATTTCTGGAAAAAGAACGGCTTTGTTGACGACCTGAGTGGAAACAACACATTCACAGGAGATGCGAATGTTTTTCCGTTCTACTGCGGGGTTTTCAATGACAAAAAACTTTGGAAAACGTGCTTCAATAAGATAAAAGAGCTTGGGCTCGATAAGCCATTTCCATTAAGATATTATTACAAGCAGACAAAAGAGCACGAGATGATTTTGCTGGAATTCCTGGCGAAGAACTGGGAGCACGAGAATGTCTGGCCGATGCTTGCTATGCCTTTCTTTGAAGTTCTAGAAAAGTTCAAGTGTCCTGAGTTAAAGGGGTATCTTAATCAGTACAGAGAATTAATAGAAAAAAACATGACATTTATCGAATTATTCACGCCAAAAGGAAAGCCGTTCAAGACATTGGTCTACTGTGCAGATGAGGGAATGCTGTGGAGCGCTGTGTTTCTTGACATGATGAAGAATTATTAGTTCTGCCTCAGGTATTTTTCCTGGTATTTCCTTAAAAGCTTAGGTATCTCAGGATCGTTGTGTATAGTCATGGAGGAATTGGCGGTCCTTACCTCTATATAGCTCCTTTCGAAGAGATAAGCCTGTATCAATAACAGAATTCCGATTATCCAGCAAAAGCCACTGATCATCAGGTTATCAAGGAAGAACAGAGGAGCAAAGCCACCGACAAGGAAGATGATGGCAAAAAAGACTATGACCCAGCTTAGCTTTTGGCAGTGCTTTATTGTCTCGATAAAGCGGTAATGCATGTCCTCAAAATCTGTTTCTGTTGCATGTTTCCAGAACTTGATAATCCTTAGATTTGTAAGAACAACCTTTGTCTTTCCTACAGACGATTCCTTCATTATATGCTCGTTCTCCAACAGGTAATCTTCCATGGTCCCGCGTATAACTGCTGAGTATATAAAGTTTCGTAACTATAGGCGAATACTAAAAGAAACAATCTGAAAAAGTGTTTGAAACGCCACCAATGGCTTACTGATAACTAGAAAATCAACTCAATTAGAATTCCTCCCAGTGAACAATATCATCAAGCTCCTTCTTTCTCGGCGCAGGTCTTTCTGCAGGATAGCCCAGAGGAATTATTGAAACAATCTTCTCTGACAGAGGTATCTTCAGGAGCTTCATAAGCTCCGGGTTATATGTTCTTTTCCAGCCAGCAACCCAGCATGAGCCTATCCCAAAAGAGGTTGCCGCAAGGAGAATGTTTTGTGTTGCAGCTGAGCCATCCTCCACAAGATGGTTGTTGTCTTTGTTTCCGCATACAACAATACAAGCTGCAGCGTTCTTTATGAAGCTGCCATAGGTCGCAAGTGATGCTATTCTCCTAAGCTTTTCTCCATCGGTCACAACAATGAAGTGCCAAGGCTGAAGGTTTCTTGCTGTTGGCGCCAGACCTCCACAGCCAAGAATCTCATTAAGCAGCCTCCTGTCTATCTTTTTATCTGAATAAGCCCTTATGCTTCTCCGCTCCCTCATGCACTTCAATGCATCCATAATTCACTTCCCTGCAACAATCTCAATAACATCTCCTGGCTTAAGGGGATGGTCTTTTCCTACAACCTGCTTTGTCTTCATATCGATTGCGCGAATGAAGCTGTTTCCGATATCTGTATGAACCCTGAATGCAAACTCCAGCGCCGTTGTGTTCTGTGGAACAAGGAAGCAGTCAGGAAGGATGTTGCCATCCTTGTCTGAAAGCTTATTGTTTGCAACAGGATACACTGGCATCAATCTTAAAAGCCCGAACACTGCCTTGTCAAGAATATCCTCTACCCCTGTCGAGCCAAATTTATCAAGAATATTTGCCTTTATGAAGTTAAGGGCTGCCTTCTGCTTGTCGTTTAATTTATCAGGTGCAGTAATTTCAAAGTTATTCTCTCCAGGGACATAGTTTATTAGCTTGTGGTGCGCTGCCTCCTTTAATGCGAGCTCGGACTCTGCACTGCACGGAACAATCAAGTAATCCTTAAAAGCCTCATTTATCCTGTTGAAATTCTCCTGGCCGGCCTTCGTGTCAATCTTGTTGGCAGCGATAATCATGGGCTTTGTTTCCTTTCTCAGCTCTGAAGCGAATTTTCTCAGGTCATTGCCATCCCAGGCCAATACCTTTTTTTCAAGAAGATTCAGCTTTTTCATAACCTTCCTTACAATGGGCTCTGTAACTCCCAGGCCTGAGAACTGCTTCACAATTGCCTTATCCATCTGGGCATTCTCCTGGTTAGTCTGTCTCGCGAACTTCTCCCATGACTTGTTCAACAGCCTCAAGAACCACATGTCAAGCTCTGTTTCGAGGAATTTAATATCATCCAGGGGATTGTAGCTTCCTGGCTCAACAGGTTCCCCTCTCTCGTTAGTTGTTCCTGCAATATCAACAACATGGATGAAAGCGTCTGCCTGCCTCAAATCATCAAGAAACTGGTTTCCCATGCCCTTTCCTTCATGCGCACCCGGAACAAGGCCGGCAACATCAAGAAGGTCTATAGGAACAAAACGCTCATGATTTGTGCAATAACCGAACCTTGGCTCGCATTGGAGGTTAAAGAACTTATCCATGCAATCAACCTTCACAAAACCGATGCCGTGATTCGGCTTTATTGTCGCAAAAGGATAATTTGCTATTTCGACATTTGCCAACGTAAGAGCCTTGAAGAATGTTGATTTCCCCACATTTGCCTTCCCAACAACACCTATCAGCATATTGTCCCCCGAATGAGAGATTTTTTAGTCTTATAAAAAGGTTACGATATTTCAGGACCATTCACCGAAAATTATATATAGTCATAAAATCGGGAGAATAATCATGACTCTGTTCGTAGGCACACATGAGGTAAAGTATAATGGTCCCATTAACCTGAAGAACTTCTACAGAGAACTGCACGACTGGGTTATCGAAAATGAGTTTGTGCCAAGCAGGAAGAACAATGATTTTCCTGAGATTCTGTTTTACGAGTCAAGAAGCCAGCCCGGAGGAGGAGAGATGTGGGTTTGGTGGAGACCGATAAAAGTGCCGCAGGGAAATTCATTTTACAGATACGTGCTCAGGATAAGCTTCCATCTCTTTAAAATGAAGGATCAGGAGATAATGCACGGCAACAAAAAATACAAGTTCAAGTACGCTGAAAACAAGATAATAATAACCGGGATTCTTGAGACTGATTACCAGAAGAAGTGGAGAAAACATCCTCTGCTAAAGCAGTTCTATCCCTTTTTCCTGAAGAGGATTGCCTGGCACACTGTTGAGCAGCACAAGAAGATTCTACAGGACTACTGCCATGATTTGCAGAAGACCATTAAAGCGTATTATGGCAAGCCGCATTGGGAAAGCACTGAACCCTCTTTCAGACCAAAATGGGGGATCTGGGAGGATAAGCCTGTAGGGCCATGATAACGAGAATAAATGTCAAAAATAACAAAAGTGAAAAGCTGGCAGGCATCCTTCTAAAGAATAAATCAAAAGAATTGATAATAATCTGCCACGGATATAAGATTTCAAAGGATTTTCGAGCCATAAAGATAATTGCTGACGGGCTATACGAAGAAGGGTATTGTGTTTTTCGATTTGATTTCACAGGCCATGGGCAAAGCGAAGGGAATTCTGCCATTGATTTAATGCAACAAGTAGACGATATTGGAAGTGTTGTCAAGAACTTTCAAGACCAATACGGGAGCATCATTCTCATAGGCTGTAGCCTTGCTGGACTTATCACAGCCATTGCTGCAAGAAAATATCCAAATATTGACAAATTTGTCACAATCAACGGTGTTTTTGACCTGGATAATCTTGGATTAAGGTCTTTTTCATTCAGATTATTCAAAAGAAAGCAACATGACTATTTCAAAGAGAATTTTCTGCCTGAAAGCATCAATACTCCTGCACTAGTCATACATTCCAGAGACGACAAGGTCGTGGACATCAGCCAATCGAAAAAATTCTACGATAAGTTGCATACCGAGAAAAGATTTGCAGAATTAAAGGAAGCAGACCATCACTTATCAAAAGAAAAGAATTGCACTCTTGTTGTTGATATAATCGCAAAATGGCTAGGATAAAAGAAAGAAGGGTTACCTTATCTTTTCTAGAAGCATAAGCGTATCTTCCTTGTCAACTACCCAGTCCTGATTCAAATCCGCTCTATAGAGCTGCTCTCCGCTCAGGGAATCGTGGCCTTCCACGTAGCCCTGAAGCAAAACTGCATCATCCTTGTCCAGTGTATTGTCAAGGTTTACATCACCTAAAAGAACAGGAAGCATTCCGAGCCTTACACCGAGATAATCAAGAAGGAGATTTGCATCAGAAGAATCGACCTTTTTGTCCAAGTTGAGGTCGACATAAGCCAGTGCTTTTGTCTCAATCATCTCTTTTCCAGAAAGATAATCCAGCAAAAGGTAATAATCGTCAATTGAAACATCATTGTCAAGGTTTACATCACCAAAGACTCCCGGGGCAATGCCTGTAATGGCATCTCCAGACAGAGTGGGAATAGGCTGAGAAAGCTTAGAGTATGATGCATAACTCGGATAATAGGTTTCCCTTGATTTACCGATTATGACAAAGAACAAAAGCAGTGCCACAACTATGGCTGCAACAATCTCAAGAATTTCCACCTTCTTTTTGTCTGTTTTAGAAGATTTCCTCTTCATTAGCCTTATGAATGAATGAATTTATATAAAATACTTTCTATTTTTTAATATCCTCCATCTCAAAAGAATGAAGATTTCGTCTCATCTTCTCAAGCCAGCGGTAGACGTTTGCGTGGGGGCTTCCTGAAAGCAGGGACTCAATCGCCTTTCTGGCAAAAGTCAATCCCTCTGGACTTCCGATTATGCCAACGGTCTTTCCATAGACGGATATGAAGCACTCCGTGAGGTGCTCTATTGTTTTCCTGCTCTTACCCTGAGCACCGATTATCCTGCCTTTTATCCTTACCATGTGGTTTTTTGTTTTTGCATAATCAGTAATGTCAATAAGCTCAAAGCCGTAATCCTGCTTCAAAAGAAGTAGAGCAACCTCCGGGTTAAAGCCACGGCCAATTGCATTTATTATCTCCCTACTCGCGTAAAGGCTCACTGCATCCTGGCCAGAAACAGTAACATCACCTTCATGAGAATCTATTGAAATCTTGGTGTTTGTGGCTTCCTCTATCTGCTTCTTCACCTCACCGCTCTTGCCAATAAGAACGGCAATCCTTTCCTTCGTAATCTTAACCTGGTATGAAAACTCAGCCATAAATAAAAAGGGTTTGAATTGAGTTTTTAAAGCTATAGAAAATTCAAGCCCAAAACCCTTTCTTCCAGATGAGTGGTACAGGCAAAGTTGACACAATGAAGCTTTGATTTTCTATTCAGAAAATTCGCACTTAAAGACGAGGAACGTAAATAACTCACTCTCCAGAGGATGGATAACTCCGAGTTGCAAATTTTCGTTATCTCCAAAAGATTTATTAATCTTTGTTTCAGACCAATACCCGTGATAACCAAACAGAAAATCATTGAGTTGTACAGCAGATGCGCAACTGAGTTGCCTGAGGATATAGCCAGGGAGCTGAGGAAATCAAAAGACAGCCTCATAAAAACAATCCTTGAGAACATTGCCATTGCGAAAAATGAAAAAAGGCCAATCTGCCAGGACACAGGAACGCCAATATTCTATGTTAAGAAGCCGAGTACGGTAAAAGAAAGCGAAATCAGAAAAATAATTGAATCAGCAACAAGCGCTGCAACAAAAAGCATTCCTTTAAGACCGAATGCTGTTGAACCTTTGACTGGAAAGAACATAGGCAATAGGCCAATAATCCATTTTGAGGAAGGAAAAAAGCTCGAGATTGATTTGCTGATGAAAGGGGGAGGCTCAGAGAATGTTTCATGCATCTACAGTCTTCCAGACAGCGAGTTGAAAGCTGAAAGGGATATTGATGGGATTAAGGGATGTGTTCTTGACGCTGTGTTCAAAGCGCAGGGAAAAGGCTGTCCACCTTACATAATAGGAGTTGCGGTTGGCGGGACTATTGAAGAAGTAGCCCATTTGTCAAAGAAGCAGCTGCTCAGGAAGCTGGATGATAAGGGAAAATTCGAAAAAGTGGAGAATGAATTATTAAAAAAGATAAACTCCCTTGGAATCGGTCCTCTTGGCCTAGGAGGGCAAACAACAGCTCTTGCTGTGAAAATGGCAGAGACACACAGGCATCCTGCAACATTCTTTGTTGGAATTTCATTTGGCTGCTGGGCGCTTCGGAGGAAAAGATGGACTTCACAAAGCTAAGGGTTGGCGATAAAGTTAATTTAAATGGAACAGTGTTTACCGCAAGGGACAAGGCAAGCATCTTTCTTCTGGAGAATGATTTTCAGAAAATAAGGAATGGAATAATCTATCACTGCGGTCCATTGATAAAAAACAACAAGGTCATCTCTGCTGGGCCGACGACAAGCGCACGAATGAACCAATACGCCCCTGAACTGATTAAGAAGTACAACATAAAGGCGATTATCGGCAAGGGCGGGATGGACGAAAAAGTGCTGAACGCACTTAAAGGAAGGGCCGTTTACTTCTCTGCTGTCGGCGGCGCAGGGGCATTGTATGCAAAAAAGATGAAAGTTGTAAACGTTTACAAAAAAGAATTCGGGATGCCTGAAGCAATATGGGAGTTTGAAGTCAGGGATTTTCCTGTCACTGTAACCATGGATTCAAAAGGAAACAGCCTTTATGATGAGATAAAAGAGATGTCAAGGAGAAAGCTAAATTTCTGATAAATACTTCAGCAACCCATTACTGTCCGCCTTGTCCATGCATGGAACTCCTTTTGTCTTTGCATCATTTAAAACAAAGGACTCATCTGCAAGCGACATAAAGTTTGTTCTTTTGTCTTTCACAAGATGTTCAAGCTTAGAATAAACAGCCTTTGCTGGCTCTGCAGTAGCCTCATTAGGTCTTCCATAATTGGCTTCCATCAGGTATAAATCGTGATGATTTAATGCATTCGTTTATAAATCTTTTTTTCCTTACTATTCTCAAGTTACTAATAAAGTATAATAAAGACGAATGATTCCCATGGCACATTATAAAAAGGGGGTGAAAGATTTGAAAAGGTTAATTCTTGGAGTTTTGTTTTTAGTTGCGACATGCGGTGTTGCATTCGGTGACACACCAATACTCGGCACAGGGCTGAACATATCTCTCAACACAGAGGACTTTGAGCCGCTGGTGTTCCTGAACACCCAGGGATGCAGCGTCTACCACAACAAAGCAAACGGCGGCGCAGAGCTTATAGAAAGAATTGAGAATTATGCCTTCGAAGGAGAAAGGATAGTCTGCGAGATATTGGTGATTGACAAAAACGGTATTGAAAAGGTGAAGGATGTATATATGACAGCATCAGACGATGAAACGCCAACTGCACAGGATATTGAAGCAGAATGCGATGAGATTGGCATCTCTGGCTACAATGGCAGCATGTTCAATGCGAGAATAGACGAGGAAGTGATAATTGATTTGGATGATGAGATAATGAGCGTCTATAAATGCAACCTTTCTGTGGAAACATATGTATCAATGCATGGCGAATTCTGGATTAGCGCCGTCGCGGAGGATCTTGAAGGGCAGCTTGGATGGGCAGCAGAACAGCAGCACTGGTTCCTTAACCCTGAGATAGCGATTGAAACTTCAGGCAACATTAATTTTGGAACAGTAAGGCCCGGGACAATAGGCTATTCGACTCCAGTCACAGTAGAAAACGCTGCAGAGAGTGGCAGCGGAGTGATGCTTAACATGCTGATATCTGGAAAGGATTTCTATGACCCAGCACATTCAGGAGCCAAGTGTCCTGACACAAATGCATTGGACCTTGAGAACTTTGGGTATTATGCAAGCAACGCCGGCCATCATACAATGGCAGGGTATGCTCCAAGGGAAAACACGCTCATAGATCATGAAGGATATTATTGGATTCCGCAGGAGACAGGAAACAAATCGGGAAGGGAGGAGATAATTGAAGGAACGACAATGGTTAACGGGTATTGGGTAGGAAACGTTTTAAGCCCGGGAGGGGATATGACAATAATATTTGCCATTGCTCTTCCAGAACCGTGCAACGGCGACTTCAACAGCGGAAGCATATATCTCTGGGCAGAAGCTGTGTAAACTTTTTTCTTTATTTTATTTCTTTTTTTCAAAAACTATATTAATACTCAATAGCCACTTTCCATTATGACAAGAATAGCGATTGTACACAAGGAGAAATGCAACCCGATTAGCTGCGGCAA
Organism: Candidatus Woesearchaeota archaeon; assembly: GCA_016926055.1. GTDB lineage: Archaea > Nanobdellota > Nanobdellia > Woesearchaeales > JAADFO01 > JAFGPE01. The sequence goes on along the minus strand of JAFGPE010000120.1, from coordinate 10,259 downwards.
TCATCTGTGCATAAGGCTCTGTCCGATAAACAGGACTGGAAAGGACTGCATCATGAAGGGAGAGAACAATAAAGTAAAGATAGATGATATACTGTGCACAGGCTGCGGCATTTGCCAGAACAGATGCCCCTTCGAAGCGATACATATCATCAATCTTCCTGAAGAGCTGAAAAAGGAGCCCATTAACAGCTATGGCAGGAACGGCTTCAAGCTGTATAATCTTCCAATCCCTATCTTTGGAAAGGTTGTTGGAATTCTTGGAAGAAACGGCATTGGAAAGTCAACTGCAATAAAGATTCTTGCTGGAGTATTGAAGCCGAACCTAGGAAAAGAAAAGGAAGCTGACTATAAGGAAATGGTGGATTACTTCAAGGGAACAGAGGCTCAGCTGTTTTTTGAGAAGATGCAGTCAGGAGAGATAAAGGTCGGCTACAAGCCGCAGACAGTGGACATAATATCAAAGCAGTTCAGCGGAAAGGTAAGGGCCTTGCTGAAGAAAGTTGATGAGAAGAATGAGCTTGAAAGGATTGCTAAAGAGCTTGAAATACACAAGGTTCTTGACCATGAGATAGAAAATATTTCGGGAGGAGAGTTGCAGCGGGTTGCAATAGCAGCAACTGTTCTTAAGAAAGCAAACCTCTATATCTTTGACGAACCAAGCTCGTATCTTGACATAAAACAAAGAATCAAGGTAAGCAAATTCATAAGAAGCCTTGCAAATGAAAATACGGCAGTTGTTGTTGTGGAGCACGATTTAATTATTCTTGACTATATGACTGACTTGATGCATCTCATGTATGGAAAGGAGCAGTGCTTTGGCGTTGTGTCTATGCCCAGGGCAACAAGGACAGCAATAAATGTTTATCTTGAGGGTTACCTGAAAGAAGAGAATATCAGGTTCAGGGATAAAGAGATAACATTCATGATGCACCCTCCTGGAAAAGCAAAGAAAGGCATTGCCATTACGTCATGGAATGATGTTAAGAAGAAGCTCGGAAGCTTCTCTCTTGAATCTGGGAAAGGCGAACTTTGGAAGGAAGAGGTTGTTGGCGTTGTCGGAGAGAATGGGATAGGAAAGACAAGCTTCATGAAAATACTTGCCGGCGAGACTAAACAGGATTCAGGGGAGGTTGATGAAAAAGTAAGGATTTCATACAAGCCGCAGTATCTTAAAGCGAATGATGACCTAGTGATGGTTGCATTGAAGAGAGCAATTGACAAATACACAAACCAGCTGATTAATCCCCTTGGGATAAAGGAACTCCTGATGAGAAGACTGGATGAATTATCAGGAGGAGAGTTGCAGCGGGTCGCGATTGCCAACTGCCTAAGCCAGGACGCTGATTTATTCCTGCTGGATGAGCCGTCTGCATACCTTGACATTGAGCAAAGACTGTTGATTTCAAAAATAATCAAGGAATTCATGACTCTAAAAGGGTGCACTGCACTGATAATTGACCACGACCTACTGTTTATCGATTATCTCTCAAACAGACTTACAGTCTTTACAGGAGAGCCTGCTGTGGATGGAATGATTGAGGGACCTTTTGACATGGAAGAAGGGATGAATCTTTTCCTGAAGGACGTCGACATAACATTGAGAAGGGACATCGACAGCAAGCGGCCAAGAATCAACAAGGAGGGCAGCCAGAAGGACAGCGAGCAGAAGAACACTGGGAAGAGATACTATGCGTGAGCCACTCTTTAAGTTTTGGATTATGTGATTTAATTGTCATCCTTCACCCTCAGATACCTGACCATGAAAAAAACAACAGCAGCTATGAGAACAAGCACGACAAAGATTGCAAGCAGAACATTGTTTCTCGAGGGCGATACTTTTTTCATAATCAACTCCTGTCCTGAAACGACGCTTCCACTCACTTTATTGGTTTCTTCTGCAACAACCACTTCAAAGCCCTTCCTTCCTCTCAGTATCTTCGCCTTAAGGATTATGCCCGGAGAAAGGACAAGGCCGTTATCCTCTTTCTCGTAAGTTCTTACCGCGATATTTACATAGGTTGTTGAGAGAGGGATTTCTTCCTGATTCCTCAATGAAACAAGAACCGTTCTCATCTCCCCAGGAAGAAGCAATCCCTCATCTTCACTAAAGGAAAACCAGTCACTATCAACTGATTCAATCCTGTAGTGAATGTCATAGTCATTAGGGTTTATTATTGTGAAAGACTGCTCGCTAGAACTGAACTCAATCATCGCTGGAGAGACAGCAATCTTCTGCGCATAGCAGAAGTTAATTAACATTAAACCAATAAATAATAATGAAATCTTCTTCATGCTCAATGCACCGAAGCAAACAGCTCTATCTTTGCAGAATATCCCCCAGGATAGGCATCAGACGGAGAAGTAAACCTTAAGCTCAATTCTCTCAGGCTCTCTGAACCCGGCTCAAGATTTACTGATTTCATCTCAGGCGTATTTTTCAAGAGACCGTAAAATTCTCCTGAAAAAACATTGTCAAGAAATGTATATTCGATGCTTTCTGACTGTATAAGATACTGGCTGTAGGAAAGATCGGTGCCTGAAATCCATATATCTATAGGAGAGTTCCCGATGTTCTGTATTGTTGGCTGGTCGTCAGTCTGCATGTCAAGGTCGCCAATCGTCTCATCAGAGCTTCCTGGCCCTGAAGAGAAATATATTGTTGAAGCGTCTGTGTCAATTGAAATTATTTCAAGATAAGAGAAATTAGATACGAATGTAGAAGAGCAATCTGCAATATCTGTCACAGTGACATTAAGCTGATATGTTCCAGGAGAATCGTAGAAGTCCATATAGAAGCTTCCTGAATAAAGTGCATTGTTGGTGCTAAGGTTTTCTGTGTTAATGAGGTTTATTGTTGTCGACTTTACTCTCGCGGTTGCTTGCTCCATATCTGACACTCCGTTGACATCTGTCGCTTCAGCCTCGAAATCTATTCTTTTTTGCTTTCCTGCATCAGGAAGATAACCGTCATTGTAGTTTAACAGGGTAACGCCGACAATGCTCGGACAGTCATTTGTCACATTGGCCATTATTGAAATGATTGTCTTGTTTTCATCCTGGCTCGAAGATGAGCTGCTTCTCAGCATCGGATTTGTATCGACATAGAAATCGTTTGAGTTGTTATCTGTATCGACGTGATTGTTGTTTTCAAATCTCCTTACCAAGGAATTCCCGTCGTCTGCTTCCAAAGAAGGCTCTGTTTCATAGAAATCTGAGCTATTTGGGTTTCCCCAGCCGACTGCATCCAATGGCTCCTGACCATCCGTAAGAATGATTCCGGAATCAGAGTTGTACAATGTCAATGATGCTTCATAATCTGCATCCGGCCATTCAGGGTTATCTTTTGAAACAGAGAACCCTGTATCTGCAACAAGAAAGTATCCTTTGCCAGGAATCATGCTGTTATTCGGAATGACCCAGTATTTTGAATAGCTACCGCTATACACAACATGGCCTGAAATATCAATGCTGCTTGACCCGGTATTGTAGAGCTCCACTGCCTCGCTGCCAGTCTCATCAATTGGATTGTAGAGAACCTGGCTGATAATCACATCTCCAAGCACAACAGGCATCACGAGGATGCCCACCAAAAAGATAATCGCTTTTTTCATACCGTTTTTGCAAGAGACGGTTGTTAATAACAATTTGTGAGATTTTTCCGGAGAATTTTTTTGAGAATTGAAGAAATGACAATTTCGTCCGGAAAAAAATGCAGAAATCCGACATTTTCAAGTTTTTCTTCCGGATTCTGTGAAAGATTTATATACAAAACCTGCACTTCATCCAAAGATGAAGCACGATGAGATATTAAAAACCCTGAAATCCCGTTCCAATCCCGAAAATGTCAAGGGAATGGCAAGATTTGGAATAAACCAGAAGAATACTCTCGGAGTCTCCATCCCAATATTGAGGGATACTGCAAAAAAGATTGGGAAGAACCATGAGCTTGCATTACAGCTATGGGATTCTGAAATTCACGAGGCAAGGATTCTGTCTTCAATGATTGATGAGCCAAAGAAGGTTACTAAAAAGCAGATGGATTCGTGGGCAGATGATTTCGATTCATGGGACACTTGTGACCAGGTATGCATGAACCTGTTCTGGCAGACAGAATCCGCTCGCAAAAAGGTCTTTGAGTGGAGCAAAAGAAAAGAGGAGTTTGTTAAAAGGGCTGCCTTTGCATTGATTGCAGTTATTGCATTTAAGGACAAAAAAGCAGATGACAAGGATATTGAAAAATTTCTTCCTCTGATAACGAATGCCTCAACTGATGAAAGGAATTTTGTGAAGAAGGCAGTGAACTGGGCATTAAGGCAGATTGGAAAGAAAAATAAGATGTTAAATAAGAAATCCATAGCAACAGCGAAAAAAATTGAGAAACTGGACAGCAAGGCGGCAAAGTGGATAGCGAAGAATGCACTGAGGGAGCTGCAAAGCGCTGCTGTGAAGAAAAGACTCACTTCTCAGGCATAATTATCCAGCAAATAATGTAAGCAATTATTCCCACACCCAAGCTACAAAGCGACAATATCGCCCAGATGACTCTCACGACAGTCGGGTCAATATTAAGGTATTCTGCTATCCCTGCGCACACTCCTGCAATAATCCTATTGTTGCTTCTCAAGAGTCTTTTTGGTTTTGTCATGCTGGCTCAATTCTCATTATGTCCCACAAATCGTAGCCGACGCAGGCTGCATACAACAAAATAAACAGAACATCCAATAGAATAAACCTTCCTATGATGAAAGACAACAGAATGCTTGTAAAAATCAAAGATACTCCAATTACAAGAGTCAAGAGTCCTGTTGTAAAATGTGCCAGATACCTGTGAAACGGGATTTTAATGTTGATTTTTTCGTATGTGAATGCAAAGTTCCCGAAGCAAGCAATAACTGCAATAATTGACATAGCCACAAGAACGCTTCCAGATAATGTTTTGTCGCTCGCAAGATTGATGCTTGAAAGATAACTGCCGATGGTAAAATAAGAGAATAAAAGAAGAGCCAGTAGAACGATGTTTTTCATTATGTATTCCTTGATTATTGTCTTCATACATGGCATTACGATGTTCTTCTATTTATATTTTATCGGAAATTATATTATCAAGATAATCTTTATAAATAAACCCCTATTACTTGCGGATATGCATAGAACACATACCTGCGGCGAATTACGGGGAAATCATGAAGGGATTAAGGTAGTTCTTTCTGGCTGGGTGCACAGCAATAGGAATCATGGCGGGATTATTTTCATCGACCTTAGAGACAGGTATGGAATTACGCAGCTGATTGTTGATTCCAAGCACAACAAGGAGATTTATTTTGTTGCAGAAAAGCTCCGCCAGGAAAGCGTGATAAAGATAGAAGGAACCGTGAGAAGCAGAGGACAACTGATAAACAAAAAAATCCCCACAGGTGAAATCGAGATTCTTGTTGACAAGCTCACTGTTATCACTGAATCAGAGCCCATTCCCTTGAACATTGAAGAAGAAGTCAAGGCAACAGAGGACTTTAGACTAAAGTACAGGTATGTTGACTTGAGAAGACCCCCCATGCAGAGAAATATTATGATGAGGCATAAGATTACAAAGATTGTCAGGGATTTTTTTGACAAGCACGGTTTTCTGGAGATAGAAACGCCGATGCTTGCAAGAAGCACACCTGAAGGCGCAAGGGATTATCTTGTTCCATCAAGGGTTAATCCTGGAAAGTTCTTTGCACTGCCTCAGAGCCCGCAGCTTTTCAAGCAGCTGCTAATGGTTTCGGGATTTGACCGTTACATGCAGATTGTAAAATGTTTCAGGGACGAGGATTTAAGAGCGGACAGGCAACCAGAGTTCACCCAGATTGATATTGAAATGAGCTTTGTCGAGGAAGATGACATATACAGCATAATGGAAGAGATGATTAAGGAGATATGGAAGAAAGTGCTTGATGTTGAACTTAAGACGCCGTTTCCAAGAATGAGCCATGAGGAAGCAATGTCCAAATACGGCTCAGACAAGCCAGATATAAGATTCGGCATGGAATTGGCTGATGTTACAGATGAACTGAAAGGATCCGGCTTCAAGGTATTTGCTGATGTAATCGGGTCTCACGGAAAAATAAAGTGCATCAATGCGAAAGGCTGTGCGGGATTCTCAAGAAAGGAAACAGATGAGCTAGAGGATGTTGTTAAGATCCATGGGGCAAAAGGGCTTGTCGCATTAAAGGTTCAGGATGGCCTTGAAGGAAGCGTTACAAAGTTCCTTGACGAGAGAATCCAGAAAGCGCTTATTGAGAAGGCAGGAGCAAAGAAAGGTGATTTATTGCTCATTGTTGCAGATGTAAAAAAGAAAACAGTTGAGGAATCGCTTGGAAATCTGAGGGTTCATCTGGCAAAAAAGCTTAATCTTATTGACAAAAGCAAATGGAGTTTCCTGTGGGTGAATAAGTTTCCGCTGCTGGAATACAGCGAAGAGGATAAAAGATATGTTGCTGTCCACCATCCGTTCACATCTCCAAGAGACGAGGATTTGAAGCTATTGGAATCAGAACCCGAAAAGGCCAGGGCGAAGGCATACGACATTACATTGAACGGGGTAGAGGTTGGAGGGGGCTCGATAAGAATCAATGACAAAGAATTGCAGTCAAGAATGTTCAAGACGCTTGGCATTGATGACAGGGAAGCGAAGCTCAAGTTCGGCTTTCTGCTTGAGGCATTCAAGTACGGGGTGCCTCCGCACGGCGGGATTGCATTTGGCCTTGACAGAATGGTTGCACTGATTACTGGAAATGAATCAATAAGAGAGGTTATTGCCTTCCCGAAGAATAAGGCGTGCGTCTCATTAATGGATGAAGCGCCGAATGTTGTGGATGAAAAACAGCTCAGGGATCTCCATATCAAAAGCACAGGGGGAGAGCAGAAATGAATTTCATGAGCATCGAGGAAGCAATGAAGAAGGGCAGCGGCAAGGTAGCGATAAGAGGATGGGTTTATAGGGAACGAGGAAGTAACAAGTTCAGGTTTATTGTCATAAGGGATTCAACCAACATAATACAATGCGTTATAGATTCCAATAATCCTTCATGGAATGATGCACAAAAGGCAAACATCGAAGCATCTGTTGAGATAGAAGGGGAGATTAAAGAGGACAAAAGAGCCCCGACAGGATACGAGATCCATGTCGAGAAGCTGACTCTTATCGGGGAATCGGACACTTATCCAATTACAAAAGACCAGGGAACTGAGTTCCTGGCCGACAACAGGCATCTCTGGCTGAGGTCAAGAAAGATTACTTCAATCATGAAGATAAGGCACACAATAACTGGAGCAATCCATAAGTTCTTCAGGGAACGAGGATATATTGAGTTTGACCCTCCGATATTTACTCCGAATGCATGTGAAGGAGGCTCGACTCTTTTTGAAGTTAAGTATTTCAAGGAGAAGGTCTATCTGACACAGAGCTGGCAGCTTTATGCGGAAGCAGCAATCTTTGCGCTTGAGAAGATTTATGACATATCCCCGACGTTCAGGGCAGAAAAATCCCAGACTTCGAGGCACCTTTCAGAGTTCTGGATGGCAGAGATGGAAGCTGCGTGGATGAAGCTGCCAGAAGTTACAGAGGTTGCGAAGGATGAGATTAAATTTATTGTCCAGGAAGTCATGAAGCGCAACAAGAAAGAGCTTGAGATTCTTGGAAGGGATATAAAGAGATTGGAGATGGCTGCAACAAAAGAATATCCGACAGTCACGTATTCTGAAGTCCTGAAGACGTTAAAAGAAAAAGATGGCCTGAATGTTCCATTTGGAAAGGACTTAAGGACAGTGGAAGAAGAGAAGTTCATGTCCCATTTTGACACCCCTGTTGTTGTTACCAATTACCCGAAGGCAATAATGGCATTTTACAAGCCAGAAGACCCAGAAAATCCTGAAACAGCGCTCTGCTTCGACATGCTCGCGCCTGAAGGATATGGAGAGATTGTTGGCGGTTCTCAGAGGTCAACAAGCGTTGAAGAGCTGAAGGAAGGATTAGAGAAGGAAGGGGAAAAGCCAGAAAACTATTCCTGGTATCTTGACCTGAGGAAGTATGGCTCTGTTCCTCATTCAGGATATGGTGTTGGTGTTGAAAGAGTGGTTGCATGGATTTGCGGATTAGATAACATCAAGGATGCAATAGCGTTCCCAAGGACGATGCTGAGGAAGACGCCTTGATTAATCACCTTTATAAATAGAAATTATTCTATGGTTAAAATGTCAGATGATGGAAGGATTTTATTTTATAGTGCGATTGGAGTTGGTGCAGGAATATATTTTTTTTATAATGGCTTCAGGTTGATGAGCGAGAAGAGGCTTATTGAGAATACTCCAACTTCCAAAGTAAGGTCATTGGCAATGGGCATGGTCGAGGTGTATGGAGAAGCACATCCATCGAAAGGAAAGCTTTTCAAGAGCCCGTTCTCAGGAAAAGACTGCGTATGGTGCAACTGGACTGTTGAGGAGTACAGAAGTTCTGGAAAATCTTCCCACTGGCAGAAGATAAGGTCAGGAATATTGTCTGATTATTTCTTCCTGAAGGATGATACAGGTTCTGTTCTTGTTGACCCGAATAAAGCGAATATTGATGTTCCGATTGATTTTGAAGCAGAATCAGGAAGCTTCAGAGGAAAGCTTCCGGCGACAGCAGTTGATTTTCTAAATCAACAGAACGTCTCAACAACCGGGTTTCTAGGCTTAACAAAGAAGCTAAGAGTGAAAGAGAGCTATATTGCTCCAAAAGATAAGGTTTATATCATGGGCACTGCAGGGGATAATCCGTTTGTTGAAGATGGGAGCTCGCAGAAGAATGAAACAGACATAATGATACAAAAAGGGAAAAGCTTTTATTATATATCTGATAAACCCGAGAGAGAAGTGCTGAAGAAATATGGCTGGAAAGTCACAGGAGGGCTTTTTGGCGGCGCAGCATTAATCATCGTGTGCCTTTTTGTTATTTTTGCATATCTGAGGATATTGTAAAACAAGGAGGGAGAAAATGATTGGAGTTGAAATAATTATTGGAATTGGTGTCCTGCTGGTGGCAATCATCACCATAGGATACGTTGTAGGAATGTACAACAGCCTGATAAGGCTGAAGAACAACATTGAGAAGGCATGGGCGAATATTGATGTTCTGCTAAAGCAGAGAAGCGATGAGCTGCCAAAGCTTATTGCCTCTGTAAAAGGATACATGAAGCATGAGAAGGGATTATTGGAGAGCATCACTAAAGCAAGGACTGCTTTCCTTAATGCGACAACAATGGCGGCAAAGGCAAAAGCTGACAATGTTATCAGCGGAGCACTGAAATCTCTGTTTGCTGTTGCAGAGAATTATCCTAACTTAAAAGCGAATGAGAACTTTATCCAACTGCAGCAGAGAATATCTGGCCTTGAGAATGAGATAGCAGACAGAAGGGAATTCTACAATGACTCTGTAAACACTTTTAACATAAGAATTGAATCATTCCCTGATACGATAATTGCCAGCATGATGAAGCTTGCCAGGAAGGAGATGTTCAAGGCGACAGAGGCAGAGAAGCAGGATGTCAAGGTGGAGTTTTAATTTTTATTTTTTTATTTCTTGTCAAAATAATCACCATGAATTCCACCATAGTCATGGTGGCGATATCCCTGTGATTTGCTAATTTTTATTGCTACTATAGAGTAATAATTTATAGAAAACTATAAATACTAGAAAAACAATCAATATTCATATGAAAGAGGAATTGAAGAAGATAACTACCAAGGATGGACTTACTCTTGATTATCTGGTTAGAACTCCTGACAATTACAATGGCAAGAATGTAGTCATGCATCCTGCGGCATCAATGAACAGCAGCTCCCTGAAGCCGATCTATGAAGCTCTAAATAAATGGGGTTATAGTGCGATAGTGCTAAACCCGAGATGGAACAATCCGGATGCTCCTCACAGCACAAGCGCTTATGAGCTTGAGAAATGCACAGATGATCTTGACAGGGTGATGAAACGAGAAAATATCAAGAAGCCCATATTATTTGGATATTCCACAGGTTTTCCTGTAATGGCGGATTATGCTGCTAAGACGGGAAATGTGGAAAGGATGATAGAAATTAACGGCTCATACAATCTTTCAAAGACGCAGAATCCTGTTGCCTTCCACTTTTTTGATAAAGTACGTAAAATTAAAGATCGCGACCACCACTGGTCATAGACACAGTGGCATTCTCACTGACGCTCGGGTCGCTCGCTTTAAACTGCAAAG
>JAFGPE010000119.1 GCA_016926055.1 Candidatus Woesearchaeota archaeon | reverse complement strand
TACATAAAGTATATATAAATCTTTCGCTTTTCTTGTATTATTTTCGGAAAACCGAAAAACATTTCGGAGGTGTCGAAAAATGAACAAGAAGGATATGCTGATTATATCCCATCTGAGAAAGGATGGAAGAGCAAGCTTGACTGATTTGAGCAGAAAGACAAACATACCTGTCTCAACAATCTTTGATAGGATAAAGCACCATGACGGCTTCATAAAGAGGCATGCTGTTTTGATTGACTTCGCAAGGCTTGGCTACAACACAAGAGCCAATATTCTTATCAAGGTTGACAGAGCAGAAAGAGAGGAAGTGAAGAATTACCTTCTCAATAATCTCAGTGTCAACTCAGTTTATAAGGTAAACAGCAATCATGATTTTATGATTGATGCTGTTTTTAAGGACATTAAGGAGATGGAAGAGTTCCAAGAAAGAATGGATGAAAAATTTAAAATCAAGAACAAACAAATTTATTACATCATCGACGAATTGAAGAAAGAAGAATTCCTTGCCCATCCTGAAATGATGAAGATGCTGTGAATATTTTATATAAATCTTTGCCACTTCAGGGTAGATATGGAAAGATTTAAAAATAAATGCCTTTCACCGCAAGAACATATGAGTGAAGCTTATAATTATAATGCACAAAAAGATAGTTGTTATAATATTAAGTACTTCCCCGTAGATGAAATGGGAACTCAGCAAACAAAGATGGGCTATAGTGACGTTCCAGGTGCTGTAACGGTTGTGAGTAAAAAGAAATCGCCGGATAGCCCTGCATATACAACCAGTGCAATCAGAAGAGACGGTTCTCCAGTTATTGAACCTAGAGAATGGAAACTCACAGGATACGATAATCAAGACTTCATTGTCCTTCCACAAGGAGGAGGTTTTATTGCTGTTCTTCAAGAACATAGAAGAATAGTCAATAAAGTCTTAACTGCTCTTTCAGGAAAATAATCACATAACCGTTCCATTCTTCACATCATTCCCTTTATCTTATTAACAAAGGTTACTGTCTCTTCCCTGACGTGCTCTGCAAGCCTCTTCTCAAATGAGCTGTGTACATCATAGCATGCTTTCTCCCTGAGTTCCTTTGAAGCGCCGATTGTTTCAATATCTTCCTTGCTGAGAGAGCTCGCAACCAGTTGAACATCATCCTCATTGATGGATTTCTTAGTGTGATAATGATGATAAATCAAAAAACACAGAGTTGCAGAATGGCTTCTTGATTTACAGCATTCTTTGCTAACCAGAGCAAGAGCAGAATGATAGATTGCATAATAATAAACACTTATTATCCAATCATAGAACTTTTCATCTCCGAAAAGCTTAGGAATCTCATCCTTGTGCTTCTCCATCACCCAGTTTGCAAAATTAAGATTATGGTTTGTTTTCTTGAGATATAATCCTGATTCATCAAGGCTCTTTAGTAGAATATTTCTTTTAACATAACTGTCAAGCCAGAACTTGCATTCCTTTGGATTTTTCATCCATAGCTTCCAGTCAGGCTTCCTCATGTTCAAGCAGTCTCCACCATTCTATTCCAGCAAGAATAATTTTGTCTTTCTTAAGGTTTTTGAAAAATTCCTTTGCGTTGTTGTGAAACGACTCCCTGAATGTTTCATAATCAAGATACACAGGATTCAGCTTAGCGTTTGTTCTCATGCTGATTCTTTTTGCAACGCCCTCTATCTCTTTCAAATCATACGCTTTGTTAAAAACAATAAATATGTCAATATCAGATTCTTTTGAATAGCTGTTCTTTGCATAGCTGCCAAACAGCACAGCAATCAATGGTTTTTCCTTCAATTCAAAAAGAAAATCATTAATCGCCAGTTTTATCTTCTTGGGTATCTTCTCAAATCTTGAAAAATCCACTTCACATAATGCAGGAGTCAGAGCCTCTTTTGAATAATCAAGAAAAAAGTTCAACTGATTTCCAGAGCGTTTCACTTTAATTAGCTTTTCTATTTTCTTAATTCCATAATCTATTGACGGCATTCCAAGCTTAAGCTGTTTTGAAAGCTCCCTCTTGTGGATGCCTGGCCTCAAGTAAATCTGCTCCAATATTCTAAAACAGGTATTGTCATACATAGTATATCAATTGTCATATAACATGTATCATATATAAATGTATCGGTTTAGAACTCACATAACCGTTCCATTCTTCACTTTCTCGACAGTTATCTCTTCTGATGCTGTCTTAAGAACCTTATTCTCAAACACTGGCTTCCCTTCCTTCACTTCAAGCTTAATCTTCTGGAAATCAGAAAACTCTATCTCCTTGATGCTGAATTTATTCTCGCCTTCCACAAATACCTGCTCTCCTGAATTGCTCTTCTCTGCCGTCAGCAATCCGACATTCTCGCCCTCGACACCTGCAAGCAGCATCCCCTGGCTATCTATGCCCTTGAGCTTTGCCTTCTTAAGGTTAGTTACAACTATTATCTTCTTTCCAAGAAGCTCTTCCTTTGTGTAATGTTGTCTTAATCCTGCAACAAGCTGTTTTGACTCAGAGCCAATGCTTATTTTCAGGACATATAGTTTGTCTGCATCGGGATGCTCCTCAACATCCTTGATTTCAGCTATCTTCAGGTTAAGTATTTCAAATCCATGCGATTTGGCTCCTGCACAGCATAGTTTTATGTTCTCGCATGCCTCGCTCAGGGCCTTCTCCAGATATTCCACTGAAGTTTCCTTGTTGCCTTGGGCATAAATAAAGATGTTCTCTGTAGATTCGCCAATCTTTGTCTTTTCGCCCTGTTTTACATCAAGGTAACAAATCACATTTTCATCAACCACACACGAGAATATTCCCTGCTTCACATCCTCTTCCTTTGTTTCTCCCAACGGAACAAACTTTTCATCGCCCCGGGTCATGATGAGTTTCGGGGTTCCTTGTAACTTGTTTAAATCATGGCATCCCATTGAAACGTTGTATTTTGCACTAACTGCATTGTACAGGTCAACGACAGTATTCACGTTTGGAAACTTCCTGTCTTCCTTTAGTGATTCAATCATCAATCGTATCGGAGAGGTCTGTTTAACTCCAAGCTGGTCGTATAGCCGCTCGTACTCTGAAAGGATATTTTCTTTGAAATCAATCTCGGACAAGTACTGTTCTTTCAGTGCTTCGACCTGCTCGCTCTTTTTCCTGACTGTAATGCCAGAAATACATGCAGAAACTGCAGCTATGCCAAGCTTCTTAACTGCCGGATCCACTGCTAACTTCACCTCTTTGAAGTCGGCTGGGGAAACCCTGGTTGCCGTTTTCTCCTCTTTCTTCGTCTCAGCTATCTTCTGCAATATTATCCCTGCCCCTCCAATTGAATGGTTTTCTGTTTTGAAATCAATATCCTTCCAGCTCAACCCTTTCAGATTCAGCTGCTCCTC
>JAFGPE010000118.1 GCA_016926055.1 Candidatus Woesearchaeota archaeon | reverse complement strand
GTGAGAATGCCACTGTGTCTATGACCAGTGGTGGTCGCGATCTTTAATTTTACAATAGAAAAAATATATATATTAGTATACCTATTTGTATACTAAAATGGTAGATTTTGGTACAGGTATGTACGGCCAAGATGAAACAGGCAGCGCTACTTACAGTAATGCCATGGATCGCTCTTACAATCCCACTGCACCTCTTGGGGCAGAGGAAGGTCCAATGCCGTATATTTCGCCTGAGGCAGAAAAAGTCAACCCTGACGAGAAGCTTAGCGTCAGAGAGATTGGAATGAGCGTTCCGTTTGGCGTAGCTGCAGGAAACGTTGAAGGAGTACAGGCAAAGATAAGGGCAGGAGTATCGTCAATGGAACTGGGATTTACTGGTGCCGGCATGGGACAAAGGAATGCCCAAACTCCCGAGATGTATGGTCGCGATACAAGAACGGCATTGAGGGAGATTGCAAAGGTTAACGAAGTAAAATTTACAACACATTCCGCATATAACGTTATGGGAATGCTTGGCTCTGACCAACAAGGAAATGTTTCTTTGACAAGGGCAAGACAAGGATTGGCAGAAGTAGAAAGGGCAATTGAATTTGCAAGAGACACCGCAGGAGGAGGCTCTGTTGTCGTCCATACTGGAGAATTTGAAAGGCCCTTGACTCACATTTATCCGGATGGCATGGTGATGGATAACAATGGCGACTTGCAGAGGAACTATTCGAAGGATCCAAGGACTGGCAGATTATTGTTTAGGAAAAGATTAAGTGAGGGCTCAGATGCAAACTGGGTTCTTGTCGATGACAGAACAGGACAGGGCTTTCAGACAGTGCAGATGGACAGATTAGTCACTCAGCCAGTCTGGCTTACTGCAAAAGAAGACGGGGATTATGTTGCAGGAAAAAATGACCCGTCTGGAATGCAGGAGGGAACAAAAGTCCATGTAAGAAAAGGAGACTATGTTGATTATGAGGGAAGATTAATAGGGGACCCGTTTGGAATAAAATATGAGAAAGGACTTACTAATGAGTTCAAGGGCGGCAGGGTTCCAGAGATTGACCACGCGACAGGAAGATTCGTGACAAGAAGAATGAATGTTGATGATTTCGAAACTGAAGCAAAAGAATATAACAAAAGCTATTCTAAGTTGACAGGGAGTAATCCAAATTACTGGGATAGGGCAACCGGCAGGGAGATGTACATGAAGTCGACCTTGTGGACAAGGGCAGGCTATTCGCTTGGTTGGGCTTTGCAGTTCTCAGAGGAGGTTCCTAAACGAATAGAAACGATTGAGAAATTACAAAAGCTAAGGGCTTTTTACGAGAAGCTTGACCAGAGTCTGCCGCCAGAAGAGAAATGGAAAATCCTAAAACAGGACACTGAATTATCAAGATCAACAGAAGGCTTATTGCCTCCTGAAACAAAAGACCCCTTGAAGTTTATCGACGAGCAGATTGAATTCACAAGAAAACGCCTTGAGTATGCCCAGCAATCCGGCTCAACGCAGGAACTCGAGGCAAGGGATACAATGGAATCAATGGCTCACCTCAAGACGCCTGAAAAATATTTTGAAAGGCACGGCGCAAGATACTACGCCTTGGCTGGTTTGAAGGCAATGCGGGAGTCAAAAGACCCAGGAAATCCAATAGTTGTGACGATGGAAAATATATTTCCTGAACGGTATGGTGGCCATCCGCAGGAGCTGAAGCACATAGTCAAGCTTGCAAGGGAAAAGATGGTCAATTATTTGACAAAGAAAACTGTCGAGGATGGAAGCTTCGAAGGCCAGTTGTTCAAGAAATCAGGAGACGAGAATCTCAAATACGGTCCATATCTTGAAGCACCTAATCCGTACTTCAATAAGGGGCTGGATAAGAAGCGGGCAGAGGAGCTTGCAAAGAAGCACATCAAGATAACAATTGACACAGGCCATCTTAATACCTGGAGGAAATACTGGGTCGAGGACCCAAAACTGAACCCTGAGCAGAATGATGCTGCTTTTAATAAATGGATGCTAAACCAGATTGAGGATTTGGCAAAGGGCGGCCTTATTGGAAATGTCCATCTTACTGACAACTATGGATATCATGACGACCATCTTTCTC
This sequence comes from Candidatus Woesearchaeota archaeon, assembly GCA_016926055.1. GTDB lineage: Archaea > Nanobdellota > Nanobdellia > Woesearchaeales > JAADFO01 > JAFGPE01. The sequence continues at coordinate 12,335 of JAFGPE010000118.1, read as the reverse complement.
CAGGACAGGGAAACACCCCTGTCAAGGAGATTGTCGGCATATTGAGGAAGTATGGTTACAAGGACGCTTTTACAGTCGAGCCAGGGGCAGCTGCAACAACCGATGGCTCCGATGTTCATGGCCTGATGTCAACATGGAGGCATTTTGGAAGCCCCATCTACAGTTCCAGTGGTCCTGTGAGGGTAGGAGCCCCGAACCAGTCCTGGACGAATGTGCAGAATTCCTATTTTGGAAGAACCTATCCCCCTTACTTCATCTTTGGCGCATATTCTCCATCAGAGGACTGGACATTCTGGAGCGGAGTTCAGATGGAGTGATTAACTTAATCCTACAGTGGAATTATCCTTTAAATCCAGTTCTTTTCTTAAGCAGACAGGAGCAATAACTTCAATGATATGCTCTGGATGCCTTGCCCTTTCCGGAATTACAATTGCTCCTTCAACGCTCTTGTTGATTTTTATTTTATATAATTTTATTCTTCCGAAAGTCCTTCCCTCTGATGTGAACTCCTCGACATCCACACTATTCATCTGAGAAATAAATCTCTTTTCCTCCTCGAGCTTCACTTCAATGTTCAATGTTCCATCATATGGAAGAAAGCCAAGAGCTTTTTTTATCCTCAAGGCATACTTGCGGATATACCATGAGCCTTCTCCCATTCCAGATTTTACTTTTCCAGTCAGTTCTTCTTTTGTTTCAAATATTTTCTTTAAATTATTGTAATTATCTTTTAGAACATTTCTTCCCTTCTCCGTCAATGAGACTTCAAGTCCCTGATAGGAGGGTTTTCTTTCTATCAGCCCTTTCTTCTCCATCTCGATAAATATTCTCGAGAGGGATTGCTGGGATTTCTTCAATTCTTTTGAAGATGACAGCGTAGAAACAGTAATCGTACTAAACATTCCCCCTTTCTTTCCAATGTGTAATAAATAGCCGAAATAATTCTCCATGGCTACTTGGAAAAGGGTAGTGACTTAAAAATATGTTGTTTTTAAATCTTTCTATTTTAATCACTAAAAAGTAACAATAAGACCGAAAGATTTATATATAAGTTATAACTTAACAGTAGTTACATTTATTCTTTTACCCAAGAGGCTTCTTCCCCCCTCTAACTCTTGGGTATTAGTTTTTTTGAAGGGGAGAAAAAAGGTGGCGAAAAATGAGTTTGCTCGAAAGTATGGCAAAGGACTCTCCGGTTTCAGATGAGGCGAAGAAAAAAGCCGAAGCTCTTGCAAAATACGACGATATTTTTGCTGAGTCAACATGATTACAATCATTATCTAACACCTCTGCCCGAACCATTTGGTTCGGGATTAATTCTTTTCATGATAATAAATATAAATAACCGTCATTTCTTTTTCCTTATGGAAGTTGACCTGGAATTAAACAGGGTTGTGAATGAGATAAAAAATAATAAGTCAAGATCCATTCTATTGCAGTTACCGGATGGCCTGAAGCCAAGAGCAAAGGAGATACAGGACAGAATCCAGAAAGATACAAATGCAGCTGTCTTCATCTGGGCAGGCTCCTGCTTCGGCGCCTGCGATATTCCATCTGTCAACGGAATAGACCTGCTGATTCAATTTGGGCATAGTGAATGGAGGTGACTATAATGAAGAAGATAATAGTGGCATCAGACCATGGCGGATTTGAGCTGAAGGAGAAGATAAAGAAGTTTGTGCAGGGTCTTGGTTATTCAGTTGATGATGTTGGTTGCAATTCCCTTGACAGCGTCGATTACCCTGATTACGGAATAAAGGCAGCAGAGAAGGTTGCCAAGGAAGGATGCCTCGGCATATTGTTCTGCGGAACAGGGCTTGGCATCTCTATCGCTGCAAATAAGGTAAAGGGCATAAGGGCAGCTCTTTGCCACAACGAGTTCATGGCAGAGATGTCAAGGCAACACAATAATGCCAATGTCCTTGTTATGGGAGGCAGAGTGATTGGCGACGAGCTTGCAAAGAGCATTGTAAGGAAGTATCTTGAAACCCCTTTTCCCAACGAGGAAAGGCACAGGAAGAGAATAGATAAGATAATGGCTTATGAGAAACAATAGTTTTTTAAATTAGTTCTCTTTCTTCTCTGCTCATGGAAAAAAGCGGTTTTACTGTCAAGGCGGTAGCTGTCGGAATCGCTGTTACAATATTCCTTCTGATTTCATCATGCTACATAGCTTTGAAGATTGGCGCTCTTCCATGGCCGATAATCTTTTCAGTGATTGTCTGTGCAGGATTACTCAGGATTCTTTCTGCAGGAAAGAATCTCAACATACATGAGATTAATGTTGCCCAGGCAGGAGGAACAATAGGGGGCTTGCTTGCTTCAGGTGTCGCATTCACTCTTCCAGGGATATGGTATCTTGAGAAAACAAAAGGCATTACGATAGGGATGCCGAGCACATGGGTTCTCGCCGTTCTCTGCGCGCTTGCAGGGCTCCTCGGTGTTCTTCTTTCCATTCCGTTAAGAAAGAGATTTGTCGAGGAGGAAAAGCTTTCATTTGCGAGCGGGGCAGCAGGGGCAGAGGTATTGAAGGCAGGAAAGGCAGGAGGAAAGATGCTCCTGGTATTGATTATTGTTGCGCTTCTTTCAGGGATATTTGCTCTTTGGAGGGATATAAGCTTTCCTGCAGGCTTTACTGTTACATCATTGGCAGCAGCAGGATTATTTCTTACCTTTTATCCAATGCCGTTGGCAATAGGAACCGGCTATATTATAGGAAAAAAAGCAACCTTCAACTGGTTCTTCGGTGCTCTGATTGGCTGGGCAATCTTAATCCCTCTGCTTGTCAGTTTTGGAAATGAATCTTCGGCTGCGGTTTCAATGACCCAGAATCTGGGGATGGGCCTGCTTCTTGGTTCAGGAATTGGCTTTTTCTTCGCATACATCACTCCAAAAATAAAGCAAATCTTCGTGCCGATGCTCAGGGAGAAGGAATGGTACATAAGAAGCGCTCCTCTTTTGTCTTTGCTGTCAATAATAATCCTTACTCTCATCGGGATAAACGTTATCGCGTCAATAATTACTGTTGTTCTTCTTTACGTCATGGTGACCATTGCAGCGAGGATGACTGGTGAGATTAACATCGACCCTTTGGAGCAGTTTGGCATCCTTGTCGTGCTGATAATAATTCTGCTTTTCTCCTTGTTCGGGTTAAAGCTTGGTTATCTTCCTGCTTTTCTTATTGCGATGTTCGTTTCAATTGCATGTGCTGTTGCAGGCGATATAGGCCACGATTACAAGTCGGCAAAGATAATCGGGACATCCTATAAAGATATAATACGGATAGACCTTATTGCGGCGATTGTTGCAGGATTATTGGCTCCGTTTGTTTTGGATATAATCAAGAAAAGTTTTTCAGATATTCTATTCACGCCATCCATGCCTGCTCCTCAATCACAGCTTGTCGCATCATCGATTTTCGGCTTTGCCTATCCCCATATTTTTTTAATGGGGTTTGTTACAGCATTTGTTTATGAGATTATAATCAAGATTGCTAAAATGAATCAGCCAATATTGCTTATGCCTCTTGGCATAGGGATGTTTCTTGGCTTCGGGATAGCAATCCCGCTTTTTATTGGAGGGATCATTGCTCTTATCGTTGAGAGGAAGACAAAGCACCTGAGCCATGCTTTCCTAATAGGTGCGGCAGGAATGCTTGGTGGTGAGGGAATAGCAGGCTTCAGCGCATCCGCGCTGAGCGTTTTCGGTCTTGGCAGCTACGCAGGAATATCAAAAATAATGATTGCGTCCTTCTTTGTTGCATTAGTTGCAGTTCTGTTTAATCATCTGATGAGAAAAAAATAAATACTTGTGAAGCATACCGCAGGAAAAAGGGGTACATGCATGATAGGAATTGATTTTGGTTATTCTTCTACAAAGGTAGTGGTCATGGACAGAGGAAAGTTATTTAGAAAACTATTGCTTCCCCCTGGAGTCGCTGTTCCTTATATCAAAAGCAGAAGAATAAACATAACCGGCGGCAAAAGCAGGTTCATGAAGATGAAAGCAAAAAAGGTCAGCGAGATAGATGCCATAGCAAAAGGGGCAGCATATCTCTCGAAGAAGAAAAAATTCCTTGTGGCATCAATCGGTACAGGCACTTGCATTGTTAACTATGACAAGACGATAAAGCACACTTGCGGCTCAGGCCTCGGGGGCGGCACGATTCTCGGTTTAGGCAAGCTGCTTGTTGGCACAACAGATGTTTCTGAGATAGAGAATCTTGCTTCGAGGGGCAACCTGGACAATGTCGATTTGAGGATAAAGGACATTGTTGGTTCAGGGATTGGAAACTTGAAGGGAAGTCTTACAGCCTCGAACTTTTCAAAGCTAAGGCTAAAGAGAAAGACAGATCTTGCAGTCGGGATAATCAATCTTGTGGCAGAGGGTGTTGGAGTGCTTATAGGATATGCTGCGAAGGCAAACAAGCAGCAGGATGTAGTTATTGTAGGAAGGACAATAAATATCCCCCAGTTCAGAAAACGGCTGTCTTTTACATTGAGACTTTTCAAGCTGAACGTTATTTTCCCAAAAGATGCTGAGTTTGCGACAGCAATTGGTGCTACCTTATGATTGAAATAGTCGCAAGCTGGCTTGGTCTTTTCTTAGGGGCATTTCTAGGAACAATAAATTCAATCCAGGTGGAGTTGAAGCCAGGAAATAGGTATTTCAGGTTCCTTCAGAGAGCGATAATTGCAGCAATTCTTGTCCTACTGGTTTTTTTCAATTTCAATAATGCATTATTGGTTATTTTTATTGTCTTATTTTTCATCAGCTTTTTCCTTAAGAAGGAAAAAACAATCTCTCAATTTCATTACCTTTTGTTTGGAATTCTGGCTTTTTTTGTTTACAAAACTAATCAGTCTCCATTGTTTCTCAGCTTAATCTTCCTCCACGGATTTCCCACAGGAACTTTGTTTGCTTATGAAGAGAAGGAGAAAAGAAGATTGAAGCTATTTCTGCTCCTCTTCACGGAATATCTTCATTATCTGATACTTGCTCTTGGGCTCATAGCGCTTTTCAGGTGATTTTTCTCAGACATTTTAAGCAGATGTATTTCGGATACGCAGACATCACTTCCCCGATCATTCCTGGAAGGGTTGTGCCGTGGAGTTTAACCTTTCTTTTTTTTATCTCCTTCCATAGGTTATTCTTTGCTTCAATATAAACCTTTCCGATCTCAAAGGGAAAATGCCCGTCAGAGCCGGCAGTTACAGGCGTACCGTTCTTTTCTGCAAACATTCTTGCCTTCTTATTCTGCCAGAAGAATGTTCTTCCGTTAAGCCCCTCGATGGCATCAACTTTTCCAGCAATGTCTCCCAGGGGAACCTTCAGCATCTTGAAGAAGGCATATTGTCTAAACGGATGCGATATTGAAACAAAGCCGCCCTGGCTTCTTGCCTCGTCAACAATCTCATGAAAATCCCTCGACTTTATCCTTTCGCTGACATTGTAGCATAGAATGTGGCCAACTGTGCTTGAAACCTCTATTCCTGTAATCACTTCAAAATCCTTGTCCTTGTTTAACTTCTTTACCCGGAGAGCACCTTTCATTGTGTCATGGTCAGTTACAGCGATTCCAGAAAGCCCTGCTTTTTTAGCTGCATTTAACAATTGTTCTGGCTTGGAATAGCCGCAGGCAGAATATTTTGTATGGGAGTGGAGGTCAAATCTCATTTTATATCTTGTTTTTCATCTTGATTTCAAACACCATCTCATCAAGCTTCTTCAGGTCCCATTTTATGGAATCAAATTTCTTCCTTAACTCACCGTTGAAGAAATCAAACTTCATCATCTCAGTGTAAAGCTCCGAGACAAAGCCATGAATCTGCATCACTTCTGTAAAATTTCCATTTATCCCCGCATTTACAGCCCTTCTTACAAGCTCTCCTGTTAAATCACACAACCCCATCAGATAATACTCCGGGTCAACTTTTAATGTCTTTATGCTCACAAGCTTCTTGTTCAGCACAAACTCAAGATAGGCAATAGCCTCCACATACTCCTGTATCGCAACCTTGAATGAGCCTGTTGCCCCGAAGCGGGAGTTCTTGTATTTGCTCAGACTCTTGACCCCGTTGGTTATCCTCTTTGCAAGGAACTTTGCCTGCTTCGTGTTCTTCCTGTGGACAGAATAAATAATCTGCTTTGAAAGGATTATGATGTCCCGGCTCTTCCTCACAATATCCTCATGTGTTTTATAATAATCATCCATGTCCTTCTTTATCGCAATGAAATCATTCTTGTCAATCATGCTCATGTTGGCACCTCAGAATGCCCTTATTCGGCGGGATTTATAAAGGTTGCTGAAAAAATTAATATATCTGCATTAAGTAACCGAATAACAAATGAAAAAAACAAACATAGACGTGTTGTTCGTTCATCCTCCTGCAAATCTCAGTAATTCTATTCCTACGTTAGATGCGGATGTAGCATATACAAACCAGTTTGTATCTTTTCCTGCTGGCTTTTTCAGCATGGGCAATAATTTGGATAATGCAGGCTATACTGCAAGAATACTTAATCTCGGCGAGCGTGTTTTTAGGAATAAAAGAGAAACATTAAATGCATTAGTTAAGTCTTTCATCAGACAATATTCTCCGAGAATAACCTGCATAGATGCACATTGGATGATTCATTCTGCGGGAGCGGTTGAAACAGCGAGACTTTTTAAAAAATACTTCCCTCAGACAAGAACAGTTCTTGGTGGTTTTACAGCATCCTTGTTTAGCGAAGAAATCCTGGAAAAATATCCTGATGTGGAGTTTATAATGAGGGGACAATGCGACGAAAGCGTTGTTGACTTAGCCGAGGAATTATTGAAAAACGGCTTTGATCTTAAGAGGATACCTGGTCTTGTTTATAAGACCCCGACAGGGATAGTGAAAAACAAACCTGCCACACCTGATGTGAGAAAGAGTCTTGACTTAACCAGATATGATTTGCTTTTGGACAAGCCACTGGTAAATCCCGACAGGGCATTGATTACAATGTTCCGTGGCTGCAACAGAACATGTAATTATTGCACTGGAGGGCTAAAATCTTTCAAGGAAGCGATGGGGGCAAGCGAGACCTATATAATTGATCCTGAAACTGTTGTTGAGCTCATTAAAAAGAATATGCAGAAGGGCAGGGACAAGATATACCTTTACGGCGACATCAGGCGTGATGGAGAAAAATACATAGGGAGATTTTTTAAAGCTTTGGAGAGATCAGGGATTTCAGGTGTACACATTGTGTTCGAATTCTTCAGCCTTGCTGACAAACGCTACTTGGAGAGATGGACCACATGGTCGAAGACTCATGATTCGACTCTGGAAGCAACCCATAGTCCAGAATCAGGAAACAGGAAATTAAGAAGGCAGTATTTCAAGGGTTACACCAATGATGAACTCCTTGAGCACTGCAGGCTTGTTGCAGATTATGGGATTCCACAAAGCACTTATTTTATGCTCGGTATTCCTGGAGATACCAAAGAGACTGTTGAGGAGACGCTTCAGTTGGCAGACAAGATAGTTGCGATTTATGCCAGTAGATTCAGGAAGGAAAATCTCAGGCACGATGTTTTGCCTTATACATTTATGCAGATGCCTGATGCAGGCTCATTGCTATTCAGGACTCCTGAGAAATATGGATATAGATTTGACTTCGAAGGATTTGAAGGATTGGTGCATAAACTTACTGCCGCAAGACATTGGTCTGATGCTGTAGGGTATAGAACAAAACATTTTAGCAAAACAGAGTTGATAGAAACTTATTATATGATTCAGAAAAGAATGAAGCAGACATACCTCAAGCATGACCTGATAGTCGCTTCAGAGTATGAGACAGAGATTGCTGCACTGGACAAAGATTTCGCACTCTGGAAAAGCTTAGATGAACTTCTTTTTGCAACTCCAAATCCCTAACTCCCCGCTTCTAACCGTAACATTTAAATACCCATTTTATAATAGATTGAGATAATGGCAGATGAAACTACATTGAGAGGTGTAATTACCTTCATGGACAGGATAGGTGTCTATGATGTGGTGCTGCCCTTCCTCCTTGTTTTCACGATTCTTTTTGCTGTGCTTGAGCGCTCCAAGGTACTCGGCACAGATGATGTAGATGGGAGCAAAGTCACGAAAAAGAACCTCAACTCAATGGTTGCATTTGTGATAGCATTTCTTGTGGTTGCCTCGACAAAGCTCGTTGCCATAATCAACAAAAGCCTTGCAAACATGACACTTATCCTCATACTTGTAGTCATGTTCTTTGTGCTCATCGCAATGTTTTTCAAGGAAGGCGACGACGTTGTTTTAAAGGACCCGTTCAAATGGATACTCATGGTTGTAATCCTGATTGCAATACTGCTCATATTTTTTGACTCGCTTGAATGGCTCGATGACATCGGCAACTTTGTCTCGCGCCACATATCGAGTTCGTGGTTCCTGACAGTAGTTATGCTGATATTCATTGTTGTGTTTATGGCTCTCATAACACGAGAGCCGTCTTCGAAGAGTGATAAGAAAAAAGAAGAATCAAAATAAAAAGAGGAGGTAAATACAATGGCAAGCGGCTATTACAATCTGGAAAACTTTATTCGTTCACTTGAGAACTTGGGTGTGTCTGATGTTCTTTTGCCCTTTCTGCTGATTTTCACGGTATTGTTCGCCATACTGCAGAAGGCAAGGATATTTGGCGAGGGGAAGAAAAACATCAATCTTGCAGTTGCGGTGATAATTGCTGCAATGGTGGTTGTACCTCATGTAATGCATTATTATCCGAATCCTGCTTATGACCCTGTCAACATTATGAACAATGCTCTGCCTCAGGTTTCTGTCGTCATAGTGGCAATAGTGATGCTCTTGATACTCATAGGATTGTTTGGTGGGGAGGTTCATTTAATTGGCATGGCTCTTTCAGGCTGGGTAACTTTTATATCCATTGCCATAATCGTCCTCATATTTGGAGGTTCTGCAGGATGGTGGAATTTTGCATGGTTTTACCAATTCTTTGGCACCGAAGCAGTTTCACTTATCATAATATTGCTCGTATTTGGACTGCTAGTCATGTTTATAGCAGGAGGGGATAAAGAGAAGAAATCGCCTTCTAAGTTCTGGGAGAACCTGCAGAACGCTTTTACAGGAGGGGGAAAGAAGTAAATGGCAAGTCCCTTGGATGTAAGCTTACTGAAGCCTTTTTCCATAATTTTTTCAATGCTTCTTGTTTATGCCATAGTTTATGGACTACTGTCTTACTCCAAGCTTTTCGGCGAAAAAAACAGCCTTCATGCGATTATTGCCTTAGCTGCTGCAGTGATGGTGCTTGTAAGCCCGAGCCTTGGCGCGGTGATAAGGATTATGACACCGTGGTTTGCAGTGCTTTTCATCTTCCTCGTGATGATGCTTGTGTTTTACAGGATAATGGGGGCACCTGAGAATTATTTTTTCGATGCTCTGAAGAAGAACAAAGAGATAAGCACATGGATAATGATAATCAGCTTTACTGTTCTTGCTTCAACCTTGGGCTATGTTTACTTCGGGGGCACAAGCGACACTAGCACCCAGACTGTAGTGCACGCGGAGGGAGGTAATGTTAGCTTGGAGGTGCAGGGCGATGTCAGCGGCAGAGGGACCGGAACTGTGATGGCAACAATATTCCATCCGAAGGTTCTGGGAATGATTGTGCTGCTACTTGTCGGGGTTTTTTCAGTCACACTGCTTGCTTCATCAGGTAGCAAGAAATGACTATCTATATGTCTTTATTCTTTCAGCTATTATTTCCTTCTTGCCGTTGTAAACGGCAACTCTTCCGTTTATCTCGACTCCTTGCTGTTCATTCAGTTCGAGAACTCCGTTCTTGAACACAACGACATCAACAATTCCTTTGTCTGTTTCCAGACCAATGAAGAAAGTTGAGTCTGTTTCGCTTATTCTGCTTATTGTTCCTTTCACTTTAACATAGCTGTTCTCCCTCAGCTCATTGCCATCTGGCTCGATACTGCCCGATATTAGCCACATGGAGATTATTCCAATGGAAGAGACAGTGAATGCCAGCTTCAGCAGTGTGGACTCTTTCATTATTCTGGCTCTTGTTGCGATCAATAAAAACTTTGTTATGAAAAAAACAGAAATCTTCCAGAAAAACCATGCATCCTTACGATAAAAACGGAAAAGCTTTAAAATAGTAGCATTATTCCGAAAGTTATTAATACTAAATCGTTGTTTTTTGGTGGGGAGATGGCAGAACTGAACTTTAAGAATACCGGTGAAATCAAGGTTTCAAAGAATATAATAGATCAGGTTATAGGACAGGATGATGCCGTCAACGTTGCAAGGAAAGCAGCGCTGCAGAGAAGGCATGTTCTTTTGATTGGCGAGCCCGGAACAGGAAAGTCCATGCTGGGTCTAGCGCTGACAGAACTGCTTCCTAAGGAAAAGCTTGTCGATATTCTTTCGTTCCATAATCCTAATGATGAAAACACCCCTTTGATACGAACAGTCCCCGCCGGAAAAGGCAGGGATTATGTAATGAAGGCTAAAATAGAATCTGCTTCGGTTTTTAAGAACCAGAACCTTTTCATGTTTGTGATTGTCATTCTTGCCATGATTTCGCCGTGGTGGATAAGGGCACAGTATCTTAAGGAAGGAACTGTGGCTGCGAATATTATGTTTGCTGCCTTCTTTCTTGGCGGGATGGTTTTCCTAGCAGCATTTGTTCTTTTCATAAACTTCGGCAAGAAAATGGGCGAGACAAGAACTAAGGTTCCAAGGCTGATTGTTGACAACTTCAAGAAGAAGCAGGTTCCTTTCTACGATGCCACAGGAGCGCATGCAGGCGCTTTGCTTGGCGATGTGCTTCATGATCCTTTTCAATCTGGAGGCTTGGGAACGCCTGCGCACGAGAGAGTTGTTGCAGGGATGATTCACAAGGCGCATCTTGGAGTTCTCTTCATAGATGAGATTGCAACATTGCAGCCAATGACTCAGCAGGAATTATTGACAGCTCTTCAGGAAGGCAAATACTCCATAACTGGCCAGAGCGAAAGGAGTGCAGGCGCAATGGTGAGGACAGAGGCGGTGCCCTGCAATTTTATCCTTGTTGCAGCAGGAAACCTTGAAACGGTAAGGCACATGCACCCGGCGTTGAGGAGCAGGATAAGAGGATATGGATATGAGGTTTACATGAATGAAACAATACCTGACACAAGGGAGAACAGGGAGAAGATAGCTGTGTTTGTCGCACAGGAAGTGACAAGGGACAAGAAAATCCCGCATTTCACAAGGGATGCAGTCTTTCGGATAATCAACGAGGCAAGGAAGATGGCTAACAGAAAAGGCCATCTTACTTTGAGGTTAAGGGACCTTGGCGGCTTAGTGAGGGCAGCAGGGGATATTGCCCTTGAGGAAAAGGCAAAGCTCGTTGAACCGGAGCACATTGAGAAAGCAAAAAAGGTTGCAAGAACGCTTGAGAAGCAGATTGCAGACAAGGCAATCGAACGAAAAAGGGAATATGAAGTCATAAAGATACATGGTACACATATTGGAAGGGTTAATGGTTTAGCAGTTATCGGCTCAGAGTCAGCGTTCTCAGGGATAATTCTGCCGATAGAATCAGAAGTCACTCCAGGGGGCAAGGAATCAGAAATTATCGCTACTGGAAAGCTTGGAGAGATAGCAAAAGAGGCAATAAAGAATGTTTCAGCGATAATCAAGAAATACTTCGGCGAGGACATAAAGGAAACATATGATATTCACGTCCAGTTCCTGCAGACATATGAGGGAGTGGAGGGAGATTCTGCAAGCGTAGCTGTTGCAACATCAATAATCTCTGCATTGAAGAAGATTCCAATACGACAGGAATATGCAATGACTGGCTCATTGTCTGTCAGGGGAGAAGTATTGCCTGTTGGAGGGGTTTCATCAAAGGTAGAAGCGGCAATAGAAGCAGGAATCAAGAAAGTAATTGTGCCGAAGAGCAACATGCAAGATATAATTATCGACACAGAGAAACTAAAGAAGATAATGGTCATTCCTGTTGAGAACATTGTTGACGTGCTCAAGGAAACGCTTGACTGGAAAGGAAACGAAAAGATTCTTAAGATGATAAAAGGAAAGAAGTAGATTGTTTCACAAACCAAAATTTCTCTTTGTTTCTGAATGTTTCATTCCCTGGTTGGTGAAGGTTGAGAAGATATTGAAAATAATTGGATAAAGGAATTATCAGAAATTTCTTTATGTTTTGAGAAGAAGATAAAATCCTCGAAAATTTTTCACCAATTTGTAATTGGTGGCTGGAAAGCCGCTCGTCTTCCACAGCGGAAAATTTTCGGGAGTCCAAAAAAATCCGATCCG